>CAZLBF010000193.1:0-5978 GCA_964557495.1 uncultured Myxococcales bacterium | reverse complement strand
TCGACGAAGTGGATCTGGAGCTTCCGCTTGATCTTGGTCGAGATCTCCTTCAGCTCGCGCTCGTTCTCGCGCGGGATCAAGACGGTATCGATCTCACCGCGCACCGCGGCGATCAACTTCTCCTTCAGGCCTCCGATCGGCAGCACGCGCCCGCGCAGGGTGATCTCGCCGGTCATGGCGATGCCGGACCGGACCGGGATCCCGGTGAGCGCCGACGTCACGGCCGTGGCCATGGTGATGCCCGCCGACGGGCCGTCCTTGGGCACGCCCCCCTCCGGGATGTGCACGTGGAGGTCGATCTTCTGGTAGAAGTCGCGCGCCAGACCGAGCTGCTTCGCGCGCCGCCGCACGTAGGAGATCCCGGCGTGCGCCGACTCCTGCATGACGTCGCCGAGACGGCCGCTCACCTGGACCTTGCCCTTGCCCGCGGTCGCAAGCGCCTCGATGTTCAGAAGCTCGCCGCCCACCTCGGTGAACGCGAGACCGGTCGCCACTCCGACCTGATCCTCGGCTTCACGGTGACCGAACCGGTACTTCTCGACCCCGAGATACTTGCGCACCTGACGCTGGGCGATGCGAATCCGGAGATTCTCCTCGTCCTTGCTCGCGACCACCTCGCGCGCGACCTTGCGGCAGATCGACGCGATCTCCCGCTCCAGGTTTCGCACCCCCGCCTCCTTGGTGTAGCAGCGGACGACCTCGAGAAGCGAGGAGTCGGTGAACTCGATCTGGCTCTCCTTCAGGCCGTGCGCCTCCCGCTGCTTCGGCACCAGGAACTTCCGGGCAATCTGGAGCTTCTCCTCCTCGATGTAGCCCGGGATGTGGATGATCTCCATCCGGTCCTGCAGCGGGCGCGGGATGCTCTGCAGCATGTTCGCCGTCGTGATGAACATCACGCGCGACAGGTCGTAGTCGACGTCGAGATAGTGGTCGTTGAACGTGTGGTTCTGCTCCGGGTCCAGCACCTCGAGCAGCGCCGAGCTCGGGTCACCGCGGAAGTCCATCGACATCTTGTCGACCTCGTCGAGCAGGAAGACCGGGTTGCCGGAGCCGGCCTTCTTGAGGCCCTGGATCACCTTGCCGGGAAGCGCCCCGATGTAGGTGCGGCGGTGACCACGGATCTCGGCCTCGTCCCGCACGCCGCCGAGACTCATGCGCACGAAGTCGCGCCCGGTGGCCCGTGCGACCGAGCGACCGAGCGAGGTCTTCCCGACACCCGGCGGACCGACGAGACACAGGATCGGGCCCTTCATCTTGTGGACCAGCGCCTGGACGGCAAGATACTCGAGGATCCGCTCCTTGGGCTTCTCCAGCCCGTAGTGGTCCTCGTCGAGGATCCGCTCGGACGCTTCGATGTCGCGGTGCTCCTCCTTGTCGTCCTCCCAGGGCAGCGAGAGCATCCAGTCGATGTAGTTCCGCACGACGGTCGCCTCGGCTGACATCGGCGACATCATCTTGAGCTTCTTGATCTCCTTCTCGGTCTTCTCGCGAGCCTCCTTCGAGATGCTCAGGCCTGCGAGCTTCGCCTCCAGCTCCTCGATCTCGTTCTTGAACTCGTCGCGGTCGCCGAGCTCCTTCTGGATCGCTCGCATCTGCTCGTTCAGGTAGTACTCCTTCTGGGAGCGCTCCATCTGCTTCTTGACGCGCGATCGGATACGACCCTCTACCTGGAGCACGTCGATCTCGGCCTGCATCAGGCCGTAGATCTCCTCGAGGCGCTCACGCGGGCTCGTGACCTCGAGGATGCGCTGCTTGTCTTCGATCTTCAGGTTCAGGTGCGCGACGATCGTGTCGGCGAGCCGGGCCGGGTCGGTGATGCTCTGAACCGTGGAGAGCATCTCGGGCGGCACCTTCTTGTTGAGCTTGATGTAGTTCTCGAACGCCGCTCGGATGCTGCGGATCAGCGCCTCGACCTCGACCGTCAGCTCCTCCTGCTCGTCGATCAGACTGAGCGAGACCAGGAAGTAGTCGCCCTCTTCCTCGAAGCTCTGCACCTCGGCTCGCGACTTGCCCTCGACCAGCACCTTAACCGTGCCGTCCGGCAGCTTGATCATCTGCACGATGGTCGCGAGCGTTCCGAGCGTGAAGATGTCCTCCGGACTCGGGTCGTCGGTCTTTGCATCGCGCTGGGCCGAGAGCAGCAGCTTGCGGCTCCGCTGCATCGCCTCCTCGAGCGCACGGACCGATTTTTCGCGCCCGACGAACAACGGAACGACCATGTGGGGGAAAACCACGATGTCGCGCAGCGGAAGGAGCGGGACGATCAGACCCTCGTGGGCCGCGTCCGGAGCATCTCGATCCTGGTCATCGCCCTTGTAAATCGCCATGTCCGTATCCTCTAGGCGCTTTCAGCGCGATCGAAGACGATCATCGGCTCGGCTCCGTGCAGGATCACTTCTTCGCTGATCATGACCTCGGAGATGTCATCCCGCGACGGAACGTCGTACATGATGTCGAGCATCGCAGACTCGAGGATCGAACGCAGGCCGCGAGCTCCCGACTTGCGCTTGAGCGCCTCGTCCGCGATCGCGCGCAGCGCCCCGTCCGAGAATCGCAGGGTCACCCCCTCGAGCTCGAGAAGCTTCTGGTATTGCTTGGTCAGCGCGTTCTTGGGCTCCACCAGGATCTTGATCAGCGCCGAGACGTCGAGCTCGTCGAGCGTCGCCACGACCGGGAGTCGCCCCACGAACTCGGGAATCATGCCGAACTTGAGCAGGTCCTCGGTGGTCACGTCCCGCAGGATCTCGCCGAGCGGCCGGCTGCGCTTGCGCTGAAGCTCCGCTCCGAAGCCCAGCCCCCGGGCGCCGATCCGACGCTCGATGACCTCTCCGATCCCGTGGAACGCGCCGCCGCAGAGGAACAGGATGTTGGTGGTGTCGATCTGCACGAACTCCTGCTGAGGGTGCTTGCGCCCGCCCTTGGGCGGAACGTTCGCGACCGTGCCCTCGATGATCTTGAGGAGGGCCTGCTGGACGCCCTCTCCCGAGACGTCGCGCGTGATCGACGGGTTCTCGCTCTTGCGAGCGATCTTGTCGATCTCGTCGACGTACACGATCCCGCGCTGCGCCTTCTCGACGTCGTAGTTCGCCGCCTGCAGCAGGTTCAGGATGATGTTCTCGACGTCTTCGCCGACGTACCCCGCTTCGGTCAGCGTGGTCGCGTCCGCGATC
Organism: uncultured Myxococcales bacterium; assembly: GCA_964557495.1. Taxonomy (GTDB): domain Bacteria; phylum Myxococcota_A; class UBA9160; order SZUA-336; family SZUA-336; genus CAZLBF01. The sequence continues at coordinate 2,808 of CAZLBF010000193.1, read as the reverse complement.
GTGAACGGCACGTCGATGATCTTTGCGAGCGTCTGCGCGAGCAGCGTCTTCCCCGAGCCGGTCGGGCCGAGCAGCAGGATGTTCGACTTCTGCAGCTCCACGTCTCCGACGACCGACTGGTTCTCGATGCGCCGATAGTGGTTGTGGACCGCGACAGAGAGGACCTTCTTGGCCCGATCCTGACCGATCACGTACTGATCGAGCGTCTCGTTGATCTCTCGCGGCTTCGGGACCGAGGAGCCCGGCGCGTCGACGTCTCGGCTCGTCTCTTCCGCGATGATGTCGTTGCAGAGCTCGATGCACTCGTCGCAGATGTAGACCGTCGGCCCCGCGATGAGCTTCTTGACCTCTTTTTGGCTCTTTCCGCAGAAGGAGCAGGCGAGATTACTGCCTTCGTCCCGTCGCTTCATCCCGAACTCTCTCCTTCGCCGTTCTTGCTCTTCGCACCCCGGTGCTTCTCGACGATCCCGTCGACCAGCCCGTAGTCCTTCGCCTCCGCGGGCGACATCCAGCGGTCGCGATCGGAGTCCTTCTCGATGTCGGCGGCGTCCCGACCGGTGTGGTGGGCCAGGATCTCGTTCATCTGGGTGCGGCTCTTCAGCATCTCCTCCGCCTGGATGCGGATGTCGCTGACCTGGCCCTGCACGCCGCCGTGGGGCTGGTGGATCATGATCCGCGCGTTCGGGAGCGCCGTGCGCTTGCCCGCCGCCCCCGCGGCGAGCAGCAGCGCCCCCATGCTGGCGGCCTGACCCATGCAGGTCGTCGCGACGTCGCAGGCCACGTACTGCATGACGTCGTAGATCCCGAGCCCGGCATTCACCTCCCCGCCCGGGGAGTTGACGTAGAGCTGGATGTCCTTCTCGGAGTCCTCGGCCTCCAGGAACAGGAGCTGCGCGATGATGAGGTTCGCGACCTCGTCGTTGATGGGAGAGCCGAGCAGCACGATCCGGTCGCGCAGGAGCCGGGAGTAGATGTCGTAGGCCCGCTCCCCGCGGTGGGACTGCTCGACGACCATCGGAACCAACATCGCCATACCTCTATTGTAGCGAGTCCGATGGGGGGCGGGTCGGCCTGCGCATCCGGAGTTGCGCTACTTTTCTGCGCAATTACGGGGTGTTACACGCCGGAAAGGGTAGCCTCGGCAACCAGGAATTCAACTACGCGGTCCTCGAGCAGCTGCGCGCGAAGCACCTCGAGCATCCCCTGCTCCTTGTACTTTCGGCGCACCTGGGACAGCGGTTGCCCCTGGGCCTCCGCCTCCTCCCCGAGCCGCGCTTCGACCTCTTCGTCGGCGATCTCGACGCCCTCGCTCTGAGCGATCTCCGGGATCAGGAAGCCCAGCCGAACCTCGCGCTCCGCCGGCTCCCGCCACTCCTCGCGCCAGCGCTCGACCATCTTGCGCATCTCGTCGGGCGGCACGCGCCCCTCGAGGGGGCCGAGCGCCCGGCCCATCCGGGAGGCGAGCTGGCGGTCGACCAGGCCGGAGGGAACCGGAAACGGATTCAGCTCGATCAGCTTGTCGAGCACCGCCTGGCGGATGCGCTGCTGCTTCTCGGCCTCGCGGCCCTCCTCCATCCGCCGCTGCAGATCCTCGCGCAACGCTTCGAGCGTCTCGAACTCGGAGACGTCCTTAGCAAACTCGTCGTCGAGCTGGGGAAGCTCCTTGCGCTTGAGCTCCACGAGCTTCACCGAGAAGTGGGCCGTCTTGCCTGCGGAGGACTCCTCGGGGTAGGTCTCGGGAAGGTCCAGGTCGAACTCGCGAGCTCCATCGACCAGCATGCCTTCGAGCTCGGTCTCGAAGCCCGCGATCGCGCGACCCGAGCCGAGCTCGATCTCGGTCTCCGTGCCGCTCCCCCCCTCGAAGGGCTCTCCGTCGATCGTGGCCTCGTAGTCGATCAGGGCCACGTGCCCGCGCGCCGCCAGCGTACCCGCGGGCTCCGCGACGAGCTGTGCCTGGGCTCCGCGCAGCTCCTCCAGGTACTTCTCGATCGGGTCCTCCTCGGTCGCCGGCTCGGGCGCCGCAGGGACCTCCACCTCGAGTCCGCGGATCGCGAGTAGCTCGATCTCCGGACGGATCTCGAAGTGGGCCTCGTAGACGTAAGGCGATCCCTGCTTCGGCTCCCCCTCCGGCTCCAGGCGCGGCTCGCCGATCACCGCCAGCTCGGCCTCCGAGACGGCCTTCAGGAGCGTGTCCTGCACCAGCCGCTCCAGGACCTGACCGCTGGCGCGGCTCCCGAAGGTCCGCTCGAGCACCGAGCGGGGCGCCTTGCCGCGCCGGAAGCCCCGCAGGTGAGCCTGCCGACCCAGCTCCCGGTACACGCCGTCGAACGCTGCATCCACCTCCGCCGTCGAGATCTCGATGCGCAGCTTGCGCTCGACCGGTCCGGTTTCTTCCACTTCGAGGTTCATGAGTGACCGGCCATGATAGGGAAGGCCCGAGAGCACTCAACCCGGCCCGGCCCTAGCGGCCAAAATTGAGCTTCTTGACGGGAATTTCCCCCATCGGTTAGGCTGCTTGGTGCGCTTTCATGTGAGCTCCGCTGCGCAGGGCTCACGCAGAGAATCTCGGATGCCTTCAGCGAGCCTCGTCGCATTCGCTGCGCTGGCCACGGCCTTGCCGCGCCGGTTGAGGTTTGCCCTCGCGTTGTGCGTCGCCGCGGCGCTCGCGGGCCTCGCCCTCCTCCCGGACCCGGCGGCCGCCCTCACGCTCGAGATCCGGGATCGCGCCGACACGCTGATCGTCGAGGTTCGCCCGCCCGAGCAAAGGACGCGGATCCGCGCGATCGACCCCGTCACGTTGGAGGCGAC
>CAZLBF010000192.1:0-3165 GCA_964557495.1 uncultured Myxococcales bacterium | reverse complement strand
GCTCGACCTGCGCGAGATCGACCTGACGTCACTCGAGCTGCCCGATCTCGCGATCGACCGCGTGCCCGATGGAGCCGTGCTCATCGACCTGCGGCCGCTCGAGAGCTTCCGCTCCGGGCACCATCCGAACGCGCTGCATCTCGACTTCGGCCGCACCCTGGAGGCATACGGCAGCTTCGATCGCGACTCCACCTACGTGCTCTGCTGCGAGTACGGCCTGTTGAGCGCGCATCTGGCGTGGCGCATGCGCCGCGAGGGCTTTCGCGTCCATCACTTCCAGGGCGGACAGCGCGCGCTCATGCGCTCGCTGCGGGATCCGGTTCGGCCCTGACCCGGGTTCCCGGGGAGGAGCGTGCGTCGGATCATCAGGCGCTCGTATAGGGTGGGCGCGAGCACGGCGATCCACCGCGAGAGGGTCGCCTGGCGACCGACGAGGAGGAGCCGGCGATTCCGTGCTGCGGCTCGAACGATCGCGTCCGCAACGTCCGCGGGCTGCACCGGCGCCCGCACACCCGTGCGCGCCGCTCGGGGTGCAGGACCCCCGTCCGTGCCGAGTGCGCGATCGCCGATCGCCGTGTCCACGAAGGAGGGGCAGACGAGCATGACCCGCAGACCGTCCCTGACATGCTCGGCGCGCAGCGACTCGAAGAAGCCGTGCAACGCATACTTGCTCGCCGCGTAACCGCTGCGGGTCGCCAGGGGCGCGATACCGGCCACGCTCGAGATGACGACGATGCGTCCGCGTCGCTCGAGGAGGGACGCCAGCGCCGCCTTGGTGCAGTGCACGGAGCCGAAGAAGTTGACCTCCATCACGCGGCGCACGACCTCGACGTCGGTCTCATGAAACGAGCCCAGGTGGGTGATGCCCGCGTTGTTGACCAGCACGTCGACGCCGCCGAAGGCGCCGATCACCGCATCCAGCGCCGCCTCGCAGTCCGAGAGGGACGTCACGTCGCAACGCACGGGAAGCGCAGAGGCGCCGAGCGCCTCGATCTCCACGGCGAGGGTCTGGATACCAGAACCATCCCTGTCGAGCAGCGCTATCCGGGCGCCCTCGCGGCCAAAGCGACGTGCGAGCGCCGATCCGATGCCGCCCGCCGCGCCCGTGATGACCACAGTCTGGTCGCGGAAGCCCATGCTGCCATGATAGGTGCTCTCGGACTCGATCGTGACCGATCCGCGTCGCGCACGCGCGGCAGGTGAGATGATGGCACGAGATGCATGTCGCATCGGATCGACTCTCGTCGTGCTGATAGCGACGTGCATGGAGGGTGCGCACGCCGCAGAGACATCGCTGCGGAGCCACTGCTGCTGCCAGAGAATCGAGACGCCGGCGCCATTTTCTCGAAAGAATTCGAACTGGGGCCTTGACAAGATTCCAGCCGCGGATTCCGGAGCCCCTACAGCCGCTCCGATAGCACTCCCCCCAACGGGCGAGGTCTCTGTTCAAGGGGACTTCTCTACGATTCGGGAAGCGAGAAGGATCGAGAGTAGAACTGCACACATGCGACGACTGCGAGGGCCGCCAGACCTGCTGCTATCATCGCGATGACCTCACCCCATCGGTCCCGTGAGGTCATCGCATGGCATCCCCTCTCGCGACTCTTCCCAGCGACGAACTTCTCGCTCGTCTGCGCGCGCTCGTCCGGCGCGACAACGCCCTCGAGGCGGATCTCCTCGCCCATCTCGGCGAGGTCGACGGGCGCCGGCTGTATCTCGAGCAGGCGTGCTCCTCGATGTTCACGTACTGCGTTCGCGTCCTGCACTTCTCCGAGGCGGCCGCCTACAAGCGGATCGCGTCGGCCCGCGCGGCGCGGCGACATCCCGAGCTGCTCGAGGCGGTGCGCCGGGGCGATCTGCACCTCACGGCGGCGAGCCTGCTCGCAGCTCAGCTCAGCGCCGCGAACTGTGCCGAGTTGATCGACCTGACCCGGCACCGGACCACGGACGAGATCCGGCGGCTGCTCGCCGACCGACGGCCACGACAGGACGTGCCAACCTCGGTGCATCCGATCTCAGCGCCGACGCAGCCTCCGCCCACGCCCCCGACGACCGATCCGACCCCGATCCGGAACGGAGCTCCGAGCGAGGAGGCATCGACGGCGGCTCCCGTGGCGGAGCCCTTCACAGCAGACTCTCCGACGCGCGCCGCAGCGACCGCTACAGAGCCGATGTCCCCGCCTCCCCCTCCGGACCGTCCCGCCAGGACAGAGCCCCTCGGCGGCGAGCGCTACTGCGTGCGCTTCATGGCCGGTCGGGAGATGTTCGCGCAGCTTCAGGATCTCCAGGCGCTGATGCGGCACCAGATCCCGGACGGCGACCTCGGGAAGATCCTGGCCCGAGCGGTGGCGGTGCTGCTCGAGCAGGTGCGCAATCGCAAGTTCGCCGAGAGCTCGGCTCCGCGATCCAGGGCGAAAGCCTGCGCGAGGGCATCGCGACATATCCCCGCGGCAATCCGTCGAGCGGTATCCAATCGGGACGGCGAACGCTGCACCTACGTGTCCGCGAACGGCCGGCGCTGCGAAGCCCGGGAGTTCCTGGAGTTCGACCACCGCGAGCCCTGGGTCCGGAGCCGGATCCACTCTGTCGCTGGCATCCGGCTGCGCTGCCGGGCGCACAATCAGCACGCAGCCGAACGGGACTTCGGCAAGGCGCACATGGAGCGGTCCCGCAAGAGGTCGGGGAACACAGCTGGCAGCACTGGGACGGAGGGGCGGCCCCTCGGAGCGATTCCTACATCGCGACTGGTTTCAAAACCAGCTCGCGCCGGCGAGACTCGCCCAGGAGGAAGAAGCGAGAAGATGCCGCACCCGGGCGATCCCGTGACCATCGGGAGTCCAGATTCCCGTCCTGGGGGTCGCGTTCCATGAGCCTGCGGCCCGTTTCGTGTTCGCTTGGCTGACTCGTCGTCCACGCGCTCGCAGACCGTCATCGAGACGGGGTCCGGTTCAGCGCGGGTTCCCGAGACCAACGCCCGGCGCCGAGCTCGTGCGCCGGATCCTTTCCGAGCGGTCGCGTCTCGGGGCGGGTGAGCGGACGAACCGTAGCCTGGATCGCAATTCGATCGATCTCGTCGAGGGCGAGCTCGTCTGAGGTGCGGATGGCAGCAAGGTGCTGTTTGACAGAAGGCGTCGAGAGCGCCCCTTGGAGCTGCTCGACGTAGGC
>CAZLBF010000191.1:0-3991 GCA_964557495.1 uncultured Myxococcales bacterium | reverse complement strand
CGAGCAGGCGGATCGGGAGCTGAACCGGCTCGCCGCACTGCCGCCGGGTGCGGTCGAGGCGGGCACCATCCGCACCTACGTCGAGTGGATCGCCGATCTTCCCTGGTCGAAGGAGACGACCGACGCCCTGGACGTCAAGCGCGCACGCGAAGTCCTGGAAGAGGACCACTACGACCTGGAGAAGGTGAAGGACCGGATCCTGGAGTACATCGCGGTACTCAAGCTCAAGCAAGACATGCGCGGTCCCATCCTGTGCTTCGTCGGTCCGCCGGGAGTGGGGAAGACGTCGCTCGGCCGCTCGATCGCGCGAGCGACCGGGCGCGGCTTCGCACGCGTCGCGCTCGGCGGGGTCCGGGACGAGGCGGAGATCCGCGGACACCGCCGCACCTACGTGGGAGCGATGCCCGGACGGATCGTGCAGACCCTGCGGCGCGTGGGTACGCGCAATCCCGTGTTCATGCTCGACGAGATCGACAAGCTCGGAGCCGACTTCCGCGGCGATCCGTCCTCGGCCCTGCTCGAGGTGCTCGATCCCGAGCAGAACCACGCCTTCAGCGATCACTACCTCGAGGTCCCCCTCGACCTCTCCAAGGTCATGTTCATCGCGACCGCGAACGTCCTCGAGAACGTCCCGCCGGCACTCCGGGATCGGCTCGAGATCATCGAGCTTCCCGGCTACACCGAGGAGGACAAGCTCGAGATCGCGCAGCGCTATCTGCTGCCGCGGCAGCTCGAGAACAACGGGGTCACGGAGCACATGCCGGAGCTCTCCGAGGACGTGCTTCACGCCATCATCGGAGGCTACACGCGAGAGGCCGGCGTTCGGAACCTGGAGCGGGAGCTCGGCAAGCTCGCCCGGAAGGTCGCGCGCCAGGTCGTCGGCACGGGGGTCGGACCCGGCAAGATCGCGCCGGATGAGCTCCAGCCGATGCTCGGGCCAGCGCGGTTCCAGGCGGAGATCGCCGGGCGCGTGCAGCAGCCCGGCGTGGTCGTGGGGCTCGCGGTGACCCAGGCGGGGGGCGAGATCCTATTCATCGAGGCGACGCGCATGGCCGGTAAGGGCCAGGTCGCGATCACGGGCTCGGTGGGGGACGTGATGCGCGAGTCTGTCGAGACCGCGGTCTCGGTCGTTCGCGACCGGGCAGAGGAGCTCGGCGTCGATCCCGAGATCTTCGCCAAGACCGATCTCCACGTGCACGTGCCGGCCGGGGCCACGCCCAAGGATGGGCCGAGCGCCGGAGTCGCGATGATCACCGCACTCGCCAGCCTGCTCCAGGATCGCCCGACTCCCCCCAACCTGGCGATGACGGGAGAGATCACGCTGCGCGGCCGCGTGCTTCCGGTCGGGGGCATCAAGGAGAAGATCCTCGCGGCCAAGCGGGCCGGGGTGTCGCACGTGCTGATTCCGGCGCGGAACGAGAAGGACCTCGCGGAGATCCCCGAGGGCCGCCTCGCGGGCCTGACGATCGAGCCGGTGGAGACGATCGACGACGTGCTCCACCGCGTGTTCCGGGACGAGAGCGCGGCGACGGCGACGTAGCCAGCATCGAGGAGGGTCAGGTGAGGGGGTGGATCGTTCTGGTGATGGTGGCGCTGCTCGCGAGCGGCTGCCTGGTCACGCGTGCGACCTACGAGGCCGAGCTTGCGGCCAACGAGTCCATGCGCAACGAGCTGGAGCTCCGCGAGCTCCGCATCTCCGAGCTCGAGGTCCGCATTCGAGATCTCGAGGCGACGCGAGAGACGCTGGAGCTGGAGCAGCGGTCGCTCGGCGAGGAGCGACTGCAGCTGATCGCGGATCTGAACGAGATCCGCGGCGGGAACGAGGAGTTGCGGGCCAAGCTCGAAGCAGAACGCGAGGTGAGGGAGCGTCAGGATGCCGAGCTCGCGGAGCTTGGCGGGACCTACCAGCGCCTCGTGGAGGAGCTCGAGAAGGAGGTCGCGAACGGCCAGATCGAGATTGAGCGGCTCCGAGGTCAGCTGCACGTGCGTGCGCTCGAGCAGATCCTGTTCGATTCGGGCAGCACCACGATCAAGCCCGAGGGCACCGAGGTCCTCGCCAAGGTGGCCGAGCAGATCCGGCAGATTCCGAATCACCGCGTTCGGGTCGAGGGACACACCGACACCGTTCCGATCGCGACGGCTCAGTTCCCCTCGAACTGGGAGCTGTCCGCGGCGCGAGCGGCCGGCGTGGTCCGGTTCCTCGTCGAGCAGGGACTCGAGCCCGCGCTGCTGGAGGCCGTGGGCCGCGGCGCGCACCTGCCGATCGCCGACAACGCGACTCGCGAGGGGCGCGCCCGGAACCGACGCATCGAGATCGTTCTGGTCCCGGACGAGGGCGGGTGAGTCAGCGCGCGCTGCTGGGGCAGCTGTTCCGGGCGGCGCTGGAGGCAGTCGACGGCGAGGCTGCCGTCGCGCGCGCTCTGTCGAGCTGCAGCGCCGGGGACCGACCGGTCTTCGCGGTGGGCGCGGGCAAGGCCGCCTGCGCGATGGCGCAGGGAGCCGCAGCGGCTCTCGGCAGCCGCCTGCGCGGCGGTCTCGTGGTCACCCGGGACGGCTACGGCTTCGAGGTCGCGGGCTTCGAAGTGCTCGAGGCCTCCCATCCGCTGCCCGATGATCGGGGTGTAGCGGCCGCGGACCGCACGCTCGAGTGGATCCGCTCGCTGGAACCCGACGCCGATTTGCTCGTGCTGCTCTCGGGAGGCGCCTCCGCCCTCTGGACGGCACCGGTGGCGGGTGTCGCGCTCGAGCACAAGCGCGACCTCACCGATCGCCTGCTGCGCGCCGGGGCTCCGATCCAGGATCTGAACGCGGTTCGCAAGCACCTGTCCCGGATCAAGGGGGGTGGCCTCGCGCGCGCGGCGGGAGCGAGGTCGGTGCTGACCCTGGCGCTCTCCGACGTGGCGGGAGACCTGCTCGACGTGATCGGCTCGGGGCCGACCGCACCCGATCCGTCGACCTACGCGGACGCGCTGAACGTGCTCGAGCGCTTCGGGGTCGAGGCGCCCGAGTCGGTGCGCAGCCACCTGCTCGCCGGGACCGCCGGCCGGCACCCCGAGACCCCAGGTCCCGGCGACCCGCTCTTCGCGCGCGTCGAGCACCGGATCGTGGCGACGCTCGAGGATGCGGTTCGGGCCGCGCTGGACGAGGCGACGGCGCGCGGTCTCCAGACCCGGCCCCTCGGGCGGGTGCTCGAGGGCGAGGCCCGCACCTGCGCCCACCGTCTCGCGGAGCAGGCGCGGTCCGACGCCGCTGGAAACCTGAAGCTGCTCGCGGGCGGCGGAGAGCCGACCGTGACGGTCCGAGGCCCGGGCCGAGGCGGCCGCGCACAGGAGGCGGCGCTCGCGTTCGCGCTCGCGATCGAGGGAGAGAGCCGCATCGCGGCGCTCTTCGCGGGAACGGACGGGAGCGATGGCCCGACCGACGCCGCGGGCGCAGTCGTCGACGGCTCGACGGTTGCCCGCGCCCGCGCTGCGGGGCTCGACCCGCACACTCACCTCGATCGCAACGACAGCCATGCCCTGCTCGAAGCCACCGGAGACCTGCTCGTGACCGGTCCGACGCGGACGAACGTGACAGACCTCGTACTGATTGCGTTAGGATGACGCGCCGTGAAGACGGGGCGCTCTCACTCTCATGCTGCGCGGCGTCTCCGCCGCGCCTGCCCGATCACATGACTTACCCGCTCCGGGACGGGGATTGCGCCCAGTCTGCCAAAAGGAGTTCTGAGATGATCCGACGAGTACTGGTTCTGGTCTGCCTCGCCCTCGGGGCTCCGAACGCGCTCGCGTATCCGGGGGGAACCCCGAGCTACGTGACGGATGTCGCTCCCTACTGCACCAGCTGCCACAGCTCGACGTCGCCCGACCAGCTACAGGGGGTTCCCACGCAGCGCGTTCAGGCGGAGCTTGCCGACAAGAAGCACATCGCCAAGATCAAGGGCGCAAAGGAGGGCAGCCCCTACGCGGCGCTCACGGCGACGCAGCGGACGGCC
>CAZLBF010000190.1:0-3593 GCA_964557495.1 uncultured Myxococcales bacterium | reverse complement strand
CGGCTAGAGGCTCAGCATCCCGTCGAGGCGCTCGAGGTCGTTGATGACCCGCCAGCTGCCGCCGCCGTGCTCGACCCGGTCCTGCCAGGTGGTGAGGCGGCTCATGTACTCGCGCGGGTCGATCTGGTCGGAGCGGAGCTTCGTCACGTTGAGCGCGACGACGTGGATGCCCGTCAGGTCGATCGTGAAGTCCCGGACGTAGCCCTCCCGCAGGTCCTCCTCGAGGTCCGAGAAGATCAGGATGAACTTGTGTCCGGCTCCCGTCTCGTTGAGCCACTCGGCGGCCTGGAGCATGCCTCCGGTGATGTCGGTGTACGGGCTTCCCTGGACCGACGTCACGAACCGATCGAGCTGCGTGCGGAAGCCGCGCTTCTGCTGGTTCGCGCGCGACGGGCGGGTGTCGAACGTCATCTTCGCAACGATGTCCTTCTCGCTGAAGCTCCCGCTGTCGATGCGCGCGAGACCGAGCGAGTCGCCGCTCGCGAGCGTGCCGAGCAGGTAGTTGGCGATCGACTGCGCCTTGTCGATCTCCATCGTGTACGTGCCCGACGTGTCGAGCAGCATGTAGACGGCCCGCGAGTGCGGACCGGATTCGCCGCACCCCAAGAGGGCGAGCGACAGTGCCAGCAGCGGTATCGAGGTCAGGATCTTCATGGTCACATCGTCCTCGGTAGTTCGATCGGCGTGGACTTCACGGGCTTCGGCGGCCTCGGCCGCATGATCAGGTGCTCGATCTTCAGCGGAATCATGATGAGCAGGTCGTACAGGTGTACGAGCATCGTCGCGAGGTGCGCCGCCATGCTTTCCAGGAGCTCGAAGATCCCGGCGAGGGTGCGGAGGCACAGCGCCAGGCCGGACCCGGAAACGACCCGCGACGAGTGGATGAACGACTCGAGCGGGATCGCGGCAAAGGCCAGCGCGAACGGCAGCATGAAGCCCATCACCATCTGGCCGATCGAGGGGATCCAGCGGAACCGGACGGGCGCCGCCTCGAGTCCCGCGAGCGACAGCGTGAGCGCCTCGCGGTCGACCGCGAGCAGGTCGCGCATGTAGGCCAGCGACGACTCGACGCACGCCAGCGTGAACAGGATCCCGAACGAGACCCAGAGCATGCGCTGCCTGAGCTGGTCGTCCATGCGGCCGATGACCGGGAACAGCTTCGTGATGCGCAGGGACTCCATCAGGAAGAGGCCCATCGCGATCTCGGTCGTGATGATCACGAGGGCGGCGATGTCGGAGGTCTTCACCGGACCGACGTAGCTCGTCGCGCCCACCATCTCGGACATCGGAAGCGCGATGAGGTGGAAGTTGATGAAGCCGCCCATCAGCGCGATCAGGAGCACGATGCTCGACGAGACGAAGTGGGTCATGGACGACGCCGAGAGCATCCGCACCGCATCGTCGGAGTTCTCGCGGATCTGCTCGTACTGCCCCATCTGTCGGTCGATCGTCATCGAGCGCTCCTGGAGGCTCGCGATGGTGGTGTGCACGCGATCGAGCGTGTGGTCGAGCTTGCGCCAGAACGGAAGCATCTTGCGCAGCAGGCGATGCCGCTCGCCGCTGGCCTTGCGGTACTCGCCCATCGCGCCCTTGTGAGCCTTGCCGAGCGTTCCGGAGATGTCGCCCAGGATGCGCGCCACCAGCGGGTCACCCTGGGGGGGAATCGTCGCGATCGACTCGACCACCCGCGTCCACTCCGGCGGAGAGGGGGGCACCTCGGTCGCCTCGCGATAGTCCTCGTCGATCCGGGTGATTTGGTCGGCGATCTTGCGGTGCAGTGAGGGGTAGCTGCTCAGGTCCCGGACCACCACCGCGTTCACGCGCTGGAACTCCCGCTCGATGAGCCGCTCGGTCGACTCCCGCCCCATCTCCAGGAGCACCTCGCGATTGCGCTGCACCAGTCGATCGTGCGTCGACATCACGGAGCGGCTCGCGGCCTTCAACGCCTGCTGGAGCATCTCGCCGAGTGACCGCAGGGCGTTGTGCGCGGCGGACCTTCCCAGGTAGAGGAGCGTGATCGCGATCAGCAGGAAGGCCAACATCGACCACGGCGAACGCGGCCACAGACCCGTCATGTCGAGCATAGGGATCTCCTTCGAGCAAACGATCGGCATGTCGGCATCTGGGGTTGAGAGATCGTGAGCGCGGACACGCTTCAGCTCGACGCCGTCTCTCAGGCGCGCGCGGCTCTCATGCAGGTCGGGCGCCTAGCTCCCGCGCGGCTTCTGGATTGGCGGAGTCCGCGGGTCTAGTCGTTGCTCGGCAGGTCTCGCGGGTGGATCGGCTGGCCGTGCGAGAACTCGCAGGTGTTGCCGCTGGGGTCACGGACCATGCAGAAGTAGCCGACGATCGGTCCCGCGTAGACGGGGCCGTACTTGAGGTTGTTCTCGCGCCTGGCCAGGTCGGCGATGCGGTCCACCGCGTCGCGCGAGTCGACCGCGAAGCCGAAGTGATCGGTGGCGCCCGGCTCCAGCAGCTTCTCGTGGGGCATCGCCATCAGCACGATCACGAAGTCGGGGTCGTCGACCCGGTGCGAGACCCAGACGACGCGAGTCTCGTTGTCGGTGCGATCGTGGACGATGCCCAGGCCGGCGTAGCGGCGGTAGAAGTCGATCGAGGCGTCGATGTCGGTCGTGCGGACGGCAACGTGGGTCATCGGTGCTGCGCTCGGGGTCGGACTCCGGCTCTCGTTGCTCACGCTACGAATCCTCCTTCCCCTCGACGTCGAGTACCCGGAGCAGCGGACGGATCGGGCCCATCCCGTCGTGTCTCCAGTCGAGCGGGGGGAACTGCATCTTACCCAGCGGGCAGACGCGCGACCCACCCGCGCCCAGGGCCGCGCGCGCCAGGACCTCGAGCCTCGCGCCCCAGCCGGTCTGCCCGACGCACGAGAGGTGCGGCCGCAGGCTCCCCAGCCAGCCTTCGAGCGACTGCTCGTCGTCGACCGGGATGACCGGGACGGTGCGCAGCGCCCCCGCGATCGGCGGGAACCCTTCGAAGCGCGACAGCACCACCGTCCAGGCGAGCGAGCCCTCCGAGCGCCAGAGCTTCACGCCCTCGCGCATGGCGAGGCTGCTGCGTATCTCGTGCAGGTGCGTCTGCTCGTCCGGTCCGAGGCGGCCGCGCGGAAGCTCGGTCTCGAGCCGCCCCAGCACCGCCGCGAGCGCCCCTGCAAAGGCCTCGGCGCGGCCGCGCGGGCGGTCCTCGACGAACGCGAACGCGGCGATCATCGCGTCGGGCCCCGGCCACATCTGGTACCAGGCCGGAGGCGGTGAGGCGATCGGCTCGAACGACGGTGAGTGCAGCGTCACGCTCTGCGCCCCGATGGTCGTGATCAGCAAGAACAACGCGGGCGCGCTCAAATCCGCGCTCGCGCGCGGCCCGGTCACCGCGACCGTGACGCTCGACGCCACGAACATCATGGACGCGACCGGCTACCAGGCGATCGGACAGATCAACGGAACTGGCCGCCCCGACAAGGTCCTCGTCTTCACCGCGCACCACGACGCGTGGTTCACCTCGGCGGCCGACGACTCGGTCGCTGTCGGAATGATGCTCGCCGTCGCGAAGGCCGTGAAGGACAGCGGCTACGA
>CAZLBF010000189.1:0-11582 GCA_964557495.1 uncultured Myxococcales bacterium | reverse complement strand
ACGGGGCGGATCGGCTCGGGAGGCTCCTCCTGCGCGCCACACCCCGGCAGCGCCCAGACCGGGAGCAGGGCCAACGCGGCGACTCCGAGTCGTCGCATGCGGGACGTCCCCTCGCGCCTGCCGCGCAGCGTCGCGCGGGCTCGAGCCACCTCGATCAGCGTCCTCACCACCAAGGTTCGCCCTCCTCCTCACCGGCCCTCACCGACGGGAATCCGACACGGCGAAGGAACTTCTGCGTCGCGGCCACGCGGTTCACCACCCGCTCGCCGAAGCGTGAACCCACCGACGCGCGAGGTCAAGCACCCGGGGTGGTATCCTCACGCGGGCCGTCGGGGGGGCCACGAGCCGACTCTCACCGGACCGCTGTGAGGGAAGCGCATGCCGCGGAATCTCTACGTCGCTACCATGGAGGCCGGAAGCGGCAAGTCGCTCGTCGTGCTGAGCCTGCTGGAGCTGCTCTTGAGCCGGGTCCGACGTCTCGTCTTCTTCCGGCCGGTGATCCGCGAGACCGGGTCACCCGACAACGACATCGAGCTGGTTCGGCAGCGCTACCGGCTGCCGTTCCCCTACGAGTCGCTCTACGGAAAGACGCACGAAGACGCGCGAGAGATGATTGCGGCGGGCCGCTACGAGGAGCTGATCAAGCAGATCTTCGACCGCTACAAGGAGCTCGAGAAGGAGTGCGACTTCGTCCTGTGCGAGGGCACGGACTTCACCGGCGTCTCCTCCGCGTTCGAGTTCGACTTCAACGCGCGCCTCGCCACGCACATGGGTGCGGCGGTCCTCGTGGTGGTGAACGGCGCAGGCAAGACGCCGGGCGAGGTCGTCGGCATCGCCGGGGCGACCCGCGAGGCTTTCCACGACCACGGCTGCTCGATCGCCGCGACGATCGTCAACCGGCTGGCCACGGAGCAGCGGAGCGAAGTCGCGCGACGCCTCGCGGAGTCCGGCTCGGACGGCGAGCCCACCTGGCTGATCCCCGAGGACCCGGCGCTCGGCAAGCCGACGGTGGCGACCGTCGCGCGAGAGCTTGAGGCGGAGCTGATCTTCGGCGACTGGGAACGAGCGAACCGGGATGCGCTCGACTGCAAGGTGGCTGCGATGGAGGTCGCGAACTTCCTTCCCCGGGTTCGGTCGGGAAGCCTCGTCGTGACTCCGGGAGACCGCACCGACGTCATCCTCGCCTGCTTCGCGGCGTCGCTGTCGGGGGCTGCCCCGCAGATCGCGGGGATCATCCTGACCGGCGGTTTGAGGCCGAGTGCTCACGTCCTCGGGCTGATCGAGAGCCTGGGAGCGACCGGTCCACCGGTCTTCGGCGTCGAAGAGGACACCTTCGCCGCGGCGACGCGGATCGCTGCGGTCCGCGCGGTCATCGCTCCGACCGACGAGCGCAAGGTCGCATCCGCACTGGCGCTGCTCGAGGCGAGCATCGATCGATCCGAGCTCGAGCGGCGCATCGAGGTCTCGAAGCCTTCGAGCGTCACGCCGATCATGTTCGAGCACGAGCTACTCGAACGGGCGCGGGCGGACCGCCAGCGCATCGTGCTCCCCGAGGGAACCGACGACCGCATCCTGCTCGCCAGCGAGATCCTGCGCAAGCGCAACGTCGTCGACCTCACGCTGCTCGGCCGCGCCGCCGACCTGCGACAGCGCATGGCCGCACTGGGCGTCGACGACACCGAGCTCGAGATCGTCGACCCGGCGGAGTCGGCGTGGCTCGAGGAGTTCGCGTCGGCGTACGCCGAGCTGCGCAAGCACAAGGGGATCGGCCCGGAACGCGCCCGCGACACCGTGCTCGACCCGAATTACTTCGGCACGCTGATGATCCATCTCGGGCACGCCGACGGCATGGTGTCCGGGGCGGCTCACGCGACCGGTCAGGTGCTCCGGCCCGCCTTCGAGATCGTCAAGACGCAGCCGGGACGCGCGATCGTCTCCAGCGTCTTCCTCATGTGCCTCGCGGACCGCGTGCTGGTCTACGGAGACTGTGCGGTCAATCCCAACCCGGATGCCGAGCAGCTCGCAGACATCGCGATCAGCTCCGCCGAGACGGCGCGAACCTTCGGGATCGAGCCGCGCGTGGCGATGCTCTCGTACTCGACGGGCGAGTCCGGGCAGGGGGCCGACGTCGAGCGGGTGCGCGAGGCGACGCGGCTCGCCGCGAAGCTCCGTCCCGACCTCCGGATCGAGGGTCCGATCCAGTACGACGCCGCCGTGGATGCCAGCGTCGCGCAGAAGAAGCTTCCCGAGAGCGAGGTGGCCGGGCACGCGACCGTCTTCATCTTCCCCGACCTCGACACGGGCAACAACACCTACAAGGCGGTGCAGCGCTCGGCGGGTGCGGTCGCCATCGGTCCCGTCCTCCAGGGGCTCAACAGGCCGATCAACGACCTGAGCCGAGGCTGCAGCGTGACCGACGTCGTCAACACCGTGGCCATCACCGCGATCCAGGCGCAGACCCTGCGGAGCGACGCGTGAGGATCATGGTCCTCAACTCGGGAAGCTCGTCGATCAAGTACCAGCTCTTCGACATGGACTCCGGAGCCGCGCTGGCCTCCGGAGTCGTGGAGCGGATCGGCGAGGAACGCAGCCGCCTCCGCCACCGGGGTGAAAGGGAGGACGAGGAGATCGTGCGGTCGATCTCGGCCCCCGACCACCGGGCGGGGTTTCAGCAGATCGGCGCGGTGCTCGCCGAGGGCGGGCTGCTCGGAGGTCCCGAGGGGCTCGTCGGGATCGGACACCGCGTCGTCCACGGCGGCGACGTGTTCACGGAGCCGACCCTGATCGATGACGAGGTGATCGCCGCAATTCGCGATCAGATCCCGCTCGCCCCCCTGCACAACCCGGCGAACATCATCGGGATCGAGGTCGCCCGGGCGCGCATGCCGGACGTTCCCCAGGTCGCGGTGTTCGACACGGCGTTTCACCAGACGATTCCTCCTCGGGCGTACCACTACGCGCTCCCGCTGGACCTGCACGAGGAGCACCACGTGCGCCGCTACGGCTTTCACGGAACCTCCCACTGCTACGTGGCCGGAGAGGCGGCCGCGCACCTGGGACGCCCGCTCGAGTCGCTGAACCTGATCACGCTCCACCTCGGAAACGGCGCGAGTGCGACCGCCATCCAGGCCGGCCAGAGCGTCGACACCTCGATGGGCATGACTCCGCTCGAGGGGCTCATCATGGGGACGCGCGGCGGCGACCTCGATCCGGCGATCCCCTTCTTCCTGGCGCGCGCCACGGGTCGCTCGCCGGACCAGGTCGAGGCCCTGCTCAATACCGAGAGCGGGCTGAAGGGGATCTGCGGCGTCAACGACATGCGCGAGATCCAGCGCCGCGCAGCCGAGGGAGACGAGCGGGCGCAGCTGGCGCTGGAGATGTACGCCTACCGGATCCGGAAGTACATCGGCGCCTACTGCGCGGTGCTCGAGCGCGTCGACGCGATCGTGTTCACCGCCGGGATCGGCGAGAACTCCGCCGCGATCCGCGAGGCAGCGTGCCGGGGGTTGTCGAGCTTTGGAATCGAGATCGACCCGGTGCGGAACGCGGCGGCACCGCGCGCCGGCCCGGAGATCCAGCGCGAGGGGGACGCGGTGAAGGTCCTGGTCATCCCCACGAACGAGGAGCTGGAAATCGCCCAGGAGACCCTCGCCTGCATCGGCGCCCGGGGGGAGCCGACCTCAGGCTGAGCGCGATCCGGGCGGTCAGCGCACCCGCTCGACGCGGATCGAGTTGGTCGCGCCGCTCTCGCCGAGCGGACTGCCGAAGACCATCACGAAGCGGTCGCCGGTCTCCGCGATGGTGTGCTGCCTCAGATACTCGCAGGTGCGGGTCGCCAGCGTCTCGATGTCGCCGACGCCCTCGAAGCCGCGCGGCCGGACCCCCCAGTAGAGCGCCATCCGACACAGCGTGCGCTCGCTCGGAGAACAGCCGAGCATGGGCACGGACGGACGCGCCTGGGATACGAGGCGAGCCGTGGTGCCGCTCATGGTGAAGGTCACCATGCCTCGCGCGGTCATGTCGCGCGCGATCTGGCACGCGCCGTGTGCGACCGCCTCGGGGATGCTGTCTCCCCGGCCCGAGGGGGACAGCACCTTGTAGGGGCTGGACTCCGCGTCCAGGATGATGCGCACCATCATGGCGCAGGCGAGCTGCGGGTGATCGCCCATCGCGGTCTCGGCCGAAAGCATGACCGCGTCCGCGTCCTCGAACACCGCGTTCGCGACGTCGTTCGCCTCCGCGCGCGTGGGCCGCGCCGCCGTGACCATCGACTGCAGCATCTCGGTGGCTACGATCACGGGCCGCTGCTTCGCCCGGCACGCCTCGATCACGCGCTTCTGCACCGTCGGCACGGCCTCGGGCGGTAGCTCCACGCCGAGGTCGCCGCGCGCGACCATCACGGCGTCGGCCTCCTCGGCGATCCGCTCTATGTTCTCGACCGCCGACGGGGTCTCGATCTTGGCGACGATGGGCGTGGGGTGCCCCGCCGCCTCGCACAGGCCGCGAAGCTCCAGCACGTCCTCGACGCTGCGGACGAACGACAGCGCGACGTAGTCCACGCCCAGCTCGAGCCCGAACTCGAGATCCTTGCGGTCCTGATCGGTAATGGCGCGCAGGCGCAGCGCGCTCGACGGCAGGTTGGCCCCCATGCGCGTGCGAACCGCGCCGCCGTGCTCGACGCGGCACTCGAGCGCGTCGTCGCGGACTGCTTGCACCCGGAGCTCGATCTCCCCATCGCCGAGCAGGATACGGTCTCCCACCGACAGGTCCCGCGTCAGGCTCTCGTAGCCGATGGAGATCGCGCCGCCGCTCGCCTCCTCGCCCGGGACGAGCTCGACCGTCCCGCCCGTCTCCACCGCCTCCGGCCCGCCCGCACCGGTGCGGATCTTGGGACCACACAGGTCCTGGAGAATTGCGATGGGCTTGTCACACTCGCGGCTGGCGGCGCGGATCACCTCGAGCAGCCGCGCGTGCTCCTCGTGCGTGCCGTGCGAGAAGTTGAGCCGGGCCACGTCCATGACCGCCTCGATCAGGCCGCGGATGCCCTCGGCAGAGTCGACGGCGGGTCCGATCGTGCACACGACCTTGGTGTAGCGGAACTGCATCTCCCCCTCCGGATTCGTCTATCATACCGAAACACATGCATCAGGTTCGCTTCCACGGGCGCGGGGGTCAGGGGGTGGTGGCCGCCGCCGAGATGCTGTCGGTCGCCGCGTTCAAAGAGGACAGGCACGCGCAGGCCGTGCCGAGCTTCGGGTCCGAGCGCATGGGCGCACCGGTCGTGTCGTACTGTCGCATCGACGACCGGCCGATCCGGCTGCGCGAGCCGGTGCTCGATCCCGACGTGCTGATCGTCCAGGACCCGACGCTGTTCGGCGCCATCGACGTCTTCTCCGGGCTCAGGCCCGATGGCTACGTGATCATCAATACCGGCCGCTCGATCGACGAGCTCGAGATCGAGGAGGCGCTGTCGCACCTCGCGCCGGGGCACGTCGCCAGCGTCGCCGCGACGGAGCTCGCGCTCCGTTACGTGAAGCAGCCCAAGCCGAATGCAGCGCTGCTCGGCGCCCTCGCCGCGTTGACGCAGATCGTCGCGGTCGAGTCGGTGCGAGCCGCGATCGCCGCCAAGTTCCCGGGCGAGGTCGGAGAGGCCAACGTCCGCGCGGCCAACGCGGCGTACGAGCTGGCGCGGGCCGGCGCTTCGGCTTCGGGGCAGGCCGATGCTTAAGCAGATCAGCGGATCCCAGGGGGTCGCCGAGGCCGTGGCGCTGTGCCGGCCCGAGGTCATCTGCGCGTACCCGATCACGCCCCAGACCCACATCGTCGAGGGGCTCGGCAAGCTCGTGAAGAGCGGGCAGCTCCAGCCGTGCGAGTTCGTGAACGTCGAGTCCGAGTTCGCGGCGCTCAGCGTCGGGATCGGGTCGTCGGCCACCGGGGCGCGCACCTACACCGCAACCGCGAGCCAGGGGCTGCTCTTCATGGCCGAGGCGGTCTACAACGCCGCGGGCCTGGGCCTGCCCATCGTCATGACCGTCGGGAACCGGGCGATCGGTGCACCGATCAACATCTGGAACGACCACAGCGATTCGATGGCCATGATGGACTCGGGCTGGCTCCAGCTGCACGCCGAGACCAACCAGGAGGCGGTCGACCTGCACATCCAGGCCTTCCGGCTCGCCGAGGTGCTCAGCATGCCGGTCATGGTGTGCATGGACGGGTTCATCCTGACGCACGCCTACGAGCGCATCGACCTCCCCGACCAGGAGCAGGTAGATCGGTTCCTGCCCCCCTACGAGCCGCGACAGGTGCTGGATCCCGAGGATCCGATCTCGATCGGCGCCATGGTCGGGCCCGAGGCCTTCACCGAGGTCCGCTATCTCGAGCACGTGCGACAGATGGCTGCCCTGCAGCTCATCCCGAGGATCGCCGAGGAGTTCAAGGGCGTGTTCGGCCGCGACTCGGGAGGTCTCGTCTCCAGCTACCGCGCGGACGACGCGAGCCTTCTGGTCGTCGCCATGGGATCGGTGGTCGGCACCCTCTGCGACCTCGTGGACGAGATGCGCGCAGAGGGCGTGGCGATCGGAGTGGTCTCGATCCGCTCCTTCCGTCCCTTTCCGCAGGCCGCAGTGCTCGAGGCGCTGACGAACGCCGACCGCGTCGTCGTCTTCGAGAAGTCGCTGGCCGTCGGCCTGGGGGGCATGCTGGGCGCACACATCGACATGTCGCTGCGCCACGTCACGCTTCCCATCCACAACGTGATCGGCGGCCTGGGCGGTCGCCCGATCACTCGCACGTCGCTGCGCGAGATGCTCGCGAAGGCGATGAGCGGCGAGCTGGAACCGCTCCACTTCCTGGACCTGAAGCAGGGCCCGGTCGACCGGCAGCTCGAAGAAGCCGCGCGCTCGCGTCGCACCGGCGGCATCGCCGAGAGCATTCTCCGGGACATGGGCCTGGTGACGGTCGCGAAGACCTGAGGGGCGGGGAATGGCCGACCAGCGCATCAAGTTCTACCAGAAGGGGACGCTCACGGTCGGGAACCGGCTGGTGGATGCTTCGCAGCGCACCGCGCAGGCGAGCATCGATCGTTCCAACGCGATCACGTCCGGGCATCGCGCGTGTCAGGGCTGCGGCGAGGCCCTCGGGGCCCGCTACGCCCTGGATGTCGCGATGCGCGCGACCGACCGGAAGCTGATCGCCTGCAACGCCACCGGCTGCCTCGAGGTCTTCACGACGCCCTACCCCGAGACCGCGTGGCAGCTGCCGTGGATGCACTCCCTGTTCGGAAACGCCGCAGCCGTGGCGACCGGCGTGGCGGCCGCCCTGAAAGCCAAGGGGAAGACGGACATCCGGGTCGTCGCACAGGGGGGCGACGGCGGCAGCACCGACATCGGCTTCGGCTGCCTGTCCGGCATGTTCGAGCGCAACGACGACGTGCTCTACGTCTGCTACGACAACCAGGGCTACATGAACACGGGCGTGCAGCGCTCGAGCGCGACCCCCGGCGGCGCGCGGACCGCGACCACCCTCCCGGTCGGCGACCAGCCCGGGGCGGACTTCGAGACGGGCAAGTACGTGCCGCTGATCGCCATGGCGCACCGCATTCCCTACGTCGCCACGGCGAGCATCGCCCACCTGAACGACCTCGAGGACAAGGTCGAGAAGGCGATGAGCCTGCGCGGAGCGCGCTACCTCCAGATCTTCGTGACCTGTCCGCTCGGCTGGGGCTCCGCTCCGGAGCACAGCATCCGGATCGCTCGACTCGCGGTCGAGAGCGGTCTCTGGCCGCTCTTCGAGGCGGAGCACGGCGAGATCACCGACGTGACGCCGATCCGTCGCCGGGTCCCCGTCTCCGAGTACCTCGAGCTCCAGCGGCGCTTCGCGCACGTCTTCCGCCACCCGGAGCAGCTCGAGCGGATCCAGCAGATCGCGGACTCGAACATCCGGGAGTTCGGGCTGCTCGAGGCGGAGCGCGACGAGGCATGAGCCCCAAGCCGTACGCGATCACGCTCGAGTCCGGGACCAGTCTGCTCAACAAGACCGGCTCGTGGCGCACCGCGCGACCCGTCTACGTCGATCGGCTCCCGCCCTGCAACCACGCCTGCCCCGCCGGCGAGAACATCCAGGAGTGGCTCTACCGCGCGGAGGAAGGGGACTGCGAGGGGGCCTGGCGCCAGATCCTGGCCGACAACCCGTTCCCCGCCACCATGGGTCGCATCTGCTACCACCCGTGCGAGACGAGCTGCAACCGCGGACAGCTCGACCAGGCCGTCAGCATCAACGGCGTGGAGCGCTTCCTGGGGGACCAGGCCATCCAGCGCGGCTGGCCGGTGCCGACCGCCCCCGCGAGCGGCAAGCGCGTCATGGTCGTGGGCGCCGGCCCGGGCGGCCTGTCGGCCTCCTACCACCTGGCGCGCCTCGGGCACGAGGTCACCGTGTACGAGGCATCGCCCAAGGCGGGCGGGATGATGCGCTATGGGATCCCGCGCTATCGCCTACCCCGCGAGCAGCTCAACGCGGAGATCGCGCGCATCGAGAGCCTGGGGGTGCGGATCGAGCTCGGGGCTCGCATCGACGACGTGTTGAAGGCGAAGCGCGACGGGAGCTTCGACGCGGCGCTCCTGGCGCTCGGGGCGCAGCTTGCCCGGCGGGTCGAGATCCCGAGCGACGGGCCGCTGCCAGTGCTCGACGCGCTCTCGGTCCTGCGCAGCGTCGAGCTGGAGGAATCCGTGGCGTTGCGCGGCCACGTGGTCGTGTACGGCGGCGGGAACACCGCCTTCGACGTCGCGCGCTCCGCCGTCCGGCTCGGCGCGATGAAGGCCACGATCGTCGCAGTCGAGGCGCGAGAGCACCTGCCTGCCCACATGGAGGAGGTGCAGGAGGCGCTCGCGGAGGGAGCCGAGCTCATCTGCTCGCGCTCCGTCCAGAAGATCGAGGGGTCTACCCTCACTCTCGAAACGCTGATTGCGGGCGACGACCGTCAGCCCAGGGCGACCGGCCAGCTCGAGACGCTCGACGCCGACGTGCTCGTCCAGGCGATTGGCCAGGAGGTCGACACCGGTCCGCTCGACGACATTCCAGGGCTGCAGATCGACGGCGGAGTCCTGCAGGTCGGGCTCGACATGCAGACGAGCCACGCCGGGATCTTTGCCGGCGGCGACATGGTCCCGTCTCCGCGCTCGGCCACCCACGCGATCGGACACGGCAAGAAGGCCGCGCGCCACATCGACGCCTTCCTGCGCGGAGAGAGCTGGGCCGCTCCCACGAAGCACGATCTCGCCCGCCCCGAGTACCTGAACTCCTGGTACTACGGCGACGCACCCCGGGCGGTCCGCCCGATCCTCGAGATGCTGCGGCGCCAGTCCGGCTTCGCGGAGATCGTCGGCAACTTCACCGAGGAGCAGGCGTCCTACGAGGCGCGGCGCTGCCTCTCGTGCGGCAACTGCTTCGAGTGCGACAACTGCTACGGCGTCTGCCCCGACAACGCGGTGATCAAGCTCGGCCCCGGCAAGCGCTTCGAGTTCAACTACGACTACTGCAAGGGCTGCGGCCTCTGCGCCGAGGAATGCCCCTGCGGCGCCATCCAGATGGACCCCGAGGAGATCTGAGCCCGCCATCTGGAGGGTTTTGGCCGCAGACGGGCCTCCCCCGCCCGGTTTCGCCGGTATGAGCCCCGATCTACTCTCCTTCTGATCCTTTATCCAGTATCTATTGTATACTGATAAACGTTCTGGTACGATTCTGCCAGAGATAGACGTATGGAAGCGGTAGAGGTACAGGAGGCGGTCGGCGAGCGGGGACCCCTGTTCTGCCCGGTCGCTCGCGCGCTCGACCACGTCGGTGAGCGCTGGACGCTAATCCTGGTGCGCCACCTCCTGACCGGGCCGCGCGGCTTCCAGGAGCTCCGGCAGCGAACCGGGATTGGGCCGCGCATCCTGGCGACGCGCCTGCGGCAGCTTGCCGAGCGCGGGCTCGTCACGGACGTCCCGGCCGGAAACCGGTCTCTCTACGGGCTGACCGAGCTCGGCCACGCGCTCGAGCCGGTCGTGCGGTCGATCGCCCAGTGGTGGGTCGAGCGCGCCATGGACACGACCGGTCCCTTCAGCTTCAGCGAGGCCAGCGCCGCGTCGGTGGTCGAGACCCTTCCCTTTCTGCTGCGCGAGGACCGCGCCCAGGGGGTCTCGATGACCTACGAGATCCGCCTCTCCGGCAAGGGGGGCGGCGTCTGGACGGTACAGATCGAGGACGGCACGTGCTGGGTGCGCGAGCAGTTCGCCGAGCGCGCCGACGTCCGGTACACGGCCGACGCGCGCGACTGGTGCGCGGTCGCGATCGGACTCATGGACGACCGCGAGGCGTTCCAGAGTGGACGACTGATCAAGGATGGGAGCGGGGGCTCCATCGCCTGGTACTTCCACCAGGTGGGCAAGCCCGACGCAACCGGGGCCGCAGGAGGAGAAGGAGCAGAGGATGATCGCGTTTGAACCGACTGAAGAGCAGGAGCTGATTCGCGACACGGTTCGCGAGTTCGCAGAGAGCGAGATTCGGGAGCTCGAGCGCCCCGCCGACGAGGCGGAGGAGGTTCAGGAGGAGTTCCTCGAGAAGAGCTGGGAGCTCGGGCTGGTGAACTCCGCCATCCCCGAGCCGCTCGGGGGCGGCGGCTTCGAACGCTCGCCGATCACGAACACGATCGTGCTCGAGGAGCTGGCGGCCGGCTCGGTGTCGCTGGCGGTCTCGGCCATGGCACCGTCGCTGTTCATCAATCCGCTGCTCGACTTCGGCACCGAGGAGCAGCAGGCCGAGTACCTGCCACTGTTCACGGGTGAGAGCTATCACGCGGCCTCGCTGGCGCTGCACGAGGAGAGCTTCGTCTTCGACGCGACGAACCTCTCCACGGTCGCGGAGTCCAAGGGCGAGGGCTTCTCGCTCACCGGCAGCAAGCGGTTCGTGCCGATGGGTGACCGGGCGAGTCACTTCCTGGTCGTGGCGCGTTCGGGCGCGCGCGAGGGTCTCGCCGACCTCGAGGCGTTCATCGTGCCGAGCGACGCCAAGGGGGTGTCGGTCGAGCGCGAGAAGATGCTCGGTCTGCGCGGTGCCCCGTTCGCGCGGCTCGACCTCGATCACGTCGAGGTGCCGAAGGCCGGCAGGCTCGGAGGCCAGTCGGGAATCGATGGCCGGCGGCTCGTCAATTCGAGCCGCGTCGCGAGCGCGGCGCTCTGTGTGGGTCTGTCGCGCGCGGTCATGGAGATCTCGATCCCCTACGCCAAGGATCGCGTCGCGTTCGGTGAGCCGATCGCCCGGAAGCAGGCGATCGCGTTCATGCTGGCCGAGATGCAGATCGAGGTGAACTCGATGCGGCACCTGGTCTGGAAGGCGGCCAGCCAGCTCGAGCAGGGGCTGGACGCGACCAAGGCGACCCAGCTCGCCCAGGTCTACATGAAGCGCGAGACGATGAAGATCGCCGACAACGGCCTCCAGATCTTCGGAGGTCACGGCTACATCCGCGATTACCCGCTCGAGATGTGGTACCGCAACGCTCGGACGGTGACCGTGCTCGAGAGCGCGGCGGCGGTGTAGGAGGGAAT
>CAZLBF010000188.1:0-39461 GCA_964557495.1 uncultured Myxococcales bacterium | reverse complement strand
GGTGCACCCCGAGCCCGGCATTCATCCGATGGCCGCGGTCGCCGCCGACGCCGTGCTCGGAGCGGAGGTCTCGGTGGGTCCGTTCGCGGCGATCGGGGCGAGGACGCGGATCGGCGACCGGAGCGTCATCCACCCGCACGTTGCGATCTATGCCGGCTGCGAGATCGGCTCGGACTGCGTGATCCACTCCGGCGCCCACCTGCGCGAGGGGACGCGGCTCGGCGATCGGGTCGTGATCCAGAACGGCGTGGTGCTGGGCAGCGACGGGTTCGGATTCGCCCATCGGGCCGACGGGACGCGCGTCCGGATCCCGCACCGCTTTCCGGTCGAGGTCGCGGACGATGTGGAGATCGGCGCGAACTCCACGGTCGACGCCTCCCATCCCGGCCAGCGGCGTTTCGGGCACGCAGAGGCTCGAACGCGCATCGGACGGGGCGTGAAGATCGACAACCTCGTGCAGGTGGGGCACGGCTGCGCGCTGGGAGAGGGCAGCACCGTCTGCGCGCAGGTCGGGCTCGCGGGGAGCACCGAGGTGGGGCGGCACGTCCTGTTCGCGGGCCAGTCGGCCTCCGCGGGCCATCTCAGCGTCGGCGACGGCGCCGTGATCGGGGCGCGAGCCGCGGTGGCCTCCGACGCGGAGCCGGGTGCGCGGCTCCTGGGCGTGCCCGCCATGGAGCGGCGCGCCTGGGGCCGGTTCGTCGTCCTGCGCAAGCGGATCCCGGAGCTGTTCCGGCGGGTGCGCGCGCTCGAGCAGCGGCTCGGTCTGCGCGGCGAGCGGAGCGACGACGGGTGAACGTCTCGGAGGCCTCCCTCGCCGAGCTGCGTCAGCGCTATGCGCGGGGGGCCGAGCTCCCTACGCCCTCCGTGCTCGATGCCTTGCGCGCCGACCCGCGCGCAGGTGCCCGGGCCCTCGGCGAGGCTCTGGAGCGCCGCCGAGTGCGGAGCGTTCGCGAGTCCCGTCGCCTCGCCGAGCTCTCGCGTCTGGAAGGCGCCGTGCGCGCCGAGGGTGCGGAGCACGTCGCCGGGGTCGACGAGGTCGGCGTCGGGCCTCTCGCCGGACCGGTCGTCGCGGCGGCCGTGGTGCTGCCCCCGGACGCGCGCCTCGTCGGGCTCGACGACTCCAAGCGCCTCAGTCGCGGCGCGCGCGAACGTCTCGACGCAGAGATCCGGAGCATCGCGCCGGGGGTCTCCCTGGGCTGGGCATCGCCGGAGGAGATCGATCGCCTCAACGTGTATCAGGCCGGTCTCGTCGCCATGCGCCGTGCGGTAGAGGGCCTCCCGCTCGTTCCGGACGCGCTGTTCGTCGACGCGCGCACGATTCCCGACCTGCCGCTGCGCCAGCACGCGATCGTCGGCGGAGACGGGCGCGTCGCCTGTGTCGCCGCGGCGTCGATCGTCGCGAAGGTGTATCGCGATGCGTGGATGCGCGACCTCGACCGGCGCCATCCCGGGTACGGGTTCGCGCGCAATGCCGCTTACGGAACGCCTGGGCACCTGGAGGCGCTCTCGAGGCTCGGGCCGTGCGCCGCCCACCGTTTCTCCTGCGCGCCGGTGCGAGACGCGGCGAGCCAGCAGCGCGGGACCGCGCGCGGTCGGAGGCAGCCGTTCCCCACGTCGTGATCGAGGGGCCCGTCGACCTCGCCGCCTACGTGCGCGCGTTCGAGCCCCTGCTGGTGCGGAGCGGAGGCGACGTCTATCGCGCGGATCGGATCTTCCTCGAGGGCAGCGGGCGCTCGGCACTGGTCGAGATGCTCGTCGTCGAGGCGGGGCGCAAGCAGCCCTTCTACGCGAAGGTCTCCCTCCACGACCGCGGGTCGGCCACGGTTCGGGTCGATCCCATGACGCACCCCGAGCGAAGCCAGGGCGTGAGGGAGATCGTCGCCCGCCTCGCCCAGGACCTGCTCGCTCGCACCCCCGGGGCCCGCGTCGGCGCGACCAACCTGGAGCTTCCCGAGCGCCCCAGGTAGTCGGGTCGAGCCCGGAATCCCGCGTGCTACCATCGCGCGGGAGTACGGACGACTCGGAGGAGATCTGCCCCATGCGAATCGCGAACGACGTCACGGAGCTCATCGGTCGGACGCCGCTCGTGCGTCTGCGCCGCGTAGCCGAAGGCATCGGCGCCCAGCTGCTCGCCAAGTGCGAAGGGATGAATCCGGCGTCCAGTGTCAAGGATCGGATCGGCTTCTCGATGATCGAGGAGGCCGAGAAGCAGGGGCTGATCCAGCCGGGCAAGACCGTGATGGTCGAGCCGACCTCCGGCAACACCGGGATCGCGCTGGCGTTCGTCGCGGCGGTGAAGGGCTACGACATGATCCTGACGATGCCGGAGTCGATGTCGCAGGAGCGTCGCGTCATGCTCCGGGCCTACGGCGCTCGGCTCGTGCTGACCCCCGCTGCCGAGGGCATGCCGGGCGCGGTCAAGCGCGCGGAGGAACTGGCGGCGAAGATCCCGAACTCGTTCGTCCCACAGCAGTTCAAGAACCCCGCCAATCCGCGGATCCACCGGGAGACGACCGCGCTGGAGATCTGGGAGGACACGGACGGCGAGGTCGACTACCTGATTTCGGGCGTCGGGACCGGCGGCACGATCACCGGGGTGGCCGAGGTCCTCAAGGCGAAGAAGCCCGAGTTCAAGGCGATCGCCGTCGAGCCGACCGAGAGCCCCATCCTCTCGGGCGGCAAGCCCGGCAAGCACATGATCCAGGGTATCGGTGCGGGCTTCGTGCCGGACGTCCTCGATACGGGACTTGTCGACGAGGTGGTCACGATCTCCAGCGAAGAGGCGATCGCGATGGCCCGTCGGCTCGGCAAGGAGGAGGGGCTCCTCTCGGGCATCTCTTCGGGAGCCGCCGTGTGTGCGGCGATCGAGGTCGGGCGCCGACCCGAGGCGGAGGGCAAGCTGATCGTGATCATCCTGCCGAGCTTCGGCGAGCGCTACCTGTCGACCGCCCTCTTCGAGCACCTTCGCTACGAGGGCAGCGACGACGTCTGAGCGACCCGACCGAGGCTATACTCCAGCCGTGGCCCCGCGAGCCAAGAGAGAAGAGAGCCGGCGCCGCATCCTCGAGGCTGCGCGCGGCATCTTCTTCGAGCAGGGATTCGAGGCGGCGAACCTCGACGAGGTCGCGCACGTCGCCGGGATCGCCAAGGGGACGATCTACCGCTACTTCGAGAGCAAGGCGGAGCTCTACGTCGCGGTGCTGGCCCGCAATGCCGACCTCTTCGTCGAACGCATGGAGCACACGGTCGATCCGGCGCTCGACCCCGAGGAGCAGGTCCGGCGGATCGCCTACTTCTACTTCAACCACTACACCGAGCATCCGGAGTACTTCCAGATCTTCTGGGCGGTCGAGAATCAGCGTCTGATCGGGGCGCTGCCCGAGGTCGTGCTCGTGGCCGTCACGGAGGTCTGGGAGCGCTGCCTGGCGATCCTGTCCCACCAGATCGAGCGGGGCATCCGCGAGGGCGTCTTCCGCGTGGCCGACCCCTGGCCGACCGCGAACCTCTTCTGGATCATGGGGAACGGGATTCTGGGAACCGACGTCCACCCCGAGTGGCAGAAGCTACGCGGAACCGAGCTCAAGGAGCTCTACGAGAGGGGCGTCGAGCTGTTGATCCGGGGGCTCAAGGCCGATCCGGCCGACTGATGCCCGCCGCCCCCGCGAGCCGATCCGACCGTTTCGTTGACAGACCCGTGGCGATCCGCCAACATGGGGTCGCGAAAAGTGACTCCGAGTCATGTCCTCGCGTCGATCTTGAACCCTGGGGGGAGCGGGCCCGAGTGGGGCTCCCAGCACACAAACAACCAGCCTGTTCCGGAGGAGGTGGTCGTCCGGACGCGGGAGGACATGCATGGAAGCGGTGATTCACCGGGTGAGCTCGATCGTAGGGGAGCAGCTAGGCGTCGAGGAGGGGGACCTGGTCCCCGAGGCGAGCCTGCTCGATGACCTCGGAGCCGATTCGCTGGACGTCGTGGAGCTCGTGATGGCGCTCGAGGAAGAGTTCGGCATCGAGGTGCCGGACGACGACGTCGAGAACATTCGCACCATTCAGGACATCGTTCGGTACGTCGAGGGGAAGGCCGAGGCGCGCGCTTGAACGCGCGGATCACTGGGACCGGCTCCGTACTGCCCGACACCAAGCTGACGAACGCCGATCTGGAATCGCTCGTCGAGACGGACGACGAGTGGATCGTCGAGCGAACCGGCATCCGGGAGCGCGGCAAGGTCGAGGAGGGCGAGGCGACCAGCCATCTCGCCGCCCGTGCTGCGCGGGGCGCCCTCGAGCTCGCCGGAGTCGACCCGTCGGAGCTGGATCTGATCGTCGTCGGCACGGTCAGCCCCGACATGATCACGCCGGCAACCGCCTGCTTCCTGCACCGCCACCTGCGCGTCGGCCGGCCGATCGCGTGCTTCGACATAGGCGCGGCCTGCTCCGGCTTCCTGTACGGCTTGGAGGTCGTCTCCGATATGCTCGCCTCGGGGCGCTACCGGCGCGCGCTGCTGGTCGGGGGAGAGACGATCACGCGGTTCATCGACTACGAGGACCGCGGAACCTGCATCCTGTTCGGAGACGCGGCCGGTGCGGCGATTCTCGAGCCCACCGACGGCCCGGGTGGCGTGCGCTCGTCGCTGCTCAAGGCGGACGGTGAGTTCTGGGACCTGATCCACATTCCGGGCGGGGGCTCGCTGCAGCCGGCGACGACGAGCATGATCAGCCAGCGCCAGCAGTTTCTCCGCATGAACGGGCGCCAGGTGTTCAAGCTCGCGGTCCAGAACCTCGAGCAGATCTCGCACGAGGTACTCGACCGAACCGGGTGGGCGCTCGAAGACGTGGATCACGTGCTCGTGCATCAGGCGAACCTGCGCATCATCGAGGTCGTCGCGAGTCGCCTCGGAGTTCCGGAGGAGAAGGTCCACGTGAACATCGACCGGACCGGCAATACCTCCGCGGCCACCATTCCGACCCTCCTGGACGAGGTCAACCGCGCCGGCAAGCTCAAGCCGGGGGACAAGATCCTGTGCGCCGCGTTCGGCGCCGGCCTCACCTGGGCGGCCGTGACGATCGAGTGGACGGCGCCGCAGGTAGGCAGCTAGTCGCGCACCCGGATGGTCCGCAGACGGGTCAGATAGTCGTCGGGAAGCTCGAAGCGGGCGCCCCAGGCCAGCATCTTGTCCAGGTACGTCCGGGTCGGTCGAAAGCTCCCCTTGCGCAGCACCGTGTACGAGATGGCTCTGCGGGCGCTCCCGTCATCGCCCTCCACCTCGAGCAGGATGCGTTCGTAGCCCGCCTCGTAGCGGTCGAGCAGCGTCAGCTCGCGGGCGGCCAGGTCGTACAGGATCCCCCAGACGCACCCTCCGGAGTCGGGAACGACATCGGCGGCGCCGCCCCGCCAGCGCTTGGACAGGTGTGTGAAGTCGAGCCGGTAGTCGGGCAGGCGAGCGCGCCCCACGGGCTGCGAGGTCGGGCAGCGCCGCCGCATCTGGTCCGCGTCCAGGTTCGACCCGTACGCGAAGTAATGGACCCGACTCACGATCTGCGGCCCCCGCCGGTTCCCGGGAGCCAGCCCCGGATCCCGAGGAAGGCCGCGGTGAGGATCGACGCGACGAGCAGGTACAGTGCCTTGCCGGCCAGGACCGCGCGCACGCGCTCTGCCCTCCAGTCCGGGATCGCACCCGGCGGCGGCTCCTCGAGCAGGACCGGCAGGACCCAGAGCAGCGCGACGACCACGAAGATCAGCAGCCCGAACAGCAGCGTGAGCGTGATGCGTGGTGCAAACGCGGTCGCGTCGCGATCATCAGTCCGGCCGCGCGTCATGCCAGGATGATCGCGCGGGGAGGTGCGCGCGTGCAAGCGCCGGAGTCGGAGGCCGCCGTGGATTGGGATGCGATCGCCGCAGAGACGGCGTTGCTGCCGGGCGGTGCGGAGATCGACCTCGAGCGGGTGCAGCGCTTCGCGCGGGAGATCGCCGAGGGGCGCCGCCACCTGGAGGCGAATCGACTCCGGGCCGCGCCACGGCTTCCCGGGCCGGGGGACCTCGACGTCCTGGAGGGCTTCGCGCCCGACGAGCGGGCGCGCTTCGAGCGCTCGGGGCGAGCCGCGATCGAGCGGGGCGAGGTCGGGGTCGCGGTGCTCGCGGGTGGCATGGCGACGCGCTTCGGCGCCCGGGTGAAGGGGGTGGCCGAGGCCCTGGGCGGGCGCTCGTTTCTCGAGATCAAACGCGCCCGAGCGCGACGCTTCGGTCCGCTGCCATTCGTCGTGATGACCAGCTTCGCGAGCCACCTCGCCACACTCGAGCACCTGGGCGACCGCGATCTGCTGGCCGACACCTGTCTGTTCAAGCAGTCGGCGTCGCTGCGGCTCACGCCGCTCGGCGGGCTGTTCCGAGGCGCCGACGGCCGCCTCTCGCCCTACGCGCCCGGTCACGGCGAGTTCGGCGCGGCGCTGCGTGCGTCGGGCACGCTGGCCGACCTCGATCGCCGCGGCGTGCGCCTCCTCGTGCTCTCGAACGTGGACAATCTGGGCGCCGAGCTGGATCCGACCATCGTCGGCTATCACCTGTCGCACGGGATGCCGCTCTCCGCCGAGGTCACCCGGACGCTGCCGGGCGACGTCGGCGGCGCACCGGTCCGCGTCGACGGGCGACTCCAGCTCGTCGAAGGGCTCCGCCTTCCGCGCGGGTTCGAGCTCGAATCGGTTCCGTTCGTGAACATCAACAGCTTCGCGATCTCGCTCGCAGCACTCGAGCGCGACTACCCGCTCACCTGGTTCTACGTCGAGAAGTCGGTGGACGGCCGACGCGCCGTGCAGCTCGAACGCATCGTGGGAGAGCTCACCGCGTTCCTCGACACCGCGTTCCTGGAGGTGCCGCGCCGCGGCCCGTCGGCGCGCTATTACCCGGTGAAGACTCCCGAGGACCTCGAGGCACTGCGCTCGGAGCCCGACCTCGCTCTGCGCTTCGCTAGCGTCTGAACTCGCCGCGTGGTAAGGGGATAGCCGATGGCGACCCTCGTCCTGATCGACGCGAGCTCGAACGTCTACCGGGCGTTCTTCGCGCTGCCGCGGCTCTCGAACGCACAGGGTCTTCCGACGAACGCCGTGCTCGGCTTCACGACCATGCTCCAGAAGATCCTGCGCGAACAGGCGCCCGACTACGTGGCCGTCGTGTGGGACCCCCCGTCGGGGGGGCCGGACCGGCGCAAGCAGCTCTACCCGGACTACAAGGCGAATCGGGACGCGACACCCGAGGATCTGCGCAGCCAGCTCGAGCCGATCCGGGAGGTCGTCGGCGCGTACGGACTCGCGCAGATCGTACATCCGGGAGAAGAGGCCGACGACGTGATCGCGACGCTCACCGCCCGCGCGAAGCGGGCGGGTCTCGACGTGCGCATCGTCTCCACCGACAAGGATCTGATGCAGCTCGTCGACGAGGGGGTTCACCTGCTCGACACGATGCGCGATCGCGAGTACGACCCCGCCGAGGTCGAGCGGCGCTTTGGGGTGCCGCCCGAGAGGATGCTGGACCTCCGAGCTCTCACCGGCGACTCCTCGGACAACATCCCCGGCGTGAAGGGCATCGGCGACAAGGGCGCCGCACGGCTGCTGGCCGAGCACGGCTCGCTCGACGAGCTTCTGAGCCAGCCCGAGCGGGTCGCGTCGAAGCGACACCGGACTGCACTCGCCGCGGGCGCGGACTCGGCCCGGCTGTCGCGCGAGCTCTCGCGCCTCCGCGACGATCTGCCGGTCGAGCTCGACCTGGGCGCGCTGGCGGTGCCCGCGGCGGACACCGAGAAGCTCGCGCAGCTCTTCTCGGACTTCGAGTTCAAGCGCCTGCTCAACGATCTGGACGGCCACGCTGCGACCGCCGCCGCGCCCACCCCCAGCGCGCACCAGACCGAGGTGGTCTCCGATGCGGCGGCGCTTCGCAGCTGGATCGGACGGATCGCAGCGGCCGAGCGCGTCGCCCTCGCCTGTGTGCTCGACTCCGACGATCCAGTCAGCGGAGACCTGGCAGCGCTCTGCATCTCGCTCGAGGCGGGCGCGGCCGCGGCTCTCTCGGTCGCCGCGCTGGGAGAGGAGCCGGTGCTCGAGGCGCTTCGGGAGTCTCTCGGCCGGCGGGACCTGATCTGGGCCGGGCACGATCTGAAGCGGGACTGGATCGCGCTCGAGCGGCGCGGCGTGGAGCTTCGGGGTGAGCTGCGAGACGTGGCAGTCGCCGCCTACGTGGTCGATCCCGCGCAGCAGGTTCGCCGCCCCGACGTGCTCGCGCGCGCCTTCCTCGGCGCCGAGATCCCCGCGCGGGAGGACGTGCTCGGCAAGGGAAAGAGCCGACGGCGGGCCAGTGAGCTCTCGGAGGAGGAGTGCGCCTCACTCTTTGGAGCCGAGGCCGCCTGCGCACTCGAGCTCGAGCCGGTGCTCCGTTCGCGACTCGCCGAGACCGGGCAGCTCGAGCTCTACGAGGAGATCGAGGTGCCGCTGGTGCGCGTGCTCGCCCGCCTGGAGGTCGCAGGAGTCCGCATCGACGAGGACCGGCTGCGTCGCCTCTCCGAGGAGATCGACGGCGAGATCGGCTCGCTGGAGCTGCGGATCTACGAGCTCGCCGGTGAGCGGTTCAACATCGGCTCACCGAAGCAGCTCCAGCACATCCTGTTCGAGAAGCTCTCGCTGCCACCCTCCAAGAAGACCAAGACCGGCTTCTCCACCGACGAGTCGGTGCTCGAGGACCTGGCGCTCAGCTACGACCTCCCGCGCGAGATCATGACCTACCGGCGTCTCGCGAAGCTCAAGAGCACGTACGTCGACGCGCTGCCGCCGCTGGTCAACCCGGAGACGGGACGCATCCACGCGAGCTTCAACCAGACCGTTGCGGCGACCGGCCGCCTCTCGGTGTCGAATCCCAACCTCCAGAACATCCCGATCCGCACGCCGCGCGGCCAGCAGATCCGCGAGGCGTTCATCCCCGCGGAGGGTCGGCTGCTGCTGTCCTCGGACTACAGCCAGATCGAGCTTCGCATCCTCGCCCATCTCTCGGGCGACGCGACGCTGCTCGACGCGTTCGAGCGGGGCGATGACATCCACGTCCGCACCGCCTCCGAGGTCTTCGGTATCGACCCGAGCGTGGTGACCGACGAGCAGCGGAGCCGCATGAAGGGGATCAACTTCGGGATCATCTACGGCTCTTCGGCGTTCGGGATTGCGCGTCAGCTCGGGATCGCCCAGTCCGAGGCCCGGGAGCACATCCAGGCCTACTTCGAGCGCTATCCGGGGGTGCGGAAGTTCCTCGACCGGGCGATGGCCGAAGCTCGGGAGCGCGGCTTTGCCGAGACCCTGTTCGGTCGGCGGCGCTATCTGCCGGACCTCCACTCCCGCAACCGGGTCCTGCGCTCGGCCGCGGAGCGGATGGCCGTGAACTCGGTGATCCAGGGGAGCGCCGCCGATATCATCAAGCGCGCGATGATCCGCATCGACGAGCGGCTCGCCCAGCCTGACGCGCCGGACGCCAGCATGATTCTCCAGGTGCACGACGAGCTGCTCTTCGAAGTGATCCCGGCGGAGGAGGCGAGCCTCCGCGCCCTGGTGGAGCGCGAGATGGGGGCCGCGGCCGAGATCGGGGTGCCGCTCGAGGTCCACTCGGGCTCCGGCTCGAGCTGGCGGGAGGCACACTGAGGGACCGCGCCGAGACGGAGTCTCGGCGCGCGTCTTGCCGGGTATCGGCGAGCGGAGCTCGCCTGCCGGGCTTCGCTCGCCTTCGGCTCGCTGCGCGCGCCGCTGCCGCGGCGCTTGCGGGCCTGCGGGTGCCTGCCCCCCCCCGCGGGGAAGGGGGGGGTTGTGGCCGAATTTCTCTCTGTAGGTCACCGTCCAAGGCCGTGAGCGATCAGCGCCCCTCAGTCCAGAGATCCCGGGAGGGTGGCGGACCCCTGGACCGCGAGTTGGTACGGGAGGCTCAAGAAGGCAGCCATGCGGCGTTCGAGGCTCTGGTTCGAAAGTACTCGGAGAGGGCGTTCCGGGTGGCCTTCCGAGTCGTGCGAGACGAAGAGCTCGCCGCCGACGTGCTTCAGGAAGCCCTCATCAAGGCCTATCGTGGGCTCCGAAAGTTCGAGAATCGTTCCGCTTTCTACACCTGGCTCTACCGCATCGTCGTCAACCTGGCCCTCGATCGCCGCAGGCGGGAGCGACCCGGGACGTCGGTCGAGTGGGAGGACGAGGTCGCGCTCAGCGTCGATGCCCGGGTCGCCCGGCCACCCCCGAGTACCCCCGAGGTCGCCTCGGTCCGAGCCGAGGTTCGCGAGCTGGTGGCCCAGGGTGTCCAGGAGCTGCCGGACGGGCAGCGCGAGGTGCTGCTCTTGAGAGAGGTGGAAGGGCTGTCCTACCAGGAGATCGCAGCTACGATGGGAATCTCCAAAGGAACGGTGATGAGCCGATTACATTATGCGAGGCGGAAGATGGAAACGTTCCTGAAGCGGTACGGAGTGACGCCAGAGGACGTCGCGTGAGGCGCAAGCGACTCGAGCGTCAGCTGGACGCGCTCCGGGACGGTCTGCTGGACGAGCGCGAGGCGCGAGAGATCGAGAGGCTCCTCTCGTCCCCCTCGGACGCGGGACGCCACCTGCGCCACACGTCCGCACTCGGGTCGGCCGTCCGGGAGGCCTGGCGCGACGGACCCGAGGCGCCCGCCCCGGAGCGGATCCTCGCGGCGCTCCGACCCGAGATCGCCCGGATCGACTCCGAGGTCGACGCGCCGTCGCGGCTTACCCGCTGGCTCGCGAGCTTGCGCGAGGTGCCCCGGCTGGCACCTGGCCTGGCCACAGCGGGCGCCGCGCTGGTCCTGGCTCTCGCGATCTACGCGGGGCAGCCGCCGATCGCCGTCGACCCCTTGCCCGGCGGCGGCGTGGAGGTGGCGCAGTCCGGGACGGAATCGACGGTCTACGACCTGGTGTCGGAGTCCGGATCGGTAATGCTCTACGAGGCGGACGACGTGACGATCTTGTGGCTGAGTGACGACGAGGACGACCTCTCCCGGCGCGCGACACCGGAGCAGGGCTGGGCCTAGCATGCGCACCACGCGCAACTCCGCCCTCGGGCTCGCTGCTCTGGCACTGCTCGCGTCGATTGCCTCCGAGGCGGCGGCGCAGCAGGTCAGGAGTCAGCGCATCGTCGTCCAGGTGATGGTCGTGAGGGCGGGCCCGCAGAAGGGGAACGACGACCCCGAGTGTCGCAAGATGCGCAAGGTTCTCGGTCCAATGGATCTGGGGGCGCTGCACATGATGCAGAAGCGCAAGTGTCAGCTCGGATTCGGCGAAAACTGCACGGTGCCCCTGCCCGATGGGGGCGAGATCCGGCTCAAGCCGCTCAGCATCCACAAGCAGCGGCTCAACATGGAGCTCCGGATGCCCGGACGCATGAACAGCCACCTCCGGATGCGCGCCGGCAAGCCCCTGATCGTGAATGGCCCCCGCTTCCAGGGCGGGCAAGTGCTCATGTGGGTGGTGCCGCAGTTCCAGCCTCAGGCCGCGGAGGCGTCTCCTCCGAGCCGATAGCTGCCCGGCGGAGCTTCGCTCCGCGAGGTCTGCCGTGTCCCCGAAGGGCGCTGCTGGCGTATCATGCGCCGCAGTGAGGACTTCGCTCAGTCACCGCGCCGGCCGCATCCGACCCTCCCCGATCCGGACCATGTCGATCGAGTGCGCCCGCGTGGGCGGGATCAACCTGGCCCAGGGGATCTGCGACACCGAGGTGCCCGAGCCGGTGCGCCGCGCGGCACAGGCGGCGATCGATGCGGGGGCCAACGTCTACTCCCGCTTCGACGGGCTCGAGGCACTGCGCATCGCCCTGGCGAGCAAGATGCGCCTTCACAACGGGCTCGAGTTCGACGCCGACGGCGAGATCATCGTCACGATCGGTGCCACGGGCGCCTTCTACGTCGCCGCGCTTGCAACGCTCGACCCGGGCGATGAGGTGATCCTCCTCGAGCCCTACTACGGCTACCACGCCAACACGCTCTACGCGCTCGACGCGGTTCCCGTCTACGTTCCGACCCAGCCGCCGCACTGGAGGCTGGAGATCTCCGAGCTGGAGGCCGCGATCACGCCGCGCACGCGGGGAATCGTCGTGAATACGCCCGCCAACCCCTCCGGCAAGGTGTTCACGCGCGAGGAGTTGGAGCAGATCGGTGCCCTCGCCTGCAAGCACGACCTCTTCATCTTCACCGATGAGGTCTACGA
This sequence comes from uncultured Myxococcales bacterium, assembly GCA_964557495.1. Taxonomy (GTDB): domain Bacteria; phylum Myxococcota_A; class UBA9160; order SZUA-336; family SZUA-336; genus CAZLBF01. The sequence continues at coordinate 27,243 of CAZLBF010000188.1, read as the reverse complement.
GCACTTCGTGTTCGACGGCCGCGAGCACGTGAGCCCGGCCGCTCTCCCGGGCCTGCGCGAACGCACCATCACCGTGAACGCGCTCTCGAAGACGTTCGCAATCACCGGCTGGCGTCTCGGCTGGGTCGCCGCGGATCGCCACTGGGCTCGCGCGATGGGACCGCTCAACGATCTGGTCTACGTGTGCGCGCCCACTCCCCTGCAGGCGGGCGCAGCGCGCGGGCTCGAGCTGCTCGGAGCGGAGTTCTTCGACGGGATCCGCATCGAGTACCAGCGGAAGCGCGATCGGCTCTGTGCGGCTCTCGAGCGCGCCGGACTTCCCCCCTTTGTACCCCAGGGCGCCTACTACGTCCTCGCCGACATCTCGAGGCTCCCGGGAGCGAGCGCCATGGATCGCGCGATGCACCTGCTGCGGGAGACCGGCGTGGCGACGGTTCCCGGCGAGGCGTTCATCGCCGGGGAGGAGGCGCACCGGGTCACGCGCTTCTGCTTCGGCAAGACCGACGCCGATCTCGAAGAGGCCTGCGTGCGCCTCGAGAAGCTCGGCTAGGGGAGCGTCGCCACCTCGGCATCGTAGGGCGTGTAGTGCGACTCGGTCTCCGGGTCGCGTTCTCGGACGCCGTCGAGGAGCGTGAGCTCGATGCGCGCGTTCGCCGGCAGGTCGGAGGGAAGCTCGAGGGTCAGCGGCGAGGGCGCCTGCCGTTCCGCCACGACGCGCAGCGAGCCCACGATCCGATCGTCCACCAGCACGACGAAGTGGGCCTCGAACGGCTCGTCGGCCGCGTGCAGGAGCTCGCCACCGGCGATCCGGGGCATCGGGAACGACTCTTCGCCGAGTCGCAGCGGTCCCCAGCGTCTCGCGTGTGCCCACTCGAAGCGCGCGAGCTGCGACCAGAAGAAGGGGGTGTCGTCCAGAGCAGCGATGTCGCGCTCGATCCGGATCGCCCGCTCGAGGTTGTCGGCTCGGAAGTGCGCAGTCGCCAGCGTGTCCCGGATCGCGGTCGACGCCGGCTCGAGTGAGCTGGCCCGCTCCGCTGCGGCCAGGGCGAGTCGGAGCTTGTCCTTGGGCACCTCCGGGGTGGTCGCGATGACCCAGGCCACCTCGTTCAGGACCTGGGGCCGCGCGAGGTCGTCCGCGGCAAGCGCCTCCGCCCACGCGATGAAGCTGGTCGCGGCCGGCTGCCGCGCGTGACGGATCCCGTCGGCGATTCCGACGGCGAACAGGCAGGCCACGGCGAGCGCGGCCGGCAAGACCGCGCCGCGCCGCGCAGACGCGAGCTGCCGGTCGCGCGTCCGCCGTGTGACTGCTGCCGTCGCAACGAGACCCGCCGCGAACCCCCCCGCGTGGCTCGCGTGGTCCACGTTGGAGGCGAGGAACGTCGACAGGGCGATCAGGCTCACGCAGACGAGAGCGAAGGGGAGCGGGAAGCGGAGCTCTGGCGGGACTCCGTCGGCGCGGGTCCCGTTCAGGTAGAGAACCGAGGCGACGAGCGCGAACGTGATCGTGGAGGCACCCAGCGAAACGAGGCCTGCTCCCGCGAATGCCGAGGCCGCCGCACCGCCGAGTGCGCCGACGCCGACGATGAGCCCGAACGCCGCTCTGCCCAGGAGCCGCTCGAGGCGCGCGCCGAGGATCGCGATCGGAAGCGCGTTCCAGTAGAGGTGGAGCGCCCCACCGTGCAGAAGGTTTGCGGTCACCAGCCGGAACAGCTCTCCGTTCGCCACGAGCGCGGGTGCGTTGCCGCCGAAGCGAATCGCGGAGAGCGGATCCGCCACCCTGCCGCCGGCGACCTGCGCCGCGTAGGCGACCGCCAGGGTAGCTACGAGCGCGATCGTCACGAACGGGACCGCGTGGCGCCGCGCCGAGGCCTCGGTGGCCAGGACGTCGAGCTCGAGTAGCCGTTCGACTCCGCCGCGGCGCTCCGCCAGGCGCCCCCGGAGCGCTTCGTAGAACCGATCGAACCCTTCGGGCTCGGCGAAGCTCCGCTCCCGGAGCGCGATTCGCAATCCGCGGCGGGTGCCGAGGCGCAGGCTCCTGCGCCGCGGCGCTCCCAGGACCTCGAGCCAGTCCAGCTCCGCGTATTGGAGTCGAGCGACTCGCGCCGAGGCCTCGGTCGGCGGCACGAGGAGCGCGTCCCACAGGAGGCACGCCGGGTCCAGCCGGAGCGGTCTCAGGCGAATCCACAGGAGCAGGAGCAAGCCGGCGAGCAGAGTGAGTACCGGCACCGCGGTGCCGAGGTGGGCGGGGTGACCGAACGGGTCGAGCCCGGCCTCGAGGGTGTGGAGCAGAGCGGGTGCCGCAGCCAGGACAAAGAAGTAGAGGAGCAGTCGGCCGAGCGCGGGCGACCAGACATCGGGCCCTCGCAGCGGGAAGCGGAGCGGCGCGGTCGGGATCTCCGTGTCGGGCATGCCTGCGGCTAGAATGGCACTTCCCGAGGAGACCGCGATGACCCGGATCGCGAGCTGGAACGTCAACTCGATCAAGGTGCGACTGCCCCAGGTTCTGGAATGGCTCGAGGCGAGCTCGCCCGACGTGCTGTGCCTGCAGGAGACCAAGGCGCCTGACGACAAGTTCCCGATGCAAGAGCTCGAGGCCGCCGGGTACCACGCGACCTTCTCGGGCCAGAAGACTTACAACGGCGTGGCGATCTTGTCGAAGACCGAGCCGAGCGACGAGATCCGCGACCTGCCCGGCCTGGACGATCCCCAGCGCCGCGTTCTCGGTGCGACCTTCAACGGTCTTCGCGTCCTGGACCTCTACGTTCCGAACGGGCAGGCGGTCGGCTCCGACAAGTACGCCTACAAGCTCGACTGGCTCGAGCACTTGATCGATCACCTGAGCGTGGAGCTGGCTGCGCACGAGCACGTGGTCGTCGTGGGGGACTTCAACATCGCTCCCGAGGATCGCGACGTGCACGATCCCGAGGAGTGGAGGGGGGAGGTGCTCTGCAGCGAGCCGGAGCGGTCCGCGCTGCGACGCATCCTGGCGCTCGGCTTCGAGGACACCTTCCGCCTGTTCGATCAGCCGGAGCAGAGCTTCAGCTGGTGGGACTACCGGATGAACAGCTTCAAGCGCAATCGGGGGCTGCGTATCGATCTCGTCCTGGCCAGCTCCGCCCTCGCCCGACGCTGTACGGCGGGGCGCGTCGACGCCGGGCCGCGCCGCCTGGAGCGCCCGTCGGACCACGCGCCGGCCGTGGCGGACTTCGACCTCTAGGCGAGCGACTCGGGAGTCAACCGGAGTCCCGCGGCGATCTCAGCGCTGGCAGCCGGGACAGTAGTGGGCGCTGCGCTGCCCGATCGTGCGCTTAACGATCGGTCGCCGGCAGCCGGGGCAGGGCTCGCCCGAGCGCGCGTAGACGCGGCGCTCGTTCTGGTAGCTGCCGTCCCGCCCGTCCGGAGCCACGTAGTCGCTGATGCTCGACCCGCCGGTCTCGATCGACCGCAGCATGACCTGGCGCAGTGAGTCGGCGATGGCGTCGCACTCGCGCCGGGTGACGCGTCCCGCCCGGCGGGTGGGGCGCACGCGAGCGAGGAAGAGCACCTCGTCCGCGTAGATGTTGCCGATGCCGGCGACCACGCTCTGGTCGAGCAGCAGGCTCTTGATCGCGGTCTGGCGCCTGCGCCCGGCGCGAAACAGGTCTTCCCCCGCGAGTGCGAGGGCGTCGACACCGAGGCGGTCGAGACGCGGGCTCGACTGGCCGGGATCCAGCAGCAGCACCTTCCCGAACTTGCGCACGTCGCGCAGGTAGACGTCGGGCCGATCGTCGCGGAAGCTCAGGTGCAGGTGCGTGTGGCTGTCGGGGACGAAGCCGCGCTGCTCCTCGGGCAGGAGCGCCGCCCGAGCTGTCGCCGAGAGCAGGCGAGGGCTGGCGGCCCCTGCGCCGAAGAGCTGACCGGTCATCCCGAGGTGCAGGGCCAGTCGACTGCCGCCATCGAGCGCGAGGACCAAGTACTTTCCGAGTCGCTCCAGCCGCTCGCCTCGGCGTCCCGCGAGTCGCCGGCGCAGCACCGCCGGGGCGGTCAGAAACAGGTAGCTCGGCGCGCTCGTCCAGACGTGCGCGATCGTACGGCCCACGAGCAACGGCGCGATGCGCCGTCGAGTGACCTCGACCTCGGGAAGCTCGGGCAAACGCGCCGGCGGAGGCGGCGGCAGGTGCCGCCGCCTCCGTGAACCCCTACGCGCCCGCGCTCGGCGGCCCGGTCGGTACCTCGCGGAACGCGATCTTCTTGTCCACGCGCATTTCCGGAGGTAGCCGTAGCACCCGCTCCGCAATGATGTTGCGCATGATCTCGTCGGTCCCGCCCGCGATCCGGAGCCCCGGCGAGGAGAGGTAGGCCTCCTGCCACGCGCCCTCCTGGATCGGCGACGCCTCTTCGGAGAGGGCGCCCGCCGCTCCCTGGATGTCGATCGCGAACGAAGCCAGCTGCTGGCCGAGCGGTGCGCCCACGAGCTTGGCGAGCGAGGCCTCGGGCCCCGGCGTCTGGCCCCGCGAGAGCGCAGTCAGCGTGCGGTAGCCCGTGTACTCGAGGCCCTTGATCTTCACGTAGATGTCCGCCATCTGCTGGCGGACGCTCGCGTCCTCGAGCGCGGACCGCCCCCCGATCTCGGTCTGGCGCGCCAGGTTGATCAGGTCCCGGAAGCCGCCGCGTCCGGCACCGCCACCGACCGACGCCCGCTCGTTCATCAGCGTGGTGATCGAAACCTGCCAGCCGTTACCCACCTCGGAGATCCGGAACGCGTCCGGAATCCGCACGTCGGAGAAGAACACCTCGTTGAAGTGCATGGCGCCGTTGATCTGCTTGATCGGCCGGATCTCGATGCCCTCCGACTCCATGTCGACGACGAAGTAGGTGAGCCCGGCGTGCTTCGGGACCTCGGGGTCCGAACGCGTGACGAGGATGCCCCACTTGCAGTAGTGGGCCCCGGTCGTCCAGATCTTCTGGCCGTTCACCACCCAGTCGTCTCCGTCCCGCTTCGCGCTCATGCGGAGTCCCGCGAGGTCGGAGCCCGCGTCGGGCTCGCTGAAGAGCTGGCACCAGACCTCGTCGCCGCGCGCCATCGCGGGCAGCCACTTCGCCTTCTGCTCGTCCGTGCCGTGGACCATGAGGGTGGGTCCGGCCATGCCGATCCCGATACCGAAGATGTTGGCCGGGACCCGGAACTTGCCCTCCTCCTGATTCCAGATCACGCTCTCGATCGAGCGCGCACTGCGGCCTCCGTACTCCTCCGGCCAGGTCAGGCAGGCCCAGTTGGCATCGAACTTCTTCGCCTGCCACTCCTGGGCGCGCTGGACCTCGTCGGGGTCCTCACGCGCGGCGATGATGCTGGGCGCTGCCTCGTTGGGATCTCGAAGCTCTGCATTTGCCTCGAGCCAGGTCCGCGCCTCCGCTCGGAACGTCGCCTCTTCGGGCGTGTCGGTGAAGTCCATTTCTTTCGTCCTCCCGTGATGGCGCTAGTGGGTTTCGCTCACGCGCGAGATCAGCTTCTCGCGCCAGTCGGCGGCGCTGCCCAGCGCCACGCCGAGGAGCTTCGCCCGGCGGTAGAAGAGGTGGCAGTCGTACTCCCACGTGTAGCCGACGCCACCGTGCAGCTGAATGCTCTCCTGGGTCGCGAGCTCGAACGCCTCCGTCGCACTGACTCGCGACAGGCTCGCAGCTACGCCCAGCTCCGGGGCCTCGTGGCTGAGTGCCCACGCGCCGTAGTAGCAGTTCGAGCGCGCGAGCTCGAGCTTCACCCACAGGTCGGCCAGACGGTGCTTGATCGCCTGGAACGAGGCGATCGGTCGGCCGAAGGCGTAGCGCTCCATCGTGTGTTCGCGCGTCTGCTCGAACGCGGCGTCGCCGCCGCCGAGTTGCTCGAACGCCGTCAACACGGCGGCGCGGTCCAGCACGTGCTCGGCGATCGCGGCCCCTTCGCCCGAGCCGCCCAGCAGCTCCGCCGGTGCGTCACTGAACTCGATCTCGGCCAGCGAGCGGCTCGGATCGATGGAGACCAGCGGCTTGCGCTTGACGCCGCTCCCGTTGAGGTCGGCCAGTGCGAGGACCGAGGCGTCATCCGGCGTACGCGCGGCGACGACCGCGAGGTGCGCGATGTCGCCGTCGGGCACGGGGAGCTTCCTTCCCGAGAGCTTCCCGTCGGCGAAGCTCACCTGCACGCGGCTCGGGTCGAGCGAGCCCGGCCCCTCGGCGATCGCCAGGGTCCCGATCGCCTCGCCCGTGGCCAGCTTCGGCAGATGGCGCTCCTTCTGCTCCGGCTTTCCCGCCACCAGCAACGCCTCGGTCGCCAGATAGACGGAAGACGAGAACGGGATGGGCGCCAGGGACCGGCCCACCTCCTCGGCGATCACGGCCAGCTCGAGATGACCGAAGCCGGCTCCGCCGTACTCCTCGGGCACGACTGCACCTAGCCACCCCATCTCGGCGACCTCGTTCCAGAGCGCCTCGTCGTAGCGGCGGTCCGATTCGAGGACGGCGCGAGCGACCTCGAGCTTTGCGTTCTCCGCGAGAAAGTCGCGCGCGGTTTTCTGAAGGAGCCTCTGCTCCTCGGAGAAGTCGAAGTTCATCGGGTGCTCCGATTCTGGTGAATCCCGTCGGGATTATACTCCCCGCCCGCATTCCTCGTCGTCCAGCGGGCTAGGATGGTGTGTACACAGAGCCGCGAGGAGGCAGCCATGGGCTCCGGACTCGAGCCATCGACCCCGAGGGAGAAGTTGCCCGATCCCCCCGACGAGCCCGGCCGCGACGGGGATCCGGAGCGCTGGCTCTTGATTCGGGATGCCCTCTTCCTGCAGCCCAAGCTCGTGCTCGAGGGGCTGAAGGACCTGCTGCTTGGCCCGGTCGCGCTCGTGGCCGCCGGGATCGACATGGTTCGGGGCTTGCGCCCCGGCAGGCCGCGCGCCTTCTACGAGGTCCTGCGCTTCGGCAGGCAGTTCGAGGGCTGGCTCAACCTCTACGGTGCGCTCCCGGCCGACGACGCGGACGAGACGGCCCTCGTCCGGGCCGACCCCGTAGGCATCGACGCCCAGTTCGGCAAGATCGAGCAGGTGCTGCTGCAGGAACACGCGCGGGGGGGTGTGACGACGCGTCTCAGGCAGAACGTCGATCTCTGGTTCGACAAGCTCGAGGATCTGACCCGGAAGTAGGCCCCGCTCCCGCTTCGGTGCCGAGCCTCACCCCTCCGGAAACGCGCGGCGCAGCGCGTCGACGACGAGGCTGACGGAGGTGTCGATCCCGAGCGTGTCCGTGTTGACGGTCAGGTCGTAGAGGGTCGGATCGTCCGGATCCACGCCGAAGTGGTGCCGCAGGAACTCGCGGCGCTCCGCGGTCTCCTCCCGCACGATCTCCTCCGCCCGTTCTCGCGAGACCTCGCGCTCCGCGGCGATTCGGTCGGCCCGCGCCGAGAGCGGTGCCACCACCAGCACGCGCAGCGACCGTTCCGCCGGCAGGATGAAGGCCGAGCCGCGACCGATGATCACCGTGCGGCCGCGCTCGGAGAGCGTGGCCACGGTCCGCACCACGTGGCGGAGGTACTCGCTCTCGTGGAGTACGCCCGAGCGAAACGAGTCGGTGACATAGCGCTCGATCAGGCTCCGGACGTGTTCGTCGAGTCCGGCGACGAGGCGATGCTGAATGCCGCGCTCCCGCTCGATCCAGTTCACGATGTCGGCGCCGAAGCAGCCGAAGTCGAGCTGCTCCGCTACGCGTCGTGCGACCTCCGCCCCGGCCGAGCCGGGCTGGCGGGACAGACCGATACAGGGGGGCGCTGGCCGCGCCGCTGCCGCGCGCTGCTCCAGTTCCCAGCGTCGAGCCTGTCGTTCGATCAGCTCTTCGCGCTTGAGCGGGTAGACCATCTCGCCTCTCGCCCTCGATTCTACACGATCTCGGACCCGGAGGCGGCCGAGTCCGGCCCGGCCGCGCGGCCGCGGCTACTCGAGCGTCGCGCGGTCCCTGCCGTCGAACGCGGGAGTATAGACCGCGTACGCCACGGCCGGCTCGCTCGCCTCGTTTCGAAAGGCGTGTGCAGCCCCGCGCGGCACGTAGAGGATCGAGCCGGTGCCGACCGAGCGCTCGTCGGCACCGATCCGCATGCCGCCGTACCCTCGGAGCATCACCACGAGCAGGTCGTGTCTGTCGTGACGGTGGGGAATCTCGCGGTCGCGGATCCACACCAGGTGGTGGCTCGAGTGTGCGTCGCGACCCAGCTCGACGATCCGGATGTTCTCGCCCGGCTCCAGTGTCTGGCTCGCGGCGAGGGATTGGAGGGATTCGGTTCGACGGCCCTCGGGAAGCAGTGCATCGAGCATCGCGTCGGCTCCGGTGGGCGGTGGAGCGGCGCCCGCGGCGAGCGTGAGGGAGAGCGCGAGCACTGCGGTCGCGCACTTCGGGATCGTTGCCATGGGATCCTCCAGCCGATTTCCGCCGCTGATTCTACGGGGAGATCCCGGGGTCGGTCGAACCTGCCGGAGGGCGGCTGCTCCCGTGCTAGGCTCGCCCCGTGGAGGAGCTCGAGCGCACTCGCGATATCGATGGCATCCGCTACGAGAGCGTGTCGCGATTCTTCCGCGAACGCGTTCCCGGCGGCGACTGCGAGCTCCGCTTCTCGCAGATCAGCGGGGGTCGCTCGAACATCACCTACCTCGTGCGCGGTGGCGACCGGGAGTGGGTGGTCCGTAGGCCGCCGCTCGGGCACGTGCTGCCGACCGCGCACGACATGACGCGCGAGCACCGCGTGCTCTCGGCCCTCGTCGATACGCCCGTCCCCGCGCCCCGCGCAATCGCCCTCTGCGACGACGACTCGGTCAACGGAGCTTCCTTCTTCGTGATGGAGTACACGCCGGGTGTGGTGCTGCAAGACGAGCTGCCCGACGGCTTCGCGCCCGAGCCTGCGGATCGGCGTGCGATCAGCCAGACCCTGGTCGATACGCTCGCGCTGCTTCACGCGGTGGACTACCGGGCGGTCGGCCTCGAGGGCTTCGGGCGTCCGGACGGCTACCTGGAACGGCAGGTCCGGCGCTGGTCCAAGCAGTGGATGGGGAACCAGACGGCGCCGCTCCCCGAGATCGACGAGCTCGCGCGCAGGCTCGACCGCGCGCTCCCGAACCATTCGGACGCCACGATCGTGCACGGAGACTATCGGCTGGGCAACCTGGCGCTCGATCCGGCCGAGCCGGGGCGCATCGTGGCGATCTTCGACTGGGAGATGGCGACGCTCGGCGACCCCCTCGCCGACCTGGGGTACACGCTGATCTACTGGGCCGAGGCCGGAGACGCGGTGCTCCCGGGCGCGATGCCCGCGGTCACCGCCCAGCCGGGCTTCTTCACGCGAGCGGAGATCATCGAGGCCTATGCCCGCGCGAGCCGCCGCAGCGTCGAGTCCGTCGACTTCTACCAGGTACTCGCGCTCTACAAGCTCGCCGTCATCAGCGAGGGGATCTACAAGCGGATTCAGCTGGGCAAGACCCTCGGCGAGGGCTTCGGCCGGATGGGCCGGGCCTCCGAGGGGCTCGCGCAGCGCGCGCTCGCGATCGCGGACGCCTCGCTCGACGCGCGACTCCGCGGCTGAGACCCCGACCCCGACGACGCACCCAAGGCGGAATACGGGCTAGACTGACGCCCCGTTGATGCGCCAGTGTGAGAGGAGCTGTTCATGGCCATCGTGACGCCGCTCGAGACCGCGCCCGGAGCGCGGCGCCGCCTGCAGCTCTCGAGCCCCGCGACGCTCGAGCCGATCGGAGAGATCGAGGTCCAGACCTCCGAGGACGCGAGGTTCGCCGTCGAGGCCGCGCGCAAGGCGCAGCCCGCGTGGGGCGCGCTCCCCTTCGAGGCGCGGGCCCGCTGCATGACGAGAGCGCTCGGCATGCTGCTCGAGCGCCAGGACGAGATCGTGGACGTCGTGGTTCGGGAGTCGGGGAAGCCGCGATCCGAGGCGATCATGATGGCGATCTTCGCGTCCTGCGACGCACTCACCTACTACGCGAAGCGCGCCCGAAAGATCCTGCGGCCCGAGAAACGCAAGCTGCACGGACTGCTTCGCCTGAGCAAGTCGCTGCGGATCGTGTACAGGCCGCTCGGCGTGGTCGGCGTGATCAGCCCGTGGAACGCGCCGGTGATTCTCTCGCTGAATCCCTGCGTCCAGGCGCTGATGGCGGGGAACGCGGTCATCCTGAAGCCGTCCGAGGCGACGCCCTTCTCCGGGCGGCTGGTGGGCGAGATCTTCGAGGCGGCCGGGCTGCCCGAAGGGGTGCTTCAGGTCCTGACCGGCGACGGCGAGACCGGGGCGGCGCTGTGTGAGGCGGGCGTCGACAAGATCTCGTTTACCGGGAGCGTGGAGACGGGGCGGAAGGTGGCGGAGGTCTGTGCTCGCCGACTCACTCCCTGCACGCTCGAGCTCGGCGGCAAGGATCCGATGATCGTCTGCTCCGACGCCGATCTCGACGCCGCCGCCCGGGGTGCGGTCGTCGGCGCGTTCCTGAACACCGGCCAGATCTGCTGCGGGACGGAGCGCATCTACGTGGTGGACGACGTCGCGGGAGCGTTCACCGACAAGGTGGTCAAGTGCGCCGCCGAGCTGCGTCAGGGGGACGACGGGGAGTTCGACGTCGGGTCGGTCTTCCAGGACCGCCAGCTGGCCATCATCGAAGATCACGTGGCGGACGCCGTCTCGAAGGGGGCCAAGGTGCTCGCGGGCGGTCGTCGCAACCCGGAGCTGAAGGGCCTCTACTACGAGCCGACCGTGCTCACGCATGTGACCCACGACATGAAGATCATGCGCGAGGAGACCTTCGGGCCGATCCTGCCGATCATGCGCGTCCGGGACGAAGAGGAGGCGATCCTCTGTGCGAATGACTCGCCCTACGGGCTGGGTGCGAACGTCTGGACCAACGACACGCGCCGCGGCGTCGATCTCGCGCGGCGGATCGACTCGGGAAGCGTCTGCGTGAACGACGTGACCATGACCTATCGCGCTGCCGAGGCGCCGTTCGGCGGCCGCAAGCAGAGCGGTATCGGCCAGGTCAACGGCGAGACGGGCCTGAAGGGCTACTGCTACGCGCAGCCCATTCTCACCGACCGCTGGGGCGGCAGGCGCACGCCGGGGCAATACCCGTACAGCGCGAAGAACGAGGCGCGGATGAAGCGGCTGATCCGGTTCCTCTACGCCACGCCCCTGGGTCGCTGGCTGTCCTGAGCCGGATCGGGCTCTGCGCGCCGCTAGCCGCGGAACGCGGGGATCACCTTCTCGGCGAAGAGTCGCGCGGGCTCGCGTGTGTCGCGCCCGAAGAACTCGATCACGAAGCTCGTGCAGCCGAGCTCCCGGTGCCGCTCGATCCCCTCGACCACCCGTTCCGGTGAGCCCCAGATCCCGTGCTCTTCGAGGGCTGCACCCATGTGCCCGCCATAGATCTTGTGTGCCTTCGCGAGCGCGGCGCGTGCGGCGGGCTCGTCGGCCGCGAGCACGACGACGCACTGCTGCGAGATCTCGATCGCGTCGAAGTCGCGGTCCAGCTCGTCGCAGCGCCGCCGGAGCGCCTCGATCTTGGTCGCGAGCTGCGCCTGTGCGACCGCCATGTTGTTCCAGATGTCGGCTCGGCGCGCCGCGATCCCCATGAGCACGCGCTCGCCCCCGCCCCCGATCAAGAGCGGCGGCCGCCGTATCGGCTTCGGCTCGCAGACGGCGTCTCGGAGCGAGAAGTACCTTCCCTCGAAGCTCGCCCGCTCCTCGGTCCAGAGCAGCTCGAGGATCTGCGCCGTCTCGTCTAGCGCGCGCATGCGCTCCCCCAGAGAGGGAAACTCGCAGCCGTACCCCTCGAACTCGGCTCCGAACCAGCCGGCACCCAGCCCCACGATTGCGCGCCCGTTCGAGATCTGGTCGACGGTCGCCACCTGCTTCGCGAGGATCGCGGGGTTGCGGAAGAAGGGCGGGGTCACGAGGGTGCCCAGCTCGACCCGCTGCGTGATCGCCGCGACCGCGGCGAGCTCGGTCCACGCCTCCAGGATCGGGAGCGACGGGACCGGAACGCCGTAAACGTGGTCGCAGACCCAGACGGAGTCGAACCCGAGGCGGTCGAACTCGGTCGCGGCGAGTCGAGCCTCGTCCCAGCTCCGCTTGATCTGCGGCAGAGTCACTCCGAACCGAACCGATCTCGGCATGGGCCTACTCTACACCTTGTCGCAGCTTCGCAGCCGGTTGACCTCCCGGTGCGCGGCCCGCGTCGTCTCGGGGAGCCGAAAGCCGCGGGCCAGTTCGAGCACCCAGCGCCGTGCCGTCGGCAGACTCACACGGTGACCGACCGAGACGAAGACCGGCTTCACGCCGTCGCGGGTGCGCACTGCCTCTCCGATCGTCTCCCCGTTCGCGCGCAGTCGCGTGTGGCAGCCGCGGCGCACGCCCGGATCTCGGTAACGCCCGATCAGCACGCTCTTGGCGCAGCCGATCGACGGGAGATCGAGCCAGACGCCCAGGTGCGATGCGAGGCCAAAGCAGCGTGGATGTGCTTGACCGTGACCGTCACAGACCACGAGATCGGGGCGGTGCCTGAGCCTCTCGAAGGCCTCGAGCGCCGCCGGCAGCTCGCGAAACGAGAGGTACCCCGGCACGTACGGGAAGCTCGCCCGCGCGCGCACGCCGGTCGCCTCGATCGGCTCCGCAGTGCGGGCATCCAGGACGACGACGGCCGCGTACAGGACGGGGCTTCCGCGGTCGTAGGAGACGTCGACGCCCGCCACTCGGCGAACCTGCCCGAGCCGATCCTGCGGGACCACGCGTTGTCGTAGCCGCTCCTGGAGGGCGCGCGCCTCCGGAAGGCTCACGGCCCAGTCGTGCAGCGGTCGCATCGCCTCGAAGACTACCGGCTCGCCAGCCTCGCGCCCGCGCCGGGACGAGGTCTCGGAGCGGGCTCAGGAGGCGTTGCGGATGCGGGCGGCGACGAACTCCTCGATCAGGTGCTGCTCACGCTGACCGATGACCACGAAGCGCAGCCCGATCCGGTGAGCGGACGCGCCGTTCGCCGGATCCTTCTTGCACCAGATCACCTCGGCGTAGACGCTGACCTCGTCGCCGTCCAGGGGGAACTTGACCGCCACGAAGCCCCCGATCTGCTCGGGAACCGAAGCCCGGAGACAGAGCCCGCCCTTCGAGATGTTGACCGCCGTGTAGGTCCCGGCCGGCATGGTCTCGGCCCGCTCGATCTCGACCTCGAGCTCTACCCGCTCCGCGCGCGGTGCGACTTGATTCTCGCTCACGAGTTCCTGCCCAACCTGGGATCTCCCAGGTCTCAACGGCACAAGCGAGAGATATCGATAGCCCGAGGCCGGGCTGTCAAGGCTCGAGATCGGCCACACGCGTAGCGCTGTGCACTGCTGGCGGGCGCGCCCGTCTCTGGTCCTTTGCGGCTCGCGCCCGGTCGAGTCGCGAGGCGGCCCGTCTACAGGTAGCTGCCGCTGCTCGCGGGAAGCCGCGCCGCGGTCTTCCGGAACCGCTCGACCTCCGCGATCAGGTCTTCGGCGGTGATCGCTCCCGGCTCTTCGCCCGTCGCCTCGCGCCGCGCCTTGTGTCGGAGCACCGCGTGCAGCAGCCGGACCCACTCTCCGATCGAAGCGCTGCCGCCTCGATCCACCGCGGCCTTCCAGTCGACCGTCTCAAACAGGGGCCGGCCGGCGCGCTTCTCGGCGGCGGAGGCATGGATCTGGAGCGCCTCCACGACGTCGTCGGGAATCACCGGAACGACCTCGACGATGCGCTCGAAGCGGCCGGGCTCCAGGAATACCGGCGCGATGCTGTCGGCGCGGCTCGTCGAGCCGAGCACGAGTGACTGATCCACCTCGATCGTGCGGTCGACCAGCTCCACGATGAAGTCCATGACTGGTGCCGCCTGAAGCTCGGGGCGCCCGAGAACGGCCTGGACGTTCGAGAGATCCACCTCGCGGAAGTAGACCGTGACCTTGGGCATCTCGGTGAACGCCTCGATCCACGCCTGGAGCAGCTCGCCGGCGCCGCCGGGCATATGCAGGAGCTGGAGCACGAGTCGCGGAACCAGGACCTCGAGAAATGGAGTTCCCGTGCTCGTCGCGAGCGTCTTGGCGAGCAGGGATTTCCCCGACTCGGGCGGTCCGATCAGCAGCAGGCCTGCCGGCGGTAGCGTGCCCCAGCGCTCGTAGACCTCCGGGTTCGTCGCCGCACACGAATAGGTGAGGATCTCCTCCTTGGGCTGTGCGAGCCCGCCGATCGTGTTGAAGTAGAGATCGGGGTCGGGATCGAGGTGTGCGGCCTTGCCCAGCGGCGGGTACTTTCGGGCCAGGGACTCCCAGAGATTCGTGGCGCGCTGTCGTGCGATCTCGGCATCTTCCATGACCCTCATTCTAGCCCGCTCATCGCCCTCGTCGCTCGAGGACGGAGCCGTCGGAGCTGGCGCGGGGGCTCGCTGCGAGTGGCGCGGGTCGGGCGAGTGGGGCAACGAGCTGCGATTCGTGATAAGGGTGAGCGCCAGAGGAGGCTGACATGCGGATCGAGCGGATTCTCGTCGCCATCGACTTCTCGCCGCACTCGGAGAAGGCGCTCAAGCACGCGATCGGGCTGGCGAAGAGCCTCGACGCCGAGCTCCACCTGGTCCACGCCTACCACGTGGCGCTGCCGGTCGGGCCTCCCAACCAGGTCGCCGTCCCGCCCCAGTTCTGGACCGACATCCGCGAGGCCGCCGATCGCCGGCTGCAGGAGACGCTCCGGGGCGTCGAGGCGGAGGGGGTACAGTGCGTGGGCCACCTGACCGCGATGTCTCCGGCGCCCGGGATCTCCGAAACCGCCGACGAGGTCGAGGCCGACCTGATCGTGATGGGCACCCGGGGAAACACGGGGCTCAGGCACGTGCTGCTGGGTAGCGTGGCGGAGCGGACGCTGCGCCTGTCGAACGTGCCCGTGCTTACCGTGAAGGCGGACGAGGCCTAGGATCGAGGCGCGCGAGGAGGCTCGAGGTGTCCCAGCGCCCGCCTCCCATCGCCTGGATCTCGGCGTAGAGCTGATCGACCAGGGCGCTCACGGGGAGCTTCGCGCCGTTCCGGCGCGCCTCGTCGAGGGCGAAGCCGAGATCCTTGCGCATCCAGTTCACCGCGAAGCCGTGCTCGAACTCGCGTGCGAGCATGGTCTCGTAGCGGTTCTCCATCTGCCACGACTGCGCGGCGCCCTTCGAGATGACCTCGATCACCGCCCGCGGATCGAGCCCGGCCGCCTCGGCGAAGTGCAGCCCCTCGGAGAGCGCCTGGACCAGCCCGCCGATGCAGATCTGGTTGACCATCTTGGTGAGCTGGCCGCTGCCGGCGGGACCCAGGAGACTGACCGCCCGCGCGTAGCAGTCGATCAGCGGTCGCGCCCGCTCGAACGGCCCCTCCTCGCCACCCAGCATCACGGTCAGCGAGCCATTCTCGGCTCCCGACTGGCCCCCCGAGACCGGTGCATCCAGGAACGCGAGGCCGCGACTCTGCGCCTCCGCGTCGAGCTCCCGCGCCAGCCGCGCCGAGGTGGTCGTGTGGTCGACGAAGATCGCGCCGGGGCCCATGCCGAGGAAGGCTCCCTGCCCGCCGACCGCGACGTCGCGGACGTCGTCGTCGTTGCCCACGCAGGCGAATACCAGCGCAGCCCCTTCGGCCGCTGAACGCGGGGTCGCGGCGCTGCGCCCGCCATGCTCCTTCGTCCAGCGCTCCGCCTTGGCCGCGGTCCGGTTGTAGACGACCACGTCGTGTCCGGCCCGCGCCAGGTGGCCCGCCATCGGGTAGCCCATGACTCCCAGACCGAGGAATGCGACCGGCTCGCCCACGCCTCGAAGCTCCGCCGATCAGCTGATGATCTTGCCTGGGGATCGGCCCGGAACCACGATCCGGGAGGACTCTTCCCGCTGAACCTGCTTCGCCTCCTCGATCATCGCCTCGACCCCCTTCTTGATCGCCTCGGGGAACTTGGCGAGCGCCTCTTCGAGACTCCTCGCGTCGATCGACGTCTGCACGGGAAGCGGACCCGCCTGTGACATGAGCTGCGTCTGCGCGATGAAGAGCGGCTCGCGGTTGGGGTCGACCGACCCATCCAGGGTCACCGGGGTGAGCACGCGAATCGTGGCCACCTTGAGGTCGGTGTAGCTCTCTTCCCGGTAGAGATTCTCGCGGTCCACGGCGATGTCGCCGAGGGCACTCTTGACTTCGTCACTCACGCGTCACTCCCTTCTTTGCGCTCCCGCGCCCGGGCCCGCACCGGAAGCATCTCCCGATGCGGCGTCGAGCGAGCGTACGGGATGGCCGCGCCCGGACCGGTGCGAGGCCCCGCGAATCCGCGGCGGGTGCGAGTCTATCTCAACAGGTTCGGGAACTCCTGCTCGATCGCGGGTCGGGCCTCGGCGAGGGTGTCCGCCAGGGCCTCGGCCGCCCGATCGACGTGCGCCTCGCGCATCGGGGTCGAGATACAGTACATCTGGCGACCCTGAGGGTGGATTCCGCGCCTCATCATGCCGAGGTGGAGCAGGTTCGGGACCCGTCCACCCTCCATGAAGCCCCGCACGCTGTCCCGGGCGTTCCGGATCGGCCCGTCCCACAGGTGCAGGTGCGAGAGCGATCCGATCCCGGTCGCCTGGCCCCGGATGCCGGCGTTCGAGAACGCCGTGTTGAAGCCGGCGCGCAGTCGGTCCCCGAGCCGGTTGATCCGATCGAAGTCGTCGGGCGCCAGGTCTCGCAGGGCCGCGAGACCGGCGGCCATCGTCAGCGCGTTACCGCTGAAGGTGCTCGCATGCATGATCGAGTCTGGCCGATCGGGATTGAAGATCTCGAGGATGTCGCGCCGGCCGCCGAAGGCGCCGATCGGCAGCCCGCCCCCGATGATCTTTCCCATCGCGGTGAGATCGGGCGTGACCTCGCTCCGGGCCTGGAGGCCGCCAGACGCCAGGCGCAGCGTGATGACCTCGTCGAAGATCAGCAGCACCTCGCACTCCTCGGTGATCTTCCGCAGCTCGGAGAGGTAGCCGGGCTCGGGCGGGACCATGCCCAGTCCGCCGAGCATCGGCTCGACGATCAGGGCGGCAACCTCGTCTGCGTGCTCCTCCAGCCTGGCGCGTGCGACGTCGGCGTCGTTGAACGGAATCGTGATCACGTCGAGGATCTCGCTCCCGTTGATGCTCCGATCGGGGGCGAGCGTGACCGGCTCGTCGGGCGGTCCCGACTTTCCCGGAAGCGGGACCAGGCTCATCTCTCCGATCTCGTGGCTGCCGTGGTAGCCGCCCTCGATCTTCATCACCTTGGGCTTTCCGGTACAGGCGCGCGCCGCACGGATGCACATGGACGTCGCCTCGGTTCCCGAGCTGCAGAAGCGCAGCTCGTCGATCGACGGCACGCGCTCGCACAGAAGACGCGCGAGCTCCAGCTGGCTCTCGCTCGGCGCGGCGTAGGCGGAGCCGCGCGCGATCTGCTCGGTCACCGCTGCCACCGTCGGTGGATGCGCGTGACCATGGATCAACGACGTGAAGTTGTTCATGAAGTCGACGTACTCGTGACCGTCGGCGTCCCACAGCAGGCAGCCTTCTCCGCGCGTCATGAACGCGGGGTAGGGCGTGTAGTAGGCGCTCGAGCGCGTGTCCCCGCCCGGGAAATAACGTCGCGCCTCCTCCATGAGCCTGGCAGAGGTCCGCGTCCAGTCCGTGTACGCGCGCCTCAGCTCTTCCGCACTGGCAGCCATCGACTCGTCTCCAGCAAGATGGAGGTGCCAGTAGACTCGATCGGAGCGCGAATATCTAGCGCGTCGCCGCGACCGCGACTTCGAGGCCGAGTCGAGACGCAACGCTCATCGCACCCAGGACGTCCTCCCAGCGCGTACTCGAGTCCGCTCTCAGAGTGACTTCGAGCCCTCCGAGGTCCCGTAGCGTCGACTCGAGCGCCTCCATACCGCCTTCGACGCGGCGCTCCTCGACGTAGATCTCGAGGTCGCTGTCGGTACCGGGCCGCAGCGTGACGTTCACCATCCCCGCCGCGGTCTCGCCGAGGCGAGCCTCGGGCGAGCTCGGCAGCGAGATCGGTGGCAGGGTGCGCTCGTGGGCGTGCGAGACCAGCCAGACGATAGCGACCATCAGCGCCGCCATCGTCAGCAGCATGATGTCGGGCGCCCCCTCGAGGCCCGTGCTCGATGGGCTGCGGCGCATCAGCGCGTGACCTCGCGCAGCGGCGTGCCCCCGTCGAGCCGCTGCCAGAGCCGCATGCGGATCGCCTCGCGCCGACCGCGGGGCAGCCTGCGGTCGAACGCGACACAGACCGCTTCGGGTGCGCGCGCTCGGAGTCCCTCCACGGCGGCGCACAGGCCCGCTTCTCCGGTCCCGAGCCTCTGTCGGTCGAGGCTGAAGCTCTCGTCCCCGTTCTCGGCGGCGACTGCGAGCCAGGACCACGCGGGAAGCAGCAGCGCCACCAGGAGGGTTCCGATCTGCAGCCCGAGTCCCACGAGTGTCGAGGTCATGGCGGCGCCGAGTCCGCCGAGCAGCAGGGGAAGCTGACTGAGGAAGTCCCCCCCGTTCAACGCCTCGAAGGCTCGCGACAGCCCCCACACGGTCCCACACAGGCCGAGGGCGGCGAAGACCGGCGCGATCTGCCCGAGCTCCGGACGCACCGGCTCACCGAGCCGCCCCCGCCCGTCGCGAGTCCGGAACGCCCGCCCTGCAAGCCAGGCGACGCGCGTACACGCGAGCAGCATCGGAATCCAGACCGGCCCGACTACTCGGTTGAGGCTGCCCACCGCGCGCGCCCCGAGGTCCGAGGCGTCGGGCGCGAGGCCCAGTCGATGCGCCGCGACGAGTGTGAAACCCAGCGCGGTCCCGACGGCGACGGGTTCGATCCAGCGACGCTGAACGTCCCACCGCAGCAGCGCGAGTCGACTCGCGGTCATTCGGCTACGGAGGCCTCGAGGGGTACCGGCACGCTGAAGAACTCGCCGGCCAGCCCCTCGTGCGGGGCGGGCAGGAAGCCGCTCCACTCGAGCTCGTTCGCGAGCAGGATGCCGCCGAGCTGATCGGGCGCGAGCCCGCGTGGCAGCGTTGTCGAGTGGAGACGCACGGCCCGCCCGCCGCCGGCGCGACAGGCGGCGATTCCCTGCTCCGCCTGAACCAGCTCGAGCAACCCCTCGGTGTGCGTCGAGCCGTTGAACCAGTCGTGCACGATCTCCCGCACGACGTCGCGCTGATAGCTGCGCTTGCCGTCACAGGTGGCGTAGTGGGCCGCCGACCCGAGTGCGGGGGCGGCCAGAATGAGCCCGGCCAGAGTGAGTGCGATTCGCTGCATGGCATCGATTCCTTCTAGTTGCAGATCCCGTAGCTGACGCAGTCGTCGAAGCCCGCCAGCCCGTCCGAGTCCTCCGCCTCCGCCGTCTCGAACGGCGTCTCCTCGATGTCCTCGATGATCCTGCGGGTCGAGTCCTCGAGGTCCAGATCCGGAAGCTCGAGGCCGCGGATCTCGCCCAGGCGTGTGAAGTGGAGACGCAGCATCTGGTTCTGCGCGGCGACCTGGAGCAGCAAGCCCTGCTGGTCGAGCGCCGCGCCCATGACGCGCGCCTGATCGATCAATGAGCGCACCACGAACGTGCGCTCGCGCACCAGGGAGACGGTCATCTGGATCCCCTCCGGTGCGCTGAGCCGCTGCATATTGCGGTTCAGCACGCGCGCGGTCGCCCAGAGCGCGCGAAAGCGCGGATCCTCGCGCGTGAGCGTTCCCCACTCCTCGAGCGCGGAGAGCGCGACCGCGGTGCCGCGCTGAAGCGACTGGAACGCGTTGCGAGCGGTCTGATCGGAGGCGTCGGTCATCCCGCCGACGCTCTCCAGTGCGTCGGCCAGCCGTTCCAGGTTGATCAGGATGCCGGTGGCGTGAGTCTCGAAGGCGCGCACGGTCTCGAGGTCGAGCCGGTGCTTGTCGGCGAGCACCTCCAGGTAGCGGGACTTGGCGTCGATCTTCTGCTCCTCGAGCGCGCGCAACCCGTGCTTGCGCTGGTCGTCCGGCAGGCGACGCATTTTCGAGCGCCGTAGCTCGAGCGACTTGAGCTCCTCCTCTCGTGCGGCGATGCGGGTCTTGGCGATCTCGCGCTGTGCATCCAGGTCCGCCGTGGTGGTCTGAAGCTCCTCGTAGTGCTCCGCGATCGCCTCGTTGAGCTCCTCGATGCGGTCCAGGGTCTCCTCGTCGAAAGGGACCGAGGGGCTCGCCGATGCGACCGATGCCAACAGCACGATTGCGACCGCGATCCGCAGGGGGGTGGTATGCCGGTACATCGTTTCTCCTCGTGGGTCAGGGAAGACCGCGCCTGCGGTATTCCAGATCGAACTTGAGAACGCGCGCGACGTAGGTGTGCGTTGCGCGCGGGAGCCAGGCGAAGCTCCCCGCCGCGCGCGCGGGTCCGGCGTGGTAGGCGGCCAGGGCCCGCTGCCGGTCCTCGAAGCGGTCCAGCTGGGTCGCGAGGTAGCGCGCGGCGCCGTCGAGGTTTTGCACGGGGTCGAACGGGTCGGTGACGCCGAGCTGCCGGGCCGTTCCGGGCATCAGCTGTCCGAGGCCCTGCGCGCCCGCACTCGAGACCGCACGCGGGTCGAAGTTGCTCTCGGCGCGCACCAGCGCGGCCAGCAGCGACGCCGAGATCCCGTGTCGCCGCGCCGCGCGACGGATCTCGGTCGCGTACGGCACGCTGCCTGGAGCCGCGTGGAGCGGGCCGCCCCGGGAGATCTTGCGGAGACGCTCGAGTGCTCCATCGAGCGAGCTCGCTCCCGCGTTCCCGACCGCCAGGATCAGGGCGGCGGCGACACAGAGCGGCGTCGCGATCGCTCGCAGCCTCACGAGCGTGCCCCCGTGCGCGACAAGTCAACCACGAGCGGCAGCGATCGCTCCCGACCGTCGCGCAGCGTGACGCCGAGCACCGCGCAGTGCAGGCGCCCGCCGCGAAGCTCGTAGGCGACGCGGATGCCGAGCACGTCGGGTGCGCTCAGCTCTGCCTCGCTGATGCGCGCGTCGAGTGCGCCGAGTAGCGCCGCGTCCAGGCTCCTGGGAGGCAGCAGCACCACTCGCGTCACGCGCTCGCCGTAGCGCCCACGCCCGTTCTCGAGGGCGGCGGGCAGATGGCGAGTGACGTCCCGCGGCCAACGGCTCAGCTGCTCGGGTACGCTCTCGCCGCCGATCGCGCCGCTGCGTGGCTCGACCTCTGCGACCGGGGTCCGCTTGCCCGCGTCGAACAGGTAGAAGCGGCCGCCGAGCGCGACCATCGCGTCTCGGTAGTCGGCGAACCCGATGCGGTCGTAGGTCGCTCGCAGGCGCGGAAAGATGCCCGCCTCCATGAGCCTGCTGCCTCGCTGCTGGACCGACGCACTCGGCACCACGACCGGCGGCTCGGGGGTGGAGGCCGGCGGGCTCGGTGGCTCGGCGACGCGCGGCTCGCGTGCGGGCGGCTCAGGCACAGGCGCAGGCGGCGCAGGCGGGGGCGGGGGGGCCGAGAGGGCGACGCGGATCTGCGCGTCGTCCGGTGACTCGCTCGCTGCGTCGATCGCCGACTCCGCCGCTCGCGGCGGCGCGAACAGCCAGACCACCGCGGCGGCGGCGCAGAGAGCGAGCAGCACTCGTCCGGCTCGAGTCACCTGCGCTCCCCTCCGGCCAGGGTCATCACGCGGCCGAGGCGGGAGCGAACCTGCTCGGCCTGCCTCCGGCTGAGTCGCTCCGCAGGGGCCACCTCGGGCGGGGCACCCCCGGCGGGCTCCACCGGATCGGCAGCGCCTGCGGCGGAGAGCGGTAGCTCCGGGTCGGCTCGGTCGAACCCGAGCGGCGCGGGCTCGGCGGGAGTGAACTCGGGCGGGGCTTCGACCGGCTCGGCTGCCGGCTCGTCCCGCGAGATCGCTCGTGGGATCTCCGCCCGGTCCACCCAGGCCTCGGCCGCTGCGCTCTCGGGCACGGCCCTCGAGTCCCGGAGCCAGCTCTCCAGCTCGAGCCTACCCCGTGCGACCGCGTCCGAGTCCCAGATCCGGGCGAGATCGTCCGACAGCCAGACCGCGCCGGCTGCCGCAAGAGCCACGAGGACCAGGCGGATCACGCCTCGTCCTCGACCTGTGGAATCAGGCGGCGCAGCGCGGGAGGCAGCCGTCGATCGAAGCGCGGCGGGCGACCCGCGAGCCGATCGCGGATGGAGCGGTGGATCGCCAGCTCGCCGACGAGCCGCTGGGACTTCGGCGCGAACTCCTCCCAGTCGTTCACGATCTCGATGTAGAGCTCCCGCTCACCCGCGCGGAGCGCGCTGCGGGACGCGACGCGAAAGCAGGCGGCGATGAGGTCGTCCTCGGCCCACGGGTTCGCCACCTCGGTCGCGAGCAGACACATCCGCGCCGCTCCCAGGTAGTCGGGACCGCCCGGTCGCTCCGGGTCGAGCAGGTAGAGGGCGGACTCCGCAAGCTCCGCGGCCACCGTCGGATCGGCGTCCTCCGGCGCCATCGCCGCTCCCAGCTCGGCTGGCATCGAGTAGAGCTGCGTGGGCTGCCGGGGCGGACTCGTGGCGCAGGCTACGAGGATCGGGATCAGGGCCGCGGCCAGAAGGGGTCGGCTCGCCACTTGGGGTTCCTCCTTGGATTCAATGCCTCCAACCTCCTCTGCAGGGGTGGAGTTCGCCTCGAAACTGCGGACGCGTGATGGGTCGAGTGCCGCGTTTCAGAGGCGCCCGAAACGCAAAAACCTCGAATAGGGGGCTGAGCCCGCGCCACTAACCCATGGAGGTCAGATGCCCGCTCAGAGCGTTCCCCCCGCCGAGGCCCGCAATCAGATTCTCGGTCGCGCCGTGCAGGCCATCGTCGGGCAGCTCTTCCTGGAGCCCGAACGTCGCTCGGAGCACATGGGGGAGGCCTTCCTCGCCTGCGAGCAGGCGGTGCGGGAGTGCCCGGGCGAGTATCGCGCGGCGCTTCGCTCGGGCAGGCTCCAGGAGTTCCTGCTGCCCGCCGTGCGCGACAGCCTGAAGCCCGAGAGCCACAACGGGACGCGCGGTGGCTGGATGGGCCTCTTCATCGGGCCGGACGGGCGCGGGATCCGCGCGGAGGAGTCGAGCGGCGTCGACCTCGAGGCGCTGGAGACCAGTCGCCAGGCGCTGCGTCGCGCCATCTCCCTCGCCGAGTCCGACGGGAACGAGACGCTGCTCCGCAACCTGCGCTGGTACTCCGAGCGGCTCGAGCATCGCAGCTACGAGGCCATCGCGCAGCGGGAGGGTCGGCCGAAGGCGACGATCCGCACCGGCGTCGCGCGGGCCAGGAAGTTCCTGCTGCGCGTCGTTCACGACCTGCAGCAGGCTCAGCCCGCTCCTCTCGACGGGGAGGCGCCGAGCGAGCTCGCCCCGCTACGACGGCTCTGGGCCGACCAGGATGTAGAGCGACTCCGGATCGAGCTCGAGCGAACGCGAGAGCGGTTCTCGGACGATCCCCACTGGCTCAATCTGGCCGGTCTGGTCGCACAGGACGGAGGCGACTGCGAGGCGGCGCGGCGCAGCTACGAGCGAGCGCTCGTCGTCGCCGACGCACCTAGCGTTCGCGGTCGCGTTCTGAACAACCTCGGAAACCTGGCCGAGGACGAGGGTCGGTGCGGCGAGGCGCGCCAGTACTGGCTCCGCGCACATCAGCTGCTGCCCCGCGCGCCGGCACCCATTCTCAACCTGCTCGCCGCCGCCTCCGTCGAGCGCAGCTACGCGAGCGCACAACACTTCATCACAACGCTGGGCGAACTTCTCCGTGCGGGAAAGCTCAGTTCGGAGGAGCGCATGTACGTCCATCGACGCCTCGGGGAGAACCCCAAGTTCAACTGGCTCCGCGCGACCGACGCGTGGCGCGCCGGCCCGGCGCGCTGGGTGCGGGTCGCGATCGGCCTGCTCTTCGCGTTCATGATCGGCTTCGGATTCGCTGGCGAGTCGCTGAGCGGGCCGGATGTGAGCGCGCTCGAACGGCGCGATGCGGAGCCTCAGCTCGTGGCGGGGGATTCGATGGGCAAGAGCACGAACCCCCGCCCGAAGCGTCCTCCCACCCGGAAGGTCAAGGGCTAGCGAGCCCGCGCCAGGTCCGTGCGCCGGTCCCAGCTTCCGGTCAGGAGCCAGCCGATCATCACCGTCGCGTTCACGGCGGCGTAGACCGCCGCGCCGCGAGCCCGGTACGATCATCCCATGCGCGCGCTCCTGCTGCTCCTGCTCGCTCTCTGCGCGAGTGCCGGCTGCGGGAACGAGCGGGCGCGCATCGTCCTGATCACGCTCGACAGCCTGCGCTACGACGCCTTCGCGGGCAGCGCCGAGCGCGGCTCCGCGATGCCCCGAACGAGCGAGCTCGCGGCGACGGGCACGCGGTTCGAGCAGTTCTACTCCTCGACCTCGAGTGCGCAGCCGACGCAGGCGACGATCTTCACCGGGCTGCATCCCTGGCACCACGGCGTCACGCGAAACGGGGTGATCCTGGAGGAGGCCCACCGTACGTTCCCCGAGCGGCTCCGGCGGGCCGGCTTTGCGACCGCAGCGGTGGTGGGCTCGTTCGAGCTGCATCGGAGCTTCGGCTACGCACAGGGCTTCGACCAGTTCCACGACCAGCTCGAGATCGACATCGAGGGTCGGCACAGCTTCCACGACGTTCCGCTCGGAGACAATGGGTTCTATTCGCTGGCCGACAGCGTGACCCGGACCGCTCTCGAGGTGCTCGAAGGGCTCGGGGGCGAGAGGCAGTTCGTCTGGGTGCACTACTTCGATCCACACGGGCCGTACGGCGATGCGGCCGGCATCGACGAGAGCCTCTCGACGCCTCGGCTGCTCTCCATGGCCGAGTCCGGTCATCCCGAGATCCGTGAAGCGGTCCGCGAGGCGCACCGCCTATACGAGCGAGACGTGGCTTCTCTGGACGAGGCGCTCGGTCGCCTGCTGCGGCGGCTCCTCGAGGATGCAGAGCAGGTGACGACCCACGTGCTGGTGGCGTCCAATCACGGCGAGAGCTTCGGCGAGGCCGGCTCCATCGGGCACGACACGCGCCTCACGCGCGAGCAGATCCACGTTCCCTGCTTCGTGCTGTCGCCGGCGATCGCGCCGGGCCGCCGGGCCGACGTCGCCGGCTCGATCGACCTCGCGCCCACGATCCTGGCCCTGGCGGGGCTCGGGCAGACCGGGCTGTCCGGCCGCGATCTCGCTCGCCGGCCCCGCGGAGGACGCGGCTTTGCATTCGGCATGCGGCAGACCTATGAGCAGCGTCAACTCCGGCCCAACCTGAGTGGGCGCCCCGAGGTTCTTGCCGGCAACCGGTTCTATGCCGTCGTGGACCGGGTGATCTTTGCCGGGAACCGGCAGGGTGTGGCGGCGGCGGATGCCAGCGAAGCAGCGGTGGCCCCGGCCATCTCGGGAGCCCTGAAGCAGCTCTTCGCTCACTTCGAGACGCAGCTCGAGGGCTGGGCCGCGGAGCTGGCCGGCTACGACGCGTCCTTGACCCGCAGCGCGCTGAAGACCGAGAGCGGTTCGGTCGAGATCACGTACGGCAGCACACCCAGGTTGTGAGTCCAGTAGCCGGCGTGCACGAGCTGGTTCGCGAGATGCAGGGGGAGTGGAGCAGGCGTGAGGCGCGTCTCGATCAGCTCGAGGTGCGGGACGAGCGATTCGGGGAGGCGGTGCCACACGGCCTCCAGCACGACGAAGACGACGTCGCCCGGCGCCGGGGTTGCGTCGGGCGTGAGCTCCCGACCCAGGTAGCGGTGCCCCGCCTGCTCCGCGTAATAGCGCACCGTCCAGTGTCCGTTGAACCAGGCCGGATGCCCGGCCGCGAGCTCCGGAACGGTCTCGGTCGCGAAGCGCCGGTGGTTCGCTCCCTGTGCGGCGCTGACCACGCTGAGCGCCAGCGCGAGCGCGGCGGTGCTCCCCAGAATCACCCCGCGCTGCCACTGCGCGAGCGACGCGAACGTCGCGCGGGTGCGCGGGGTGACGCCGATCAGCAGCAGCAGCAGCGGAGCGATGCCCGGAAGCAGGTACTTGGGCGTCGCGAACAAGACCGCCGCATCGATCAGCAGGAAGCCGAGAAACCACGTGACCAGGAGCAGCGTGCGAGCTGAATGTCGGGTTTCGGCCTGCACCGGTGTGTCCCGGATCTCGCGCAGCGCAGCGAGGCCGCATAGCACGACGAAGACCACCGCCGCAGCTCCGGCGGAGAAGAGCATTCCGCCCAGGATCCGGTTCCCGACGTCGTAGCTGAGGATGCGGATGCCGTAGGGAGGCAACGCCGCGAGGAACGCGACCAGGGCGGCGGCCAGAGCGACCCAGGCTCCGACTCGGCTGAGCGCGCGCGACGCAGCAATCGCCCAGACCAGGAGCAGCGGGGGAAAGACCGTGGCACCCCCCGCGCCGGTTACCGCGGCCACCGCCTGTACGAGCCGCCCGACCCAGTTGCGGTCCGGCGACTCGAGCGAGAAGGCCGTGGCAACGTGCACCCGGCCGTAGATCTGGTAGCTCGCGAGACACCAGGCCCCGAACAGGAGGCCGGCGATCAGCAGGGGCGAGAGTGTCGCGTACCGCAGCCTGCCCCGGAGCAGCGCATACAGCAGCATGAGGGGCAGCACCGTGATCCCCGTGTACTTGAGCAGCGCCGCCGCGCCTGCCGCGACGCCCGAAAGCAGTAGCGAGGTCGTCTGCTCTTCGTCGACGCCGCGCACGTAGAGCCAGACCGCGAGCAGGTAGAACGCCGCGGCGGGCACGTCGGCCATCACGGTGTGGCTGCTGATCAGGAACGCGGGCGTGGCGAGCAGGAGCAGCGCGGCAAAGAGTCCCTGCCCCGTGAGCTGGCGAGCGAATGCGTACATCGCGAAGACCGCCAGACCCGCGAACGGCAGACACAGCGCGTGGAGCGCGAGCTCCGACCGCCCGAAGATCCCGATTCCACCCGCCAGGAAGTAGGCGAGTCCGGGCGGGTTCGCGAAGTAGGCGAAGAAGTCGACCGGCTCGTAGAGGTGAATCGTGAACGAGTAGGGAGCGGCGGGATCGCGCAGAATCTGGAGCGCCTGATCGACGAAGTTTCCGTCGTCGATCACGAGTGCCTGCCCGAGGAAGGGAAGCTGGGCCGCCAGCAATGCGAACGTCAGGATCGAGAGGTCGCGACCGCGCACGGCCACTAGGATGACCGACCCTCCACAGCCCGGCCACAAGGCCCCCCGGACTTCCGCCGGCGCACCAACGTCGGGCCTCGAGACGCGCGAGCCGTGAAGCCTCGCCCGGGGGCGTATGCTACGGGG
>CAZLBF010000187.1:0-3432 GCA_964557495.1 uncultured Myxococcales bacterium | reverse complement strand
GGTCCCGATGACCTCCTGCGCCTCCGCCTACGGGATGGGCTCCTTCTCCGGCGCACACGCCGCTACCAGGAGCGCGGAGAACAGAAGAAGTCCGGAAACGAAATCCGCTGTGCGAAGCCCGGTTCGGGCCCCGTCTGCTCGCTTCATGTGAACCCTCCGTCGTCGCAAGGAAGCTCCCACTGCTCTCCCGGCCAGGTCCCGGACCCAGCCGGGCCCGAGGCGTCCGATCCCGCGAAGGCCCGCGCCGGGCTAGTGTCCCGCCTCCGGGAGCCCTATCATGGACGGCGCGATGACGCATCCCACGTCGACGCGCGCCCGGCATGCTCATGGAACGATTCTCCTGGCGATCGCGCTGACGCTCGCCGGCTCGGCTCGCGCCGGCGAGCGGCCCTACGAGATCGGAGGCGCCCAGCAAGAGCTGGGCCACGTCCGGGAGCTGGCCGAGAGGCTCAGCAAGCAGAACCTCCTCTACCAGCTACACCTCGGCGACGAGACCAAGCAGGGCCTCCACGACACGGCGGCCGAGATCGATCGGGTGTTGGAGCTGCTTCGGACGGGAAGCGCGACCTACACCATCGCCGCACCGCCCAACGCGGCGATCCGCGCCCAGATCGAACGGGCGGACAAGGCCTGGGGACCCGTCCGGCGGCTGGCCGTCGCGAGCCCCTACGACTACCTGCGCCGCGCAAACGAGTTCATCCCGCGCCAGAGTCGGTACGGCGACCCGCTCTTCCTGCGGGCCTTCGATCAGATGACCCAGGGCCTCATCGCGGAGCTCGACAAGCTCGCGGCTCTCTACCAGGAGGAGTGCCTCAAGACCGACTACGAGCTGTGCGGGCTCGCGGCGACCCACGGGATTCCCATGATGCTCAACGAGCGACTCGTGAAGGAGCTGGTCTTCGTCTACGCCGGCCCGGGCGGCAAAGACGCCGTGGATCGGCTGCGAAAGACCCGGGAGGACATCGACAGCTACCACCGGAACGCGAGTGGGCTGGGGCTGCTGCGGGATGCGACGGATCCCTCACGCGGCGACGCGGCCGCGTTCGTCTCGGGCCTGTGGGGCAGCATCGAGGAAGACTGGGGCCGGATTCGCCCGGAGATCGAGCTCGCGCTCGCCGGGCGGGTGGAGGAGATCAACCTCAAGCGCGTGCTCGAGATCCAGCCCCGCCTCGTCAGGTCGTGGGAGCGCCTCGCCGCCGTGCTGGTGCGCTTCACCAACGCCAAGTACGCGCCCTAGCCGGCCCCCCACCTGGCGGCTGCCCTCGCAGAGCCCGGTCTCGCGGAGCCGACTGCTACGGCGCCACAGCGTCCGGCACCGGCTCGACGCCCACGAGCTCTTCCAGGAATTGCTCGGCAACCGCGCTCGGCAGCTGCCCACCCCGATCGACCCGCAGGTTCATCTGCCGCATCGCCGCCGCGCCAATTCGCCCCTCGAGGCGCGCCAGCGCTCGCAGCACCTGGGGCATGCCCTTCGACAGGCGCGCGCTGGCGAGCACGATCGCGTCGTAGGGGGGAATCACGCCGCGGTCGTCGACCAGGAGCGCGATGTCGAAGGCCGCGATCCGGCCATCGGTGGAGAAGGCAGTGATCACGTCGACCTGCGCTTCGCGAACGGCCTGGTACATGAGCGAGGAGTCCATCGATCGCCGCCCGCCGAACTCCAGACCGTAGGTGTCGCGAATCGTCTTCCACTCGGGTCGTCCGAAGAACTCGTAGTCTCCGGCGATCTCGAGCACGGGGGCGTGAGCTGCCAGATCGCCGATCGTCTCGACGCCGAGCGTTCGCGCCCGTTCCCGGGCCATCCCCAGCGCGTAGGTGTTCTCGAACCCGAGGCTGGCGACGAGTGTCACGCCGTGCTCGCGCGCCAGGTAATCGCGCACCTCCGCGAGCAGCTCTTCACGCTCCTCCGGCAGCGACGCTCGCTGCATGATGGTGGCCCAGATCGTCCCCGAGTAGTCCACGTAGACGTCCACGTCGCCGCTTACCAGTGAGTCGAAGGCCACGGTCGAGCCCAGTGACTGCAGGGTCCGGGTGGGGAGGCCGGTCTCGCGCGCGATCTGGAGCCCGATCAGCTCGCTCAGGATGTACTGCTCCGTGAAGGTCTTGGCGCCGATGGTCACCAGCTTCGGTTGTGGAGCTGCCCACCCGATCGCAAACGTGTATCCCGTGTAGCCGAAGAGTCCGATCAAGATCGCGGCGGGAGCCGCCATCCACCGTCGGTTGCGCTTGCCGACGCCGATCTCGAGGGCGCGGATGAGGGAGTCCAGGGTCAACGCGAGCGCGGCAGCAGAGACACAGCCGATCATCACCGCAGTGAAGTTCCGCGTCTGCAGGCCGCTGAAGATGTAGTTCCCGAGACTCGGTGCCCCGACCGGTGTCGAGAGGGTCGCGATTCCCACCACCCACACCGTGGCCGTCCGGATCCCCGCGATGATCATGGGAAGCGCCAGAGGAACCTGGATCCGAATCAAGCGCTGCCCGTCGGTCATCCCGACGGCCCGCGCCGCCTCGTTCACCGACGGATCGACTCCGGAGATCCCGGTTACGGTGTTTCGCAGAATCGGCAGCATGCTGTACAGCGTCAAGGCGATGACCGCGGGCAGGTACCCGATGCTCCGGAACTCGATGCCGAAGAGGCGCGAAGCGATCGCGCCGAGGAACGCGAGGGCCGGGACCATGATGGCGAGCAACGCCAGGCTCGGGATGGTCTGCACCACGCTCGCCGCACCCAGCACGGCCGGCTCCAGCCGGCGCCAGCGCACCACGGCAACCCCGAGCGGAACGCTTACCAGGAAGCCGATCGAGAGCGCCACCAGGGTGAGCTGAAGATGCGCGGTCAGGTACCCGGGGAGGAGTGCGAGTTGCTCGCTCACGTGACGTCCCGGTCGCCGGGGGCGGTCTTCGCGGCCAGTGCCTCCAGCTGCTCGGCCTGGCGCATGGGCGTCTCCATGAGCTCCGCGACGTAGTCGGTCGCGGGCTCGAGCAGGAGCTCCTGGGGGCGCCCGATCTGTGTCAGCCGCCCGGCCTCCATGACCGCGATCCGGTCGCCGAGGAGCAGGGCTTCGACCATGTCGTGCGTGACGAAGACTCCGGTCACTTCGAGCTCCCTCCGGAGCCGCTGAAACGACTGCTGTAGCCGATCGCGGGTCAGGGGATCGAGGGCCCCAAAGGGCTCATCGAGCAGGAGGATCTCGGGCTTCGCGGCCAGTGCCCGCGCGATCCCCACCCGCTGGCGCTGGCCACCCGAGAGCTCGTGCGGCCAACGCGCGACGAACTCGGACGGCTCCAGCTCGAGCAGGGAGAGCAGCTCGCGTACTCGCGCCTCCTGCTCGCTGGCGCTCCAGGAGAGCAGATCGAGGGTGATGGCCACATTCTCCCCGACGGTCATGTGAGGGAAGAGGCCGACCTCCTGGAAGCAGTACCCGATGCGGC
>CAZLBF010000186.1:0-6494 GCA_964557495.1 uncultured Myxococcales bacterium | reverse complement strand
CCGGGAACGAGCCCGGTTATGCTGAGCGGCCGCTCGGATCGAAGCGGGCAAGGAGCACGCAGCATGGCCGAACGCGTCTGTCCCTGGTGGGTGGGCTACCTCCTCGCGAGCCCGATCCGGCGCCTCTTCCAGAAGCCGGAGGAGATCCTCGGCGCGCACGTCCGGGAGGGCATGAGCGTGCTGGATGTCGGCTGCGCCATGGGCTTCTTCAGCCTGCCGCTGGCGCGGATGGTGGGGGAGCAGGGGCGCGTGCTGTGCGTCGACATGCAGGAGCGGATGATCCGCTCGCTCGAGAAGCGAGCCCGGCGGGCGGGCGTGATCGATCGCATCGAGACTCGCGTCTGCTCGGCCACGGGCCTCGACCTCACGGATCAAGCGGGCCAGATCGACTTCGCGGTGGCCTTCGCGGTGGTGCACGAGACGCCGGACGCCGCAGCCTTCCTGTCGCAGATCCACGCCGCACTGGCGCCGGGTGGGCGCCTGCTCGTCTCCGAGCCGCGCGGTCACATCTCGGCGGACGCATTCGACGCGACCATTCTCGCGGCCGAGGCCTGCGGCTTCGCGCGCGCGGCAGAGCCGGAGATCCGGGGCGGCAGGTCGGTGCTGCTCGAGAAGTCTGGCTGAGCTGCAGCGGGGGCAGGGGAGAGCGAGATTGGCGACGCACCATACGAAGATCACGCCAGAGCAGCAGGCGCTCATTCGAGAGTCGAAGCTCTTCTTCGTGGGCTCGGTCGAGCCAGAGCTCGGGGCCGGTCCCGAGGGCCAGGGTGCGGTGAACCTCTCCCCCAAGGGAACCGTGCCGCTGTGCATCCTCGACGACAACCGCGTGGCCTACCTGGACTACCACGGAAGCGGCAACGAGACCGCCCGGCACGCGCTCGCCGGGGGACCCGTCACGATCATGCTGATGTCGATGCAGGCCGACGATGCCGCGATCGTGCGGCTCTACGGCCACGCGGAGGTGGAGCCGATCGAGCGGTCCGGAAGCCGGGCGAAGAGGCTCGCCTAGCGCGCCCGGCAGTTGACGGAGGCCGGGCGGGTGCGGCTGCAGGCGAAGGTCTCGGTGACGCCCCCGGCCAGCGGCGCACACGCGGTGCTCTGCGCGATCTGCGTGGCCTCCCTCTCGTCCACGCCCAGGCCGTCGCTGCAGTTGCGCCGGCCCTCGAAGAGCATGCACACCTCGCACTCCACCTGCGTCAGCTCCGCGACCCCGGACCAGATCCAGGCTCCGAAGAGGACCAGGATCGCGACCGCGAGGGCGGCTCTGCGGATCCACGTCGCGTCCATGGGGCGGAGGATAGTCCCGGGATTCGCCGCGCGCCGGTCCCCGTCAGGGGACCGCGGGATAGGCTTCGTCCGACGCCGGCTGCTCGCCCGGCAAGTCGAGCGCGGGCATCGGCCGCCGGGGACCCACGAACGCCGACCCCGGCACCGCGTCCAGCCCTTGCGCGGTGAAGTACAGGAAGCCGAGCGGAGCCAACGCGACGCGCAGCAGGTCTCGCGTCGCGTACGGCACCGCCAGCAGCGGGCCGTAGACCATGCGCAGCGCGGGGATCGACTCCAGATTCAGGGTGTCGTAGTCGCGATCGGGATCTCCCGCGAGCCAGCCGTCGAAGCTCTCGTGCGAGGTGGGGAGCAGCGTACAGCCGGCACCCGCGAGAAGCGCGGCTACGGCAACGGCCAGGATTCCCAGTTTCTTCCGCATCGGATGATCTCCCTCGAACCGCCTCCAGAGAGCCTAGCCGCTCGCGTCATCGAACGTCCACGGGCTCGCGGCGTGCCTCACTGGCGAGCGCTGTAGAGCCCGACCAGACGCGCCACGATGACCGCCATGTAGATCACCCCGGTCATGTACTCCAGGATCACGAGAGAGCTAGCGGCCGAGGTCGCCGGGGCCACGTCGCCGAATCCGGTCGTCGTGAGCGACGTGAAGCTGAAGTAGAGCAGATCGGCCCAGAGCGCGTTTCCCGCGCGAGCCTCCCCGATCGCGAACGAGCCGGGCACCAGCGCCTCGAGGATCAGGTAGAGGCCGCCCCAGATGAAGCCAAGCAGGCCGTAGATCGCGATCGCGCCAAACAGCGTGTCGCGCCCCACGGACCTGCCCGAGAAGACCTCCGAGGCGATGGCGACCGTACCGAACACGAAGAGCCCCGTCTCTGCGGCGAGCCCCACCACGCGCGGGAGCTCGGCGTGGCTCTCGGCCTCCCACCAGGTTCCCAGGAGCGCGACGAGCGCGAGTGTCGCTGCAAACAACAGGCTTCGCTTCGTCTCCGCTACGGCGTAGACGGCGGCGAGAATCATGGCGCTCGGCAGCAGGGTGGCGGAGCTGAGGCCGAAGCGCTCCGCCTCGAACCACGGATGCAGCAGCAGGTACAGAACCTGCGCGGCCACCAGAATCTCGAAGCGGCGCGCCCGGACGCGGTGCTGAAAGGGTGTCGGCTCGCCGGACGCCGCCCCGCTCATCAGTTCGTGGTCAACGACCAGCCGCCGCCGAGCGCCCGGTAGATCTCGATCAGGTTCTGGGTCACCAGTCCCTCGCTCTCGGCGAGCTGGTCCTGCTGCTCGAATAGCGAGCGCTCGGTGTCCAGCACGTTCTGGAAGTCGGTCAGGCCTGTCTTGTAGAGGACGTTCACGAGGTCGACAGCCTTCTTGGCCGCGACCGCCGAGCGGTCCAGGGCATCGCGGCGCTCGCTCTCCTGGACGTAGGCCACCATGGCGTCCTCCACGTCCTCGAGCGCACTCAGAACGGTCTGCTCGTAGCGGGCGAGCGCCTGATCGGTGCGCGCGTCCTCCACCTGGATCGCCTGGCGCACCCGGCCTCCGTCGAACAGGTTCCAGCGGAACGACGGGCCGAAGCCGTAGGTGCGAGAGCTGCGCTCGAGCAGATCGCTCGAGTCGAAGGCCTCGAAGGTGAACGTTCCGACGAGCGAGAAGGTCGGGTAGAGCTCGGCGGTCGCGACTCCGATGAGGGCGGTCTGCGCGGCCAGCTCCCGCTCGGCCCGGCGGATGTCCGGACGCTGGCGCAGAATCTCGGTGGGGAGACCGACGACGATCTGGGGCGGCGGCTTCGGGATGGGAACTGCGTCGGAGAGCTCGGCCCAGAGGGCGCTCGGGTGCCCTCCGACGAGCACGCCCAGCGCGTGCACGGACGCGGCGAGCTCGCTCCGCAGGAAGGGGACGAACGACTCCGTGCTGGCCAGGTTGAGCTCGGCCTGGCTCACGTCGAGGTCCGAGCCGATCCCGGCATCGCGGCGGTCGACCGTGAGCTGCAGGGATCCGCGCTGCGTCTTGACGTTGCCGAGGGCGTAGCGGATGCGGGCCTGCAGCGCGCGGATTTCGGTGTAGGTGGTGGCCACCTCCGAGTAGAGCGACACGAGCACGTCGCGGTAGTCCTCGACCGACCCCTCGAGGCTCGAGTCCGCGGACTCGATCGAGCGCGTGATGCGCCCCCACAGGTCGAGCTCCCAGAACGTGTCGGCGCCGACGCCGTAGAACGTGTCGGTCCGGCTGCGCCCCGGCGGGACATCCACGATCACGTCCTCGCTCTGGCGGTCCCGCTGCACGGTCCCGACGCCGTCGGCCTCTGGAAAGCGGTCGCTCACGGCGATGCCCCGCTGCGCGCGCGCCTCCAGGATGCGAGCCACCGACAGGCGAAGGTCGAGGTTGCCCGCCTTGGCCCGCTCGATCAGCTCGTCGAGGCGCGGATCGCCGAGCGCCGTCCACCAGGCCGCGAGATTTGCCTCGCCCTCCTGGAGCCCGCGCGCCAGCTCCTGGTGCCAGACGTCGGGCATGGGCGGCTCGGGGGACACGTAGTCCGGCCCGACGACACAGCCCTGCGCGACGGCGAGCCCGGCTGCGAGGAGGAGCAGCGCAATTCCCCTGCCGTCCCGTCCTCTCAGTCTCATCTCTCGACAGCCCTCGGTGCAGCTCCTGCTCAACGCCGCGCCAGTCTACCAGAGGCGGCCCCGCGTTGGTCCGCGGGACGCCACGTCGTCCAGCGCGCGGATCGGCCGGCCGAGAGCCTCTGGCTCGGTGGGATGCGGGCTAGTTCGACTTCCGACCCGCGATTCCCTTGGTCGCCCGGGTGGTGGCGCGGGCCTTCTCCTTCGGCCGCAGGTCGCGCGAAGCCTGGCCGGCCTGCCACATCTCCGAGTGGCCCATCTCGTTGAGCTCCTTACCCAGCTGCTGCTGGTAGTCGGGCTTGCCGAGCGAGCGAAGCACGCGCCGCGCCTCCTTGCCCTCCTTGACCGACTTGTAGAGCTCCTTGAAGACCGGCAGGGTCGCCTTCTTGAACTTCGGCCTCCAGTCGAGCGCGCCGCGCTGCGCGGTCGCCGAGCAGTTCGAGTACATCCAGTCCATGCCGTTCTCGTCGACCAGCCGGATCAGGCTCTGGGTCAGCTCCTCGACCGTTTCGTTGAACGCCTCGCTCGGGGAGTGGCCGTTCTTGCGGAGCACGTCGTACTGCGCCTCCATGATCCCGGCCAGGGCGCCCAGCAGCACTCCGCGCTCGCCGGTCAGGTCGCTGTACACCTCGTTCTGGAAGGTGGTGGGGAAGAGGTAGCCCGAGCCAACGCCGATCCCGATCGCCAGGCAGCGCTCCTCGGCGTGGCCCGTGGCGTCCTGGAACACGGCGTAGCTCGAATTGATCCCGGCGCCCGAGAGGAAGTTGCGCCGCACCGAGGTGCCCGAGCCCTTGGGCGCCACCATGATCACGTCGACCTCCTTCGGGGGCACGACCTTGGTCTGGTCCTTGTAGACGATCGAAAAGCCGTGGGAGAAGTAGAGGGCGTCGCCCGGGTTCAAGCATTGCTTGATGGTGGGCCAGATCGCCTTCTGCGCGGCGTCGGAGACCAGCATCTGGACGATGGTCCCGCGCCGCGCCGCCTCCTCGATGTCGAACAGCGTCTTCCCCGGCACCCAGCCGTCTTCGCGTGCGCGGTTCCAGTCCCGCTTGAAGGCCTTCGACTGGCCGATGATCACGTTGAAGCCGTTGTCCTTGAGATTGAGCGCCTGCGCCGGACCCTGCACGCCGTAGCCGATGATCGCGATCGTCTCCCCCTTCAGGACCTTGCGAGCCCTGCTCATGGGGAACTCCGCGCGCATGACCACCGTCTCCTTGACGCCGCCGAAATCGATCTTTGCCATCCAACTTCCTCCTCTGGGGAGTCGCATTATAGGGAGAGACGGGAGCGCGGCTAGATGAAGCGCGAAAATCGCTGCGATTCCAGCACGTTCTCACCCAGATCGAAACCAGCATTTGAATCCGCGCCGCGC
Source organism: uncultured Myxococcales bacterium (assembly GCA_964557495.1). Lineage (GTDB taxonomy): Bacteria > Myxococcota_A > UBA9160 > SZUA-336 > SZUA-336 > CAZLBF01. The sequence continues at coordinate 1,220 of CAZLBF010000186.1, read as the reverse complement.
GCGCTCGGAACCGGGGGGCGTCGAGTATCATCGGGCTCGGCAGATCGCGGAAGGAGCTTTGAGATTGGCCACCATCACGACGGTATGCGGCCCCGTGGACCCGGCGGACCTGGGCTTCACGTCCATGCACGAGCACGTCCTCACGGACGCGAGCTTCTACCTGGACGAGGTCAAGCCCGCACTCGAGCCCCTGCGTCTCGAGGCCTGGCGGCCGAGCGACCCCGACGAGTCCGTGCGCATGGAGGATCTGGCGTACCTGCGCGCCGGGTTCTACGGGCTCTCCAGGGACGCCTGGAACACCAACGACGAGCCGCTGATGACGGCGGAGCTCGCGGACTTCAAGAAAGCCGGGGGCAGTGCGGTGCTCGACTGCAGCGCTCCAGGCATCCGTCCCAACGTCGCCGGCCTGCGCCGCGTCTCGGAGGCGAGCGGCGTCCACATCGTGGCGAGCACCGGTCTGTACGCGGAGCGGTCGTGGCCCGAGCGGTTCAGGGAGATGTCGTCCCAGGAGTTCGAGAGCCACGTGCGCAGCGAGATCGACAAGGGGATGGAGGGCACCGACATCCGGCCGGGGCAGATCAAGTGCGCCACCAACGAGGTCACCGACAAGCAGGTCGAGTTCCTGAAGGCTTCCGCCCGCGTGTCGCGGGACACCGACTACCCGCTCACCGCGCACCTGGGGATCTTCACGGCGGAGGAGGACCACCGCCAGGTTCTGCGCATCCTGCTGGACGCCGGCATCGCGCCCGAGCGACTCATCATGTGCCACATGCAGGGCTACGTGGCGGAGTCGGCGGTCGCCACGCTGATCTCGGACCCGAGCTCGTGGCAGCTGCGGCTCGACTACGTGCTCGAGGTGCTCGATCTCGGCGTCAACGTGTGCTTCGACTGCTTCGGCCTGACTTGGGATTTCGAGGTGGTCGGCATGGCCCCCACGAGCGATGTCGCGAACCTGGCCGCCGTCTACGCCCTGCTCGGGAAGGGCTACGCCGACCAGATCACCGTCGGAACCGACACGTTCACAAAGCCCCAGCTGCGCCGCTACGGCGGCTACAGCTATTGCCGTCTGCTGAACTTCGTCGTCCCCTGGCTCCGCAACGTCGGCATCGACGATGCGACCCTCGACAAGCTGACCGTCGCCAACCCGGCGCGCATCCTGGCGCGCTAGTCGATCCGGAGGAACCCATGAGCAACGGACCTGGACTCCCCGAGAAGGGGCG
>CAZLBF010000185.1:0-5723 GCA_964557495.1 uncultured Myxococcales bacterium | reverse complement strand
CGGCGGTACCCGCGTTCGCGAAGACACTGTCGAGGCCGCCAAGCGCGGCCACGGCCTCGCCCACGGCGCCGGCGAGCTGCGCCTCGTCGCCCACATCGGCCGCGACCGCCAGTGCTCGGGCGCCCGACTTCTCGATCGCGTTGGTGACCTCGCGCGCGTTCGCCTCGCGCTTGTCGCAGACGGCCACCGCGGCGCCCTCCTCGGCGAGGCGCAGTGCGGCAGCACGGCCGATGCCGCTCCCACCGCCAGTCACGAACGCGCGGCGCCCGGCGAGGCGGCGGGCCTGTGGGCTCAAGCGCCTGCCCGCACGAAGCTCACGACGATCTGGCGCTCGGCGATGCGCCAGCCGTTCTTCGTGCGCAGGAAGGTGTCGCGGTACTCGCCCACGAGCTCTGCGCCTTCGAGCGGCGAAATCTTGCGCTCGGGGTCGCCGTCGTGTCGATACAGGGTCAGGTAGACGACGCCGGTGGCGTGGTCCTCGTCGATCACGTCGCACAGGAAGTTCTGGCACACGTGGCGCGACATCCGGTTCGAGTCGGCCTGCCGCCGCCCGAAGCCGGCCGCGAGCTCCTCGCGGCCCTTCATCGTGACCCGGCCGCCCGTCCAGAGTCCGTCCTCGGTGAACAGCTCCGCGACCCGGCCCGCCTCGCCGTGGTCGACGTAGTGGCAGTAGGCCGTCACGAGCCGCTCGCACTCGCGCTCGATGAGCATTCTCTGCAGATCGTCCATGGCCCCAGGGTACACGACTCCGCGCGCGGTCTGACAGGATGACCGCCATTGGAAGCCCAAGCGTGGCGCTGAAGCTTCGACCCGCGCGCCGTGCCGCGATGGAGGCGTAGAGCTACGGGTCGGGTGTGTTCGAGAGCAGCTCCGAATCGGACACGGCGGCGACCGCCTCTCCGAAGTAGCCCGACGTCTGCAGGCGGCCGAGGAACTCGGGCTCGTAGGCCGCCTCGGGATCCTCGCGCACCAGGCGATCCAGGACCTGGGCGTCCTCCCCGACGAGGATGCGCCACTGCTCGTTGCGAACCCCGTCCAGGATGATGCCGGCCGCCTCTGCCGCGCTGACGGGAGCCTTTTCGCGGAAGTCCTCCATGCGCTGCTGCATGAACGCCTTGAGCACCTCGTCGCTGACCCCCTGGATGGGGATCCCCTGACGCTCGATCCTCTCTCGCACCTCCGTCAGATCCTCGCTCTGCATGTCTTCCGGGCTGGGCTTGCCGAGAACCTTGAGGGTGTTGGTCGCGATCGAAGTGCCGATGTGTCCCGGCATCACCACCGCGGCCTTGACGTGCGGCGCATAGGTGCGCAGATCGGTCAGCAGCGCCTCCGTGAATCCCTTGATGGCGAACTTCGCGGCACTGTAGGCGGTATGCGGATTCGCCGGTCCCAGGCTCGCCCAGAAGCCATTCACGCTGCTGGTGTTGACGATGTACCCCTCCGGGCTGGCGACGAGCAGGGGCAGGAACGCGCGGGCGCAGTAGTAGACGCCGAACCAGGACACGCCGAACGTCTTGTCCCAGTCGGCGCGGTCGTCCATGAGAAAGCTGCCGCCGCCGCCGATGCCCGCGTTGTTGAAGAGCAGGTGGATGTGATCCGTCGCGTGCTGCTGCAGCACCTCCTCACGGAAGGCGGCTACCTGGTCCTCGACCGAGACGTCGCATTCGTGGCGGGTGATGCGTGTACCGGAGGGCGCGAGCTCCTCGCACGCCTTCTGCGTCTCCGCCATGTTCCCGACGAGCACGTCGCAGATCGCGAGGTGGCAGCCCTCGGACGCCAGCTGGCGGGCCAGCTCGCGGCCCATGCCCGTCCCGGCCCCGGTGATCACGGCCAGCTTGCCGCGGAAGTCCTTCATGAAAGCCTCCCTCCCGTTGGATGAGCGTCGAAGGTATGATGGGAGTATGACAGCTGACACCGAACGCGCGCGCAATTACCTGCTCTGGCTGGGCCCACTCGTGAGCCTGTTCGGGTTCGTCAGCTACTGGGCGCTCTTTGCCCGGTGGCCGGCCCTGCGCGACGACCCCTGGGCGAACCTGATCATCCTCGCGCTGGGCATTGCCGCCTCGGCAGTCGGGCTGCGCCGCGCGTGGCCGGGCTCCGCCTGGCGGCGGATCGCGGGCAGCGGGGGGTTGGCCGTCTCGTGCGGCCTCGCTGGCCTGCTGCTGTTCTACTGCTACGCCTGGTCCTACGGGCTACCGGAGTCGCCCGGGGCACGCGCAGTCGGGGATCGCGTCCCCGCGGTCGTGCTCGAGGATCAGCACGAGAAGAAGCTCGACCTGGCAGCCGTGCGCGGCGAGACCGTCCTCGTCTTCTACCGGGGCTACTGGTGACCGTTCTGTATGTCTGAGCTGCGGGGTCTGCAGCTGCGTCTCGAGGACTTCCGGGCGGCGGGGAGCGACGTGATCGCCGTCAGCGTCGATCCGGTCGAGAGGAATCGCGAGGTCGCCGAGCGGCTCGGGCTGGAGTTCCCGCTCCTCTCGGATCCCGACCTGGCCGCGATCGACGCCTTCGGCCTTCGCCATCCCGGAGGAAGCCCCTTCAGCGGCGGGGACGTCTCGCGCCCCGCGCTCTTCGTGCTGCGCGACGGCGTCGTGCGCTGGCGGCATCTCACCGACAACTGGCGCGTGCGACCGCGCGCTGAAGACCTGCTGGAGGTGGTGCAGCAGGTGGCCGCCGACTCGGAGTAGCCGGGGTCCGCGCGTCGATTCCTAGACGATCTTTACGAGCTGCTTGCCGATGTTCGCGCCCTTGAGCATGCCGAGGAAGGCGCTCGGCGCGTTCTCCAGCCCTTCGGTGATCGTTTCCCGGTAGCGAAGCTTGCCCTCTCGCACCCAGCCGCGCAGTGCCCCGGTCGCTTCGCCCATGCGGGCGGCCCACTCACCCACCAGGAAGAAGCGACCCTCGGGCGGGTTCTCGAGCTGCGCGATCACGTCCCAGGGTGAGCGCCGCTCGGCGGCGTTGTACTGCGAGATGAAGCCGCAGATGGGCATGCGTGCGCCTGAGTTGAGCAGCGGTATGACCGCTTCGAGTACTTCGCCACCGACGTTCTCGAAGTAGATGTCGATGCCGTCGGGACAGGCCTCGGCCAGTGCCGCGGGCAGGTCCGCCGCCCCCTTGTAGTCGATGCAGGCATCGAAGCCGAACTCCTCGGTACAGATACCGCACTTCTCTGGACCGCCCGCGATCCCCACGACGCGGCAACCGTTCAGCTTGCCGATCTGGCCGACCACCGAGCCGACCGCACCTGCCGCCGCGCTCACTACCAGCGTCTCTCCGGCGACGGGCTTGCCGAGCTCCAGCAGACCGAAGTAGGCGGTGGCGCCGGGCATGCCCGCCACCCCTAGCGCCGTCTGCAGCGGCAGCTCCGCCGGGTCCACCTTGTAGGCGCCGGCCTGCGCCCCGGGAGGAACGACCGAGTAGTCCTGCCAGCCCCCGCGGACGACCACGAACTCTCCCACCGCAAAGCGCTCGGTGTTGCTCTGGACCACTTCGCCCGCCGTGCCACCTTCCATGACACCGCCGATGGGCACCGGCTTGGCGTACGAAGGCGCGTCGCTCATGCGTCCCCGCATGTATGGATCCACCGAGAGCCAATGGTTGCGCAGCAGGAACTCATCGGGTCCCGCCTGCGGTATCGGAGACGACTCCAGGCGGAAGTTGGCCTCGGTCGGCTCGCCCTTCGGTCGCGAGACCAGCACTACCCTGCGATTCACCTCATCCGCCATGGCGACTCCCGTGTGGAACGAATCGAGTCGGTGCGTCGGCGCACCACTTCAGCCCTGGAGGGAATGTACGAGCTTGCGTACGACTGCGCGGGGTGTGAAGCGCACCGATGCCGCCATCGCCTTGTTGAGCACACCGGGCACGACGATGACGTCGCCCCGCCGCAGGCCCCGGTAGCCCGCGCGCGCGACGGTCGCCTGGTCCATGGCGCCGAGCCGGAACAGGCGCGAGCCCTCTACGCCCGCCTCCGCGGCGAACTCGGTTGCCGTGGGCCCGGGGCAGAGACAGGTCGAAGTCACTCCCGTGCCCGACAGCTCTTCGGCGAGCCCCTCGGTGAGCGACAGCACGTACGCCTTGCTCGCGTAGTACACGGCCATGTTGGGCCCCGGCTGGAAGCCGGCGGTCGAGCTCAGGTTGAGGATCCCGCCCCGCTTCCGCTCCAGCATGCCCGGGAGCAGCAGGCGCGTGAGGTGAGTCAGCGCCGTCACGTTCACCTGAACCAGCTCCATCTGGCGCTCCAGAGGCAGGTCGGCCACCGAGCCGCGGGCCCCGAAGCCGGCGTTGTTCACGAGGACGTCCACGACGATCCCGTGGGCGCTCAGCTGGTCGCACAGGCGATCCGGCGTGTAGCCCTGCGCCAGATCACACGGCAGCACGCTGACCGTGACCTCGTACTGGTCGCGCAGCTCCTGGGCGAGCTTCTGCAGACGGTCCTCGCGCCGGGCCACCAAGACCAGGCTGGAGCCGTCGGCCGCGAAGAGCTTCGCGAGCTCGCATCCGATCCCGGAAGAGGCGCCCGTGATCAGGGCCGTTTCTCTGCTCATCGTATCCTCGTCATCGCCGTGCATTCCGCTCACACCATACGACACTGGACAGCGGAACGGTGCGACGCAGTAGGGGGGAAGCCTTCCTGTGAGTGATCGAGTTCTAAGTGGAACGGAAATGTGTTTGATTCATGCGGGATCTGGCGGTACGCTAGCGCTTCAGCTGGTCTCTGCGTCAGCTGTGCCTCGAGGTCTTCTCGAGGCCTCGACGAAGTGTGAGGTTCTCGACCGTGAGTGATGACGTCTATCGAAAGCTCGCCCAGGTTCTCGACACCCTCCCCAACGGCTTCCACACGACGGAGGACGGTCTGGAGATCCGACTGCTGAAGCGGATCTTCGACCCCGACGAGGCCGAGCTGTTCTGCGACCTGAAGCTCAGCTTCGAGACCGCGGAGCAGATTGCAGAGCGGACGGGACGACCCCTCGAAGGCCTGGAGGAGAAGCTCACCTGCATGAGCAACGAGAAGGGGCAGATCCAGAGCGTCAAGCTGGGCGCAATGCACGTCTTCAAGATGCTTCCGTGGGCGATCGGGATCTACGAGGCGCAGCTCGCGCGCATGGATCGCGAGCTCGCGCAGCTCTGCAACGACTACAACCGCCACTTCATTCCCGCCTTCCTCCCCACGGGGCCTCAGCTGATGAGAACCATTCCGATCGGCGAGAAGGTCGCAGCGGCGCAGGAGGCGCTCCCGTACGACCAGGTCTCCGGGATCATCGAAGCCGGGCAGTCCTTCCTGGTGAACGACTGCATCTGCAAGAAGGAGGAGCACCTGCTGGACAACGGCTGCGACCATCCCCTCGAGGTCTGCCTCGCCGTCGCGCCGATTCCGGGAATCTTCGACGACGCGCCCTCCGGACGCGCGATCTCCAAGCAGGAGGCCTACGCCGTGCTCGAGGAGGCCGAGGACGCCGGGCTCGTGCATCTCACGAGCAACGTCGCGAGCGGCCACTACTTCATCTGCAACTGCTGCGGGTGCTGCTGCGCCGTGCTGAAGGGGATCACGAAGCACGGCCTCAAGAACGTCGTCAACTCCGACTTCTACTCCGAGATCGAGGCCGAGCCGTGCACCGGATGCGGGATCTGCGCGGAGAACGTCTGTCAGGTGGACGCGATCTCCGAGGATGCGGAGGCCTACCGAGTCGACGGCGCTCTCTGCCTCGGGTGCGGGAACTGCG
>CAZLBF010000184.1:0-3340 GCA_964557495.1 uncultured Myxococcales bacterium | reverse complement strand
CCCCGCGGGGCTGGCCCCCGCCATCATCCCCGAGGGGGGAGTCGCCCGGGCCCCCTACGAGGCCTCCCTCGGAGCGCAGAAGCACTAGCTCTGCCGGTTATCGGCGAGCGAAGCTCGCCTGCCGGGCTTCACTCGCCTCTGGCTCGCTGCGCGCGCCGCTGCCGAGGCGCTTGCACTTCCTGCAGGATAACGGCCGGCAGAGCCGGCCTGCCCGCCTTCGCTCGCCTGTGGCTCGCTGCGCGCGCCGCTGCCGCGGCGCTTGCCGGACATGCCGGTTAGCTGCCGGTGGAGGCTGTCCGGTGCTCCGGGGAGGGCCTTAAACACGCTCGGGGTTCGGGCCGATACATCCGGGGGCTCTCCTGCAAGGGGATCGCGTGTCGAAGCAGGTACTGATCATCGACGACGACCGGGCGCTCGCTCGGGCCGTGGCGCGAGCGATCGCGGCTGAGGGCTACCCGACGAGTGTGTCCCACGATGGCGACGCCGGAATCCAGGCGCTCCAGCAGAACCTGCCGGGCCTGGTCCTCCTCGACCTGCTGCTCCCCAAGCGGGACGGAAGAGCCGTTCTGGCCTGGATGCGGGAGCGGGAGCAGACGCGGGAGCTCCCTGTCGTCATTATCAGCGGCGTCTTCAAGCGTCGCGACCACGCCCAGGAGCTCAAGGAGGCCGGGGCGCAGGAGTTCCTGGAGAAGCCCTTCCGTCGCTCCGAGCTCAAGGCCGTGCTGCGCCGCTACCTGGGCCGCCCACCGGAGGGGGAGGCGGAGGTCAACGGAGAGATCTCGCTCTCCGAGCGGCCGGTCGCCGACCTGCTCTGGGAGTCCATGCAGCAGGAGTTCTCTGGCGTGCTCGAGTTCCGCGCGGGCGACCGCTTCAAGATCCTGCTGCTCGAGCAGGGGCGCCCGACCTTCGTCCGCTCCAACCTCGAGAAGGAGTGCCTGGGCCAGCGGCTGGAGGCCGAGGGGAAGATCCTGCGCAGCGCCCTCGATGAATCGCTGCGCAGGCTGCGCTCGACCGGCAAGCGCCAGGGCGAGGTGCTGATCGAAATGGGTGCGATCACCGCCGAGCAGCTCGGGGCGAGCCTCGAGATGCAGGCGCGGGAGAAGCTGCTGCAGCTCTTCGCCTGGACCCAGGGGACCGTGATCAGGCGGGAGGGGATCCAGGAGGTCGCCCAGGCGTCGGCGGTTCCCGAGACGACCCCACGGCCGACGGTGCTGGGGGGCGTCGAGTACATGAACGAGAGCCACGCGGAGAAGCTGCTCGAGGAGTTCAAGGACCGGGAGCTCGCGAGGAGCGAGATCCAGATCGACGACGCCGAGGCGGAGCTTCCGTCGGTAGCGGCGCTGCTCGCAGCGCTCGACCGGCCGACCGCGCTGCGCAGTCTGATGCAGGACCACGCGCGGGTCCTCTACGGGCTTAAGGTGATCGGGGCTCTCTCGTTCGCGGCCGAGGGCGCTGCCCGCTCGGACGACTCGCTGTCGGAGGAGATGGCCGGGCGTCTCGCGCAGCTGAAGGAGCAGACCTACTTCGAGGTGCTGGGCGTGTCCGAGAACGCCCCGCTCAAGCAGGTGCGCACCGCCTTCCTCGAGCTCGCCAAGAAGTTCCATCCCGACCGCCTGAGCGCGGCGGACGAGCCGACGCAAAAGCTCGCGGCTGACCTGTTTGCGCGAATCTCGGAGGCCCACGACACGCTCTCCGATTCCGAGCAGCGCAAGGCCTACCTCCAGGCGCTCAAGGCGAAGAGCTCGGGCAACGGCGGACCCGCGCCCACGGCGATCGTCGCGGCCGAGTTCCAGTTCCAGAAGGGCGAGGCGCTCTTCAAGAAGCGCGACTACGCGACCGCCCTGGAGCGCTTCGCCTCGGCGCTGGAGCTGCACGCCGAGGAGGGCGAATTCCACGCCTACTATGGCTGGACCTACTTCCTGGCCCACCCCGATGACGCGGGGGCCAAGGCGATCTCCCTGGAGCACCTGGAGCGGGCGGTCCAGCTCGCGCCCCGCTCCGTGACGGGATACTACTTTCTCGGTCTCCAGCGGAAGGCTTGCGGAGACACCGACCAAGCGGAGAGAATGTTCCGCACTGCCGTGGAGATCCAGCCGAACCACGTCGAGGCCCAACGCGAGCTGAGGCTCTCCGGCATGCGGCGCGGGAAGAAGGGGCAGGGCGAAGGCGGCGGGCTCTTCGGCTTCGGGAGAAAGAAGTAGTGGCAATCGAAAGGACCGAGCAGGTCTGGCTCGACGGGAAGCTGATCCCCTTCGACCAGGCCACGGTCCCGATCCTGACGCACACGCTGCACTACGGTCTGGGTGTCTTCGAGGGCATTCGCGCCTACGAGTGCGACGACGGCCGGAGCGCGGTGTTCCAGCTGCGCGAGCACACGGAGCGGCTCTACCAGTCCGCGCTCATCGTCGACATCGAGATCCCGTTTCCGCTCGATGAGACGGAGCGCGCGATCCTGCAGACGCTCCGGGTCAACCGACTCAGCGAAGGCTACATCCGGCCGCTCGCCTTCCTGGGCGAAGGAGCGATGGGGCTGCTTCCCGCGGACAACCCGGTGCACCTCGCGATCATCACCTGGCCCTGGGGTGCGTACCTGGGCGAGGAGGGCCTCGAGCAGGGCATCCGCGCCAAGGTCTCGTCCTACACGAGGCACCACCCGAACGTGTCGATGACCAAGTCGAAGACCTGTGGTGAGTACGTGAACTCGATCCTGGCCAAACGCGAGGTCACCCGGCTCGGCTACGACGAGGCGGTCATGCTCGACACCCAGGGCTTCGTCGCGGAGGGGAGCGGCGAGAACATATTCATCGTGCGCCGCGGCGTGCTGAAGACGCCCCCGCTCTCGTCGGTGCTCGCGGGCATCACGCGCGCGTCGGTCATCGCGATCGCGCGCGACAAGGGCATCGAGGTGGTCGAGCAGACCTTCACTCGCGACGAGTTCTACACGGCCGACGAGGCCTTCATGACCGGCACGGCCGCCGAGCTCACACCCATTCGCGAGCTCGACGACCGGAAGATTGGTGACGGAACGCGCGGCCCGGTCACGAAGACGCTCCAGACGACCTTCTTCGACGCGGTCCACGGCCGCGAGCGCAAGTACGAGGGCTGGCTCACCTATTACTAACCGGGTAACGGCCCTCCGCTCTCGCCGTTGACCGGCTAGGAGAGCAAGCGCCGCGGCAGCGGCGCGCGCAGCGAGGCGTAGCCGAGCGTAGCCCGGCAGGCGAGCTCTGCTCGCCGTTATCCGGCAAGTCGGCGACTAGCCTATTGCGTAGTCGAAGATGGCTTCCAGGACTCGGTCGCACTCGGAGTCGGTGAGGCCCGCCTCTACGGGAAGCAGCAC
>CAZLBF010000183.1:0-6406 GCA_964557495.1 uncultured Myxococcales bacterium | reverse complement strand
TGGGCCGCCAGCAATGCGAACGTCAGGATCGAGAGGTCGCGACCGCGCACGGTCACTAGGATGACCGACCCTCCACAGCCCGGCCACACGGGCCCCCCCCCGGACTTCCGCCGGCGCAGCCACGTCGGGCCTCGAGACGCGCGAGCCGTGAAGCCTCGCCCGGGGGCGTATGCTACGGGGATCGCCGTCGCCGCTGGGCGCCCGGAGAGGAGGTCGACCATGCCCGCTCTCGAAGGAATGAGGGTTCTCGACATGACGCAGTACGAGGCGGGAACTGCCTGCACGCAGCTCCTCGCCTGGTTCGGCGCCGACGTCGTCAAGGTCGAGCGGCCGGGCGTGGGGGATCCGGCTCGGGGTATCGCCTGGGGCACCGACAACTCGGCCTACTTCGTCTACTGGAACAGCAACAAGCGCAGCATTGCGATCGATCTCGAGCGTCCCAGGGGGCGGGACCTGCTGCTCGAGCTGCTGCCCCGCTACGACGTGTTCGTCGAGAACTACGGCCCGGGCGTGATCGAGAAGCTCGACCTCGGCTACGACGTGATGAGCGCCGTCCATCCCGGGATCATCTACGCTCGCGTCAAGGGCTTCGGCACCAGCGGTCCGTACGCCGACTACAAGTGCTACGACATGGTGGCGCAGGCGGCGGCGGGCGCCTTCTCGATCACGGGCGAGCCGGACGGGCCGCCGCTGCGGCCGGGACCGACGACGGGCGACTCCGGCACGGGAGTTCAGCTGGCCCTCGCGATCACGGCGGCCTACGTGCAGAGGCAGCGCACGGGGGAGGGACAGCTGATCGAGGTCTCGATGCAGGAGGCGATGACCTACTACCTGCGCACGGCCGTGGCGAACGGCTCGGACTGGGGCCGTCGGGCGACGCCGCGCACCGGCAATGCCGAGGGCCCGACCGTGAACCTCTTCCCCTGCAAGGGGGGCGGGTCGAACGACTACATCTACATCATGGCGCTCACCTCACGCATGTGGCGTGCGCTCTGCACGGGGATCGGCCGCCCCGATCTGATCGAGGATCCCCGCTTCGAGAAGGGCCGCCAGCGCCAGGAGAACCGCGAGATCCTCTTCGAGGAGATCGCGAAGTGGACGCGCGAGCGCAGCAAGGCCGAGGCGATGCAGCGGCTCGGCGAGGCGGGCGTGCCGTGCAGCGCCGTGCTCGACACGCGCGACCTGTTCGAGGACCCGCACTTGCGTGCGCGCGGCTTCATCGAGACGGTCGAGCACGCCGCGCTGGGTCCGGTCCCGGTGCTGGGCTGTCCGGCGCGCCTGTCGCGGAGCGAGGTGCCGCTCCGGGCCGCACCCCTGCTCGGTGAGCACACCGCGGAGGTGCTGGCGGCGGACCTCGACCTCGGCGGGGACGAGATCCGTGCGCTGCGCGATCAGGGCGCGATCACGGAATAGGGAGGAGCGAGGTCAATGGCAGAGATCCGCGGGGCCAGCGTCATCGCCCGCAGCCTCAAGCAGCAGGGTGTCGAGTACATGTTCGGGGTGGTCGGCTTCCCGGTCGTCCCCATCGCCATCGCGGCGCAGCGCGAGGGCATCCGCTATCTGGGCTTTCGCAACGAGCAGGCGGCCAGCTACGCGGCCGGCGCCGTCGGATACCTGACCGGGCGCCCAGGCGCCTGCCTGGCGGTCTCGGGACCGGGGATGGTGCACGCCATCGCCGGGCTCGCCAACGCCTGGGCGAACCGCTGGCCGATGATCCTGCTCGGCGGCGCAAACGACAGCTATCAGAACGGGCAGGGTGCGTTTCAGGAGGCCCCCCAGATCGAGGCCGCGCGGCCCTTCGTGAAGTACGCCGCCCGGCCCGACCGGCTCGAGCGCCTCCCGTTCTACGTCGAGCAGGCCGTCCGAACCAGCATCTACGGGCGACCGGGTGCCGTCTACCTGGACCTGCCCAACGACCTCATCGTGCCCCGCGTAGAGGAGGAGTCGATCGAGTTCAAGCCGCCCTGTCCGGATCCGCCGCGCAGCCTGGCCGACCCGGAGCAGGTGGAGCGGGCACTCGAGCTGCTCCGCTCCGCCAAGCGTCCGCTCGTGGTGGTGGGCAAGGGGGCCGCCTACGCGCGCGCCGAGAGCGAGGTCCGCGAGTTCATCGAGCGGACGCGGCTTCCCTTCCTGGCCTCGCCCATGGGCAAGGGCGTGGTGCCGGACGACCACCCGCTGTCGATCGCACCCGCGCGTTCCCACGCCCTGCAGAACGCGGACGTCGTGTTCCTGATCGGGGCGCGTCTCAACTGGATCATGCACTTCGGGCTGCCGCCCCGCTTCGCGGAGGGCGTCCGCGTGATCCAGCTGGACATCGCCGCCGAGGAGATCGGCACGAACGTGCCGGCCGAGGTGGCCCTGGTGGGGGATGCGAAGCGCGTCACCGCGCAGCTCAATGCCCGGCTCGCCGAGGAGCCCTGGAGCTACCCGGGAGATGCGGAGTGGCTCGCGGCGCTCGCGCGCGCTGTCGACGAGAACCGGCGCGCCGTCGAGGCCATGCTGAACGACGACTCGGAGCCGATGGGCTACTACCGCGTCCTGCGCGAGGTTCGAGACCAGCTGCCTCGCGACGCGATCATCTGCAGCGAGGGCGCGAACACGATGGACATCGGCCGCACGATCCTACCGAACCAGGAACCGCGCCACCGCCTGGATGCCGGGTCCTTCGGTACGATGGGCGTGGGTCTCGGCTTTGCACTCGCCGCAGCAGTCGTGCACCCCGACAAGAAGGTCGTCGCGGTCGAGGGAGACTCGGCCTTCGGCTTCAGCGGTCTCGAGGTGGAGGTCGCCTGCCGATACGACCTGCCGATCACCTTCATCGTGGTGAACAACAACGGGATCGCGGGCGGGGTCGACGCGATCGACCCCGAGCGGGTGCCGCCCTCCGTCTTCACGCCCGGCGCTCGCTACGAGCGCATCATCGAGGCGTTCGGCGGTCGGGGGTACTGCGTGAGCTCGCCCGGTGAGCTCGGGCCGGCGCTCAAGCAGGCGCTCCACGACCCGAAGCCGAGCCTGGTCAACGTGTTGATCGACCCGGCGGCCCAGCGAAGGCCCCAGAAGTTCGAGTGGCTCACGCGTTGAGTTGTGGTGCCTAGAATGGGTCCGAGGGAGTTGGGGATCGGAGTCGAGAGGGGGCGGGCCGGCGCTGCCCTGCTTGACCGGGGAGGTCTCGTGCTGTAACCGGACGGAGTTCGACGCGCCCCGAGTCCAGCGCCGCACCTGTCTCGACGCCACGACCGGGACGTCCGGAGCGGAGGGAGCACCATGGAGCACACGTTCCACGATCTTAAGACGAAGACCGTGGCCCAGCTGCGCGAGATCGCAGCGGAGATCGAGCACGAGGCGGTGCAGGGCCACACCACGATGCACAAGGCCGATCTGGTCCAGGCGCTCTGCACGGCGCTCGGGATCGAGTCCCACGAGCACCACGACGTGGTGGGCGTCGACAAGGGGCCGCTGAAGACGCAGATCCGTGGGCTGAAGGCCGAGCGGGACGCGGCCCTCGAGGCGGGCGACCACGCTCGCCTGAAGCTCGCCCGCCGGCGAATCCACCGCCTCAAGCGCAAGATCCGCAAAGCGACGGTCTGATCGAGGATGACCACCGCCGACCCGGCGCCGGCGCTCGACTTCATTCGGGCCCGCATCGAGGAGGACCTGCGAACGGGCAGGTTCGACGGCCGCGTGGTGACCCGGTTCCCGCCGGAGCCGAACGGCTACCTGCACATCGGACACGCACAGGCCATCTCTCTCAACTTCGACATCGCCGCGCAGTATCCGGGAGGCGTCTGCCACCTCCGGTTCGACGACACCAATCCGAGCAAGGAGGAGGAGGAGTTCGTCGAGGCGATCAAGGAGGACGCGCGCTGGCTCGGCTTCGATTGGGGCGACAAGCTCTTCTATGCCTCGGACTACTTCGAGCAGCTGTACGAGCTCGCGGTGCGGCTGATCCAGGCGGGCAAGGCGTACGTCTGTGATCTCGATGCCGAGCAGACCCGCGCCTACCGGGGCACGCTGACCGAGCCCGGCCGGGACAGCCCCTACCGAGACCGCTCCGTCGAGGAGAACCTCGACCTGTTCGAACGCATGCGGGCGGGCGAGTTCGAGAACGGTGCGCGCGTCCTGCGCGCCAGGATCGACATGGCCTCCCCGAATCTGAACCTGCGCGATCCTGTCCTGTACCGGATCCAGAAGCTCGAGCACCACCGGACCGGAAGCGACTGGTGCATCTATCCGACGTACGACTTCGCGCACGGCTACTCCGATTCGATCGAGCGCATCACCCACTCGATCTGCACGCTCGAGTTCGAGAACCACCGTCCCCTGTACGACTGGCTGCTCGACGCACTCGACCTCTACCACCCCCAGCAGATCGAGTTCGCCCGTCTCAATCTCACCTACACCGTGATGAGCAAGCGAAAGCTGATGGAGCTGGTAAAGGAGGGACACGTCAGCGGCTGGGACGACCCTCGCATGCCGACCCTCTCGGGCATGCGTCGGCGCGGCTACACACCGGAGGCCATCCGGGACTTCTGCGGGCGGGCGGGCGTCGCCAAGGGGGGCGGCACGAGCGACGTGGCGCTTCTGGAGCACTGCCTGCGGCAGGACCTGAACCGGCGCGCGATGCGCGTGATGGGAGTCCTGCGGCCGCTGCGGCTGGTCATCGAGAGCTACCCCGAGGGCCAGGTCGAAGAGCTGGACGCCGTGAACAACCCCGAGGACCCCGGGATGGGGACGCGCAAGGTCCCGTTCTCGAGAGTGCTCTACATCGAGCGCGAGGATTTTCGCGAGGACCCGCCGCGGAAGTTCTTCCGTCTGGCGCCCGGGCGCGAGGTGCGACTGCGTTACGCGTACCTCGTGACCTGTACCGACGTCGTGAAGGACGAGAAGACCGGAGAGGTCGTCGAGATTCGCTGCACGCACGATCCACTCACGCGCGGCGGCGACGCGCCGGATGGGCGCAGGGTCAAGGGAACCCTGCACTGGGTGTCGGCCGCCCATTCGCTGGAGGCCAAGGTGCGCGTCTACGATCATCTATTCGCGAAGGAAGACCCGGAGGATGTAGACGAGGGCCTCGACTACCGGGCGAATCTTAACCCCGACTCTGTCGTGACGTTGACGTCCTGCCGGGTCGAGCCGAGTCTCGCCGCTGCGGCGCCGGGGGACCTGTACCAGTTCGAGCGACAGGGCTACTTCTGCCTCGACTCCGTCGACGCGTCGGAGTCCGAGCTCGTCTTCAATCGGACGGTATCCCTGCGCGACACCTGGGCGAGGATCGAGAAGAAGGCCGGGGCGGGAGAGACGCCGAGGTGACGCTCACGGTGTGGCTCCTGGCGGCGTTGCTCTTCGCGGCCTCGGGCGGCTGCGCGACCCTGGAGGTCCAGACCGAGTTCGACCCAGGCGCAGACTTCAGCGGCTTCGAGACCTGGGTCTGGATGCCGCGCGAGCCGCCTGCGACCGGAGACCCGAGGCTCGACAACGCGATCCTCCACAGCCGGATTCGCGCCGTGGTGGAGGAGCAGCTGGCCCTACAGGGCTTCAGGAAGCTCGCGTCGGGTACGCCCGACTTCCTGGTGTCGTTTCACGCCGCGATCGACCAGAGGCTCGACGTCTCCACCGTCGACCGGTCCTACCCCCGACACGGGGGCGCCGGACGCTGGGGACCCGGGGGCGGCTGGGTCTACAGCTCCGAGACTCGCGTGCGCGAGTACGAGCTGGGATCGCTGATTCTGGACATCGCGGACAACCGCACCCGCGACCTCGTGTGGCGCGGATTCGCGCAGGCCGAGATCGGCCAGCGAACCCAGGATCAGGCGCGCCGGGACGCGCAGCTGCGCGAAGCCGTCCGCAGGATGCTGGAACAGTTCCCGCCGGCGCCCGACGGGTCCTGACGAGCGCAGGGCGACTGAAGGGGCGCCGTGCGCTCGAGCATAGACCCCGGCGGACTTTCGGGGGCTCAGCCAATCCCGCGCAGGATCGCGTTCAGCCCGTAGCGAAAGCGCTCCTCCGCCGACGCGCCGGCCCAGGTCTCGGCAACCTTGCGGAGGGCCCCGATCTCCTCCTCCGGCATGCCGAGCAGGGCCTCCGCGAAGCGCGAGGCGATGTCGCGCTGCTCCTCCCTGGCGCGAGCCCGCCGTTCCTCGATCTGGACCGAGCTGACCACGTAGTTCGTCACCAGGGAGTAGGTCATCGCGGCCTCGCGCTCGTCGAAGCCGTAGCGGGTGAGCACGCCGATGGCTCGCGCCACGAGCCTGACCTGCTCGGGGCTCGTAGGGCCGCTGCTGGCAGCGAAGCCCGCGGAGCCCGGATGACCGACGAGCACCCGGCGCATCGACTCGGCGAACTCCGCCATCCAGCTGCGCCAGTCCTGGCCCCGGTCCTCGGGGAAGGGCGCGTCCAGCACCGTGAC
>CAZLBF010000182.1:0-3760 GCA_964557495.1 uncultured Myxococcales bacterium | reverse complement strand
GAGATCCTCCGCGCCTGCGCCGCCGCGCGCGAAGTGGTCGCAGACGGCGAAGGCTACGCCCAGCTCGCTGCAACGGCGCTCGACCGCGGCGATCTCCTCGTCCGTGTCCGTACCGAAGCGGTTGAGCGCCACGACGGGCGGAGGGCCGAAGGTGCGGATGTTCTCGACGTGCTTCTCGAGGTTGGGCAGGCCGTTGGCGACGGCTGCGGGATCGGGCTCGGCGAGGTCGGCGAGCTTCCTGCCGCCGTGCATCTTGAGGGCGCGCACCGTGGCCACCAGCACAACCGCCGACGTGTCCAGACCGGCGCCCGCGCACTTGATGTCGAAGAACTTCTCCGCTCCGAGATCGAAGCCGAAGCCGGCCTCGGTGATGCACCAGTCGGCCAGGTGCAGCGCCATGCGCGTCGCGAGCACGGAGTTGCAGCCGTGGGCGATGTTGGCGAACGGCCCACCGTGCACGAGAGCGGGCGTGCCCTCGAGAGTCTGCACCAGGTTCGGCTCGATCGCGTCGTGCAGGAGCGCGAGCATCGCACCGGTGGCAGCGAGCTGTCCGGCGGTCACGGGGTCGCCGTCGCGCGTAAAGGCCACGAGGGTGCGGTCGAGGCGCGCGCGCAGGTCCTCGATCCCCTCGGCCAGGCAGAGCATGGCCATCACCTCGGAGGCGGCCGTGATGTCGAAGCCCGTCTCGCGCGGAAGGCCGTGAGCCGTTCCCCCCAGACCGACCACGGCCTGGCGAAGGGACCGGTCGTTCAGGTCCATCACGCGCCGCCAGAGCACGCGGGTGGGATCGATGTCGAGCGCGTTGCGCCGGTACAGATGGTTGTCGAGCAGAGCCGCCAGCAGGTTGTGGGCCGACGTGATGGCGTGGAAGTCGCCCGTCAGGTGGAGGTTGATGCGCTCCATGGGAATGACCTGCGACCGGCCACCTCCCGTGGCCCCGCCCTTCATGCCGAAGGCGGGGCCGAGCGAGGGCTCCCGCAGCGCGAGGCAGGCCGACTCCCCGATGCGCGCCAGCGCCTGAGCGAGCCCGATCGACGTGGTCGTCTTGCCCTCGCCGGCGGGGGTCGGGGTGATGGCCGAGACGAGCACCAGCTTCCCCGCCTTCGCGCCCCGGCCGGGCGGCCGCGGCCGCTCGAGGAGGGACAGGGGCAGCTTCGCCACGTCGCGGCCGTAGGGACGCACGTCTTCGGCGCCGAGGCCCAACTGTGCAGCGATCTCGGAGATGGGACGCGGCGCGGCGACAGCCGCCTTGTCAGTCGAGTGGGTCATGCCGCCCATCATACCGGCCCGGACGCGCTGGGCTCACGCCCTCGACAGGTCTGGGGCGGGTCGGCGACCCGAGCCCTTCGAGAGCTCGAGCGACCCCGTCGCAGGCATGGGATCGCCGGCGCTCCGCGAGTAGGATGGAGCCGTGCTCTCGACGAGTGGAGGAGCGATGAAATCCCTGTACCTGGTCCTGACGGTCGGGCTCTCCTGCGCACTTCCGGCCTACCTCTACGCCCGAGAGGGGAGCTCGCAGTGAGCCGCTGGGGAGTCTCTGCCGCTGCGGCGGAGCTGCACGCCGATGCCCTGGTTTGGGACATGACGCTTCCGATCATCACGCCCTGCCGGCCGGAGCGAAAAGAGGAGGTCTTCCAGCGCGCCGCCGACGCGGGCTTCGACTTCCAGTCGATCACGCTCGCGGTCGACGGCATGGACTTCGCGGCCGCTGCACAGCAGATCGCGGAGCACCGCCGCCTGGTGCGCGAGCAGTCCGAGACCTGTGTGCTGGTCGCGTCGGCCGACGACGTCCTGCGAGCCCGCGACTCGGGCAAGCTCGCGGTGGGGCTCCACTTCCAGGGGACGGCGCCGTTCGAGGAGAACCTCGGCTGGGTCGACCTCTGCTACGAGCTGGGCGTTCGCCACGCGCTCATGGCCTACAACGAGAGGAACCTCGTGGGATGCGGGTGCCACGTCTCCGATGACACCGGACTGACGCCGTTCGGGCGGAGCCTCATCCAGGAGATGAACCGGGTCGGGATGCTCGTCGACTGTGCGCACACCGGCTACCGGACCACCATGGAGACCCTCGAGGCGTCGGAGTCACCGGCCGTCATCTCCCACACCAACGTCCGGGCCCTCTGCGATCATCCCCGCTGCGTCTTCGACGACCAGATCCGCGCCTGTGCGGCGAAGGGGGGCGTGCTCGGCATGACCGGACTGAGCTCCTTTCTCGGCAAGGGCGCCGCGACGCCGGAGCGTCTCGTCGACCACGTCGACCACGTCGCGAACCTCGTCGGGCCGGAGCACGTGGGGCTGGGTCTCGACTACGTCTACGACCTCGAGACCTTCGAGGCATTCGTGGCGCGCCTGCCCGATCGCTACCCGCCCGAAGCGGGCTACAGCGACCTGCGACAGCTCGAGCTGGAGGAGGCCCCCCGAATCACCGAAGAGCTGCTGCGCCGAGGCTACGGGGAGCGCGAGATCCGTGGGATTCTCGGAGAGAACTGGCTCCGAGTCTGCCGCCAGGTCTGGAAGTGACGTCCGACGACGACTCGCTCGGGCCGCGGGCCCGACGCGCACCCGGGTAGGCGAGCCGTGCCCGAGTCGGTCGACGTCGCCATCGTCGGCGCCGGGGCGATGGGAGCCTCGATCGCCTTCCACCTCGCCGAGCGCGGCGCCGGAAGCGTTCTGGTGCTGGACGAGCGCCACGTGGCCTCGGGTGCAACCGGCAGCTCGTCGGGACTCGTGCGCATGCACTACACCTTCCCCCCCGAGGTTCGCCTCGCACTCGCGAGCCTCGACTACTTCGAGAGCTGGGAGGAACGCCTGGGGCGGCCGTCCACGTTCCGGCGCACCGGCTTCCTCCGCATCGTTCCGCCGTCCCAGGCCGAGCGTCTGCGCGCCAACGTGGCGATGCAGCGGGAGTGTGGGGTCCACACCCGCGTGGTGACCCGTGCCGAGCTTCGAGAGCTGGAGCCCGGCTGGTGGCTCGACGACCTCGAGGTCGCCGCCTGGGAGCCGGACTCCGGCTATGCGGACGCCGCCGTGGTGGCGAGCGACTTCCTCGCGTGCGCGCGCGAACGCGGCGTGCAGTACCGGCCGGGCTGCCGCGTCCGGTCCCTGCGCGTCGAGCGAGGGTGCGTCACCGGCGTCGACACCGATTCGGGATTCGTCGCGGCGGGAACCGTGGTGGTCGCGGCGGGGGCCTGGAGCCGAGCTCTGCTCCAGCAGGCCGACCTCGACCTCCCACTCGAGTGCGAGTACCACGAGGTGGTGATCCTCGAGCGTCCGGCCGGCTGCAAGCAGCCGGACCGCGCCTGCGTCGACTCGTCGCTCGGAATCTACTTCCGCCCCGAAGGGCCCGGTCAGGCCCTGGTCGGTGGGTTCGAGGGCCCGCGCAGCCTCGAGCCGAGACGAGATGTCTCAGAGCCGGAGCCCGACGCGCTCGAGGGCAAGCTGCGCCGGGCCGCGCGGCGCATTCCCGCGCTCGCGGACGCGGGCATCGTCGGCTCGGTCACCGGCTACTACACGATGACGCCCGACCACCGCGCCCTGCTGGGGCCGCTGCCCGACGTCGAGCGCCTGTTCTGCTGTACCGGGTTCTCCGGCATGGGGTTCAAGGTCTCGCCGGCCATCGGCCTCGTCATGAGCGAGTGGATCCTCGACGGTCGGTCCCGCACGGTCGACGTCGCGGCGTTCCGCCCGGATCGGTTCGCCCGTGGCGAGCCGATCCACCCGCCCCACGAGTACGAGATCGACCGCCTCGACCTCGACGCCT
>CAZLBF010000181.1:0-14415 GCA_964557495.1 uncultured Myxococcales bacterium | reverse complement strand
CTCGACCCGCGGAACGCCTCGGACGCGTCGTTCTACACGGACCCCGAGTTCGAGAAGGATCCCCCCCCGCGCTATGCCAAGGCGGTGGCGCGGGTAAAGGCCGATCGGGCGAAGATCGTCATCGACTGACGCGGAGGAGTGCCAAAACGATGTCCGACCGCTATCCCGGCTGCTGGCCCTATCCGGGGTCGACGAACCACCATGGCGAGATCGAGATGCTCGGTGACGTCGAGGCGACGCACTGGTTCGTCGAGGTGGTGCGGAGCCGCTACCACTTCGTGACTGCCGGAAATCCGGGGAACCCGCCCGTCGTCCTGCTCCACGGAATTCCGGAGACCTGGTACACGTTCCACAACCAGATTCGGGACCTCGCCGACGAGTACTACGTGGTCGCCGTCGATCTCAAGGGCTATGGCCAGTCCGAGAAGCGACCCGACGGCGAGTACAGCTTCCCCCACTGCGCCTTCGAGCTGGCGCTCCTGCTCGAGAAGCTCGGCATCGAGCGCTTCTACCTGGTGGGTCACGACCGGGGATCGGTGCTCGCGGACCACCTCTGCAACGTGCCGGGCCGCTTCAACGAGCGCATCATCAAGTACGCGCGCATGCAGCAGAGCGGGCCCAAGCCCCACACCGAGCCCCGGCCTCCCCACGCGCTGTTCGCCAGTGCAGCCGGGACCGAGCTCTTCTTGAGCGACCTCTTTCCGAGGATCGTCTACACGGACCTAGTGCCCGTCCCCGGCTCGGAGGGCGTCCAGTACGTCCAGAACGAGATTCCCGAGGACGTCCTCGCCCGGCTGGACCGCGAGTGGAAGCACCCCGGCGCCGCACAGGCGGTCCCGCTCTGCTTCAAGCACACCAACTTCGACATCGAGATGGAAGATCGGCAGAACTTCCTGTTCGCGAAGATGACCATGCCGGTGCGGCTCATCCAGGGTGAGCTGGATCCGGGTCAGCCGCCCTCGGACTTCGAGGGGCTCGAAGCGCTCGGGGCAAACTTCAGCATCGTCTGGATCAAGGGCGCCGGACACTTCCAGCATCTGGAGAAGCCGGAGGCGACCACCCAGGCGATCCGGAGCTTCTTCGCGGAGCCCTGAACGACGCCGTCGGCAGGCTCGCGCTGCGCAAGCCAGCTCCGACGCTAGGCGGCGTCCCAGGGGAGCGTCGCTCCGAGTCCGTGAGTGAGCTTCGAGCCGTCGTCACCGGCGTTGAGGTGCTTCGGCGGGGTCTCGAAGGTCGCTGCGGGCGTGACGCGAACCAGGACGCGCCGCTCCCGCTCCGCCATGGCCTCGACCGCCGGTCGCGCGGCGTCGGGGATCTTCTCGCCCGACATCAGCTCCCCGATCCTCAGCATCAGGTCGACCACGCCCTCCCGCTCGACGCGCGCGCGTCCGTAGAGCAGCAGGTAGGTGAAGGGCCAGGTCTCGGTGAGGATGCAGAGCGAGACCTCGGGGTTGCGCTGAACGGCCTTGGCCTTCGCGCGGTCGGCCATCGTCGAGATGAGCAGGTCGTCGCCGTCCATCACGTAGTAGACGACCGACATCGACGGCGGCCCGCTCTTGCGCTCGTAGCCGAAGATGCAGGTGCGGTTGCCGCGCACGAACGCGCGCCGCTCTTCACCGTTCACGGGTCACCTTCTCAGTCCCGGGCTTGAATGGGGTAGCGGCCGTAGCGCTCGACCGCCTCGCGCAGCGCGAAGATGTTCGCGAGCGGCACCCTCCAGGGCATGCAGCAGACGGGGGTGATCGTGAACCGTCCGTAAGGGGCGAGCTTCTCGATGTTCTCGCGCACCCGCTCGACGACGTCCGCGGGTGCACCGTGCTCGAGCTCACCGTTGACGAAGACCGACGCGCCGGCGATCACGATGTCGGGGAACTTCTCGCGGAACGTCACCCACTCGTCCAGATCCAGCGGGTGGCTTCCGTTGACCAGGATCACCCTGACGCCCTCGGCCTGATGGCGCTCCACCAGCTCGGCCCAGTAGGGATCGAAGCCGCAGTTGTGGATGGCGAGCGGGAGACCCGACTCCAGGCAGAAGCGGTTGATGAACTGGCCCTCGAACTTCCAGGCGTCCTCGAAGCGGAGCATGGTCCGGTTGAAGGCGTACTGGCAGTTGAAGGCGTGACTGGGCTTGCCGACGGCAGCGCAGTAGGCCTCGTAGTAGTCCCACTGCGACGCGTAGATCTTCTCGCAGAGCTGGAGGAGCAGCTCCGGATTCTCGATCACGTCCATGTAGGCCTGGCTTCCGCGCAGCATCTGGACGCTGGACCACGTAAGGCTGGGCGCAAATCCCGCACCCATGCCGGTCTTCTCTCTCAGAATGGCCATGGCCTCCAGGATCGTGGGCCACGGCTCGACCTTCCGGTGGTCCGGGATCTCGAGCTGCTCGATGTCGGCCTCGCTCGCGCAGGTCGCGCCCTCGCGGATGAAGGGAGTCGAGTAGTCCTTCCACTGGAACTCGTCCGCCCTGCCGTTGGCAGTGGCAAAGGCGAGCCCCTCGTACGGCCCGCAGTAGGGGTTGATGACGATCGACGCACTGTCGCCGCCGAGGACCTCACAGACCTCGATGCTGACCTCGGCCAGCTTCTTGGAGCTGGTCAGCATCTCGCGGATCGTCAGGCCGGAGATGCGCGCCGCGATGTCCTCGGAGGCGAGGAAGGTGAGTGGAACCCGGTCGGGCGTCCCTCCCAGGAAGGTCGTGACCAGGCGCTCCGCCGATGCTTGCCAGTCGTGCTTCACGCTCGCCCCTCTCCCTTTGCCAGCCTTCGGACCCAGCGTAGCGCCTCCCAGGCGTCCGGGGCGTAGGCATCGGCGCCGATCGTCTCGGCCGTTTCGCGCGTGACGGCCGCACCCCCGACGAGGGTGCTCCCCGCAAAGCCGCTCTCCTTCAAGAGGGCCACGGTCTCCGCCATCTTCGAGACCGCGAGCGAGATCAGGGCCGACATGCCGACGATGTCGGCATCGACCTCCTTGGCCTTCTCCACGAATTGGCGAGGCGCCACGTCCTCGCCGAGGTCGTGGACCGCAAATCCGTCCCCTTCGAGCACGACCCCGACGATGTTCTTCCCGATCTCGTGCACGTCCCCCTGGACCGTGCCGAGCACCACGGTTCCGGGCGAGCTCTCGCCACCCTCGCCGAGATGTGGGCGCAGGATCTCGAGCGCGGCCTGCATGGCCCGAGCGCTGAGCAGGAGCTCGGGCACGAAGAACTCGCCCTGCTCGTAGCCCTCGCCGACGCGTTCCATGCCCGGGGCGAGGCCCTGCGAGATGATCTCCTGCGGCGAGGCGCCAGCGTCCAGAGCCTCGCGCGTGGTCTGCTTCACGCCTTCCGTGTCCAGGCCCAGCACCTGCTCCCGCAATCGATCGAACAGCTCCAGCTTTGCCATGCGACACCCTCTCTCTCGTTCCCGATTCTGCCTGAGATTGCCGAGACTTGACAACTGTCCCGGCATGTCGATGCTGAGGAGAGGCTGGCTCGAAATTGCAGACCTGCGACAGGCGGGAGGTTCGGAGCATGCACGATCGCGCGCTGACACCGGCTTCTCGCGAGTTCCAGGTCTTCGCGAAGCCAGTCGGCGCGATCTGCAACCTGGATTGTGACTACTGCTACTACCTCGAGAAGCAGCACCTCTACCCGGAGCGCGCATCCTTCCGCATGCCGGACGACCTGCTCGAGGAGTACATCGTCCAGACCGTCGAAGCGTGCCCCAGCCGCGTGATCCGCTTCCTGTGGCACGGCGGTGAGCCGACCCTTCTGGGTCTCGACTACTTCCGCAACGTCGTGGCGCTGCAGCGCAAGCACCAGCCCGAGGGTCGACGCATCGTCAACGGCATGCAGACCAACGGCACCCTGCTCGACGAGGATTGGTGCCAGTTCCTGGCGGCGGAGGGCTTCGTCATCGGACTCAGCCTGGACGGCCCCCGGGCCCTGCACGACGGATACCGGGTCACGAAGCGTCGGGAGCCGACGCACACGCAGGTGATGCGGGCACACCGGCTGCTGCGTCGACACCGGGTCCCGTACGACATCCTGTGCGTCGTACACGCTCAGAACGTCCAGCATCCGATCCCGGTCTACCGCTTCTTCAAGGAGATCAAGGCCGAATCCGTGGCCTTCCTGCCGCTCGTCGAAGCGCGCCCCGACCTCGAGGGGGGCGTGAGCGAGCAGACCGTGCCGGCGGAGGCACTCGGGGCGTTTCTCTGCGCCGTGTTCGACGAGTGGCTGCGACAGGACGTCGGCCGGATCCACGTGCAGTTCTTCGACGAGGCGGTCCGGGTGGCCGAGGGACAGGAGCCGGCAGTCTGCATTTTCCGCGAGACCTGCGGCGACGTTCCAGTCGTGGAGCACGACGGCGCCTTCTTCTCCTGTGACCACTTCGTCGACGCCGAGCATCGCCTGGGGAACCTCCGGGAGACGCGACTGGTCGACATGGTCGAGAGCTCGGCGCAGCGTGCCTTCGGCCAGTCCAAGTCGGAGACGCTGCCCCGTTACTGTCGGGAGTGCGAGGTGCGGACGCAGTGCAACGGCGGATGCCCGAAGGACCGGATCCTGCACACCCCGGACGGTGAGCCCGGTCTGAACTACCTGTGCGCCGGGCTCAAGCGCTTCTTCACCCACAGCCGGCCCTGGGCAGAAGAGCTGGTCGCACTGCGGCGAGCGCACCAGCCTGTCGAGCGCCTGGGGGAGCGCATCCGTGCCCGCGAGGCGAAGGCCGCTCCGCAGGTCGGTCGCAACGACCCCTGCCCGTGCGGCAGCGGACGCAAGTACAAGAGGTGCTGCCTGGGCCGGTGATCTGCCTAGACCTTGCCCCGGCTCACTGCAATTCCGGCGTCTTACGCCTCCCCCTGCCAGGCCGTGAGCCGCTTCGGGCACGGCCTGCGGGTTTCGCCGGGCGGGCATGGACCCTCCGGGTGCGAATCGGAACGGTGTACAATCGCGCCCGAGGCAGGTCGCGAGCCAACTGTTCGCTCGGGAGACCTGCCGGAAACGAGCGGGCGGCAACCACTCATGGGATGTCCGGTCGCGGAGACAGCGTGACGAACCTCGGCCTCGTTCTCGCACTGCTCACTCTGCTTCTCCTGCTCGGGGGAATCGAGGGACTGCGTCACCGCCGCAATCTGCGACGCATCCCGATCCGTATCCACGTGAACGGGACGCGCGGCAAGAGCAGCGTGGTGCGCCTCATTGCCGGGGGACTTCGAGCCGGCGGAATCTCCACCTGCGCGAAGACGACGGGTGCCGCGGCGTGCATGATCCTGCCCGACGGATCCGAGTACCCGGTCTACCGGCCGGCGGGCGCGAACATCATCGAGCAGGTACGAATCGTGGACACGGCAGCGAGCCTCGGCGCCGAGGCACTGGTCGTCGAGTGCATGGCGCTCCAGCCGCTGCTCCAGAGCTTGAGCGAGCTCCGCTTCGTGCGTGCCACACACGGGGTCGTCACGAACGTGCGAGCCGATCACCTCGACGTGATGGGGCCCGACGAGGAGGACGTGGCCCTCGCTCTCGCCAGCGCGGTCCCCGTTGGAGGGAAGCTCTTCACCGCCACGGAGCGCCACCTCGAAGCGATCGAGCGGGCGGCGGCGGATCGCGGAACCGAGGTGGTCGCCCTGACCGAGGCCCAGATCCACGATGTCTCGGACGAGGAGCTTCGCAAGTTCTCCTATCTCGAGCACCGTGCCAACGTGGCGCTGGCCCTCCGCGTGTGCGCGGATCTCGGCATCGATCGAGAGACCGCCCTGCGCGGCATGTGGGAGGCGCAGCCGGACCCGGGCGTCCTCACGGTGCACGAGGTCGACTTCTTCGGTCGGCGGCTCCTGTTCGCGAACGGCATGGCCGCGAACGATCCCGAGTCGACGGGGCGGATCTGGCATACGGTCCTGGGGCTCGTGCCCGACGTGGCGCGGCGCATCGCGCTCTTCAACTGCCGGGTGGACCGGCCAGACCGCTCCCGCCAGCTCGGCGAGGCCTGCGTCGACTGGCCGCCCGCCGATCACTACGTGCTGATGGGCACGGGCACGTACATCTTCGCGCGCGCCGCGATCCGCCGCGGTCTCGACGTGCGCAAGCTGGTCATCGCCGAGAACCAGGAGCCCTCGGAGGTCTTCGAGACGCTCCTGGAGCGGTCGGGACCTTCGGCGTTGATCATGGGGATGGGCAACGTACACGGGGGCGGTGAAGAGGTCGCGCGCCTCTTCCGCAACCGCGGAGCTTCAAGGGATCTTCACGCATGGACCTGAACCTCCTCGCGCTCTCCATCGGAATCGGGCTGGTCGTGAGTCTGCTGTTCTCGGAGGCCTTTGGACTGGCCGGCGGCGGCCTGGTCGTTCCGGGCTACATCGCGCTCTACCTCAACCAGCCGATCGACCTGGCCGCAACCCTCGGGGCCGCGCTCCTGACCTTCTTCCTGGTGCGCATCGCGGCCACCTTCGTGATCGTCTACGGACGGCGCCGCACGGCTCTCATGATCCTGGTGGGCTACGCCACCGGAGTGCTGATCAACGCGGCGCTGGCCGCGGCATTCGAAGCTGTAGCCGATCCGCTCGTCCCGGCAGTCGCCGCCCCCGGCCACGCGATCGGCATGGTCACGGCCGGCCGCGAGGCGCTCGAAGCCGGCGTGATCGGCTACATCGTCCCCGGGCTCATCGCGATCTGGCTCGACCGCCAGGGGGTCGTTCCGACGCTGGCGGCGCTGGCCACGAGCGCCATCGTCGTGCGGCTCCTGCTGATCCTCGCCGTTCCCGAGGATCTGCAGTGGTTCGAGTCCCAGACCAACCCCTCGTCGGCGGTCGAGGAGGTCGGAACGCCGTGAAGCGGATCTACTGGCGGCCCAAGGGGGTCTCGAGCAATGCACTCCTGGTGATCGCGGCGACCGCGATTGCCGCACTGATCGTCGTCGAGGCGTTTCCCGAGCGCACGAGCGAGGTCTACCTCCAGCAGATGCTCGAGGCGTCGCAGCTGTCGGCCGAGGCAATGAACGTGCTGCGCCGCGAACGCGAACGGCGCAACATCCGGATCGATCCCATCGCCGATCCCACCGACTCGGGGCTGATCGGTCCCCCGATGAGCTCCATCACCAACAACTCGGGGAACCTCCTGGCAAAGCAGACGACGATCAACCCGAACTGGGCCGCCGTCGCAGTGCAGCTCCTGCGCGAGGCCGGCATCCAGGAGGGAGACACGGTGGCGGCCGGAATTTCGGGATCGTTTCCGGGCATCAACGTCTCGCTCTACGCGGCGATGGCTACGCTCCGCCTGGAGCCGATCATCATCTCCAGTGCCACGGCCTCGCAGTTCGGCGCGAACGACCCGAGGTTCCTGTGGCTCGACATGGAACGGGTCCTCCACGCTCGCAAGATCTTCCCCTTCAAGTCGGTGGCTGCGTCGTTCGGGGGCGCCGAGGATCGAGCCGCGGGGATCTCCGAGGCAGGCATGGCCCTGCTGCGCCGGGGAATCGCGCGCAGCCGCCTTCCCTTGATCGACCCCGAGAACTACGCGGCGAGCGTGGTCGAGCGCATCGCGATCTACCGCGACCAGGCGGCGGGGAAGCCGATCCGCGCATACATCAACGTGGGCGGGGGAACCTCCTCGGTCGGCACTCGCCGCTCGAAGTTCGCGTTCCAGCCCGGCATCAATCGGCGCACGCCACCCCGGGCGGCCCTCATCGACTCGGTGATGGCCCGCTTCCTCGACGACAGGAAGCCCGTCATCCACTTCCTCCAGATCAACAGCATGGCTCGGCGTTACGGGCTTCCGGTGAGCCCTCAGGTGCGTCCGCCGGTCGGAACGGGCCAGGTCTTTCTGCAGCGCCGCTATAACCCGTGGCTCGCAGCGGGCGCGCTCGCGGTCGTGATGGCGAGTCTCTTCCTGTTCATCAGCTCCGGACGGGGCCGCATGGCGCTCCAATCGGCCCGCAAGGAAGAGAAACAGCTCGAGCCCACGGTCTGAGCTTCCTGCCGGCCTCGGCAATCGTGCAACCGGCTACCGCTCCGCGCATGTGTCGATTCGGGGACGGGCCGATGGCGTTTCCGGGAAATCGCCGCGCGCTCCCCCGGCAGCTTGCTACGCTTGGGGGGCGATGCCAGACCGCATCCTCGTAGTGGACGACGAGCCGGACCTGCTCGAGCTCGTGCGCTTCCACCTGACCCAGGAGGGCTTCTCCGTCGATACCGCCTCGACCGGGGAGCAGGCGCTCGCCCGGATCCGGCACGCCGCTCCGGACCTGCTGATTCTCGATCTGCTGCTCCCCGACATTCAGGGGACAGAGATCTGTCGTCGCGTACGCGCAGACGCCTCCCTGCGGGACATGCCCATCATCATGCTCACGGCCCGGTCCGAGGAGGTCGATCGGGTGGTCGGCTTCGAGCTGGGAGCCGACGACTACGTGACGAAGCCGTTCAGCCCCCGCGAGCTCACGCTGCGCGTGCGCGCGGTGCTGCGCCGCTCCGCGAACGAGGGCGAGCCGCCCGAGGTGATCGAGCGCGG
The DNA here is from genome assembly GCA_964557495.1 of uncultured Myxococcales bacterium. Taxonomy (GTDB): domain Bacteria; phylum Myxococcota_A; class UBA9160; order SZUA-336; family SZUA-336; genus CAZLBF01. The sequence goes on along the minus strand of CAZLBF010000181.1, from coordinate 5,933 downwards.
GGCGCTGCGGATCGACCGTCAGGCGCACCGGGCCTGGGTGGGGGGTGCAGAGGTGGAGCTCACCGCCAAGGAGTTCGACCTGCTGGTCACGCTGATGAGCCGGCCGGGGCGCGTGCTCTCGCGAGAGCGACTCCTCGACGAGGTCTGGGGCGCCGCCATCACCGTCACCCAGCGCACCATCGACACCCACATGAAGCGCCTGCGCGCCAAGCTGGGCTCGGCGGGAGACCTGATCGAGACGGTGCGCGGCGTCGGGTACCGCTTGGTGGAGTAGCTCAGCATGCCGCGCATCCAGCTTAAGCTCATGGTCGGTCTGGCGACCGTCGTGGCGCTGACGGTGCTCACCTCCGGATATCTCGCCGAGCGTGGGCTGCACCGGAGTGCGCTCGCGGATCTTGATCATTCGCTCGTGCAGAGAGCCACGCTCGTCCTCACGTTGCTCGACGACCTGCCGCTCGAGCATTCGCACAGCGCCGAGCTCACCGAGCTGGCGGGCCGCGCTTCCCGCGCGGCAGAGGCTCGCGTCACCCTGATGGCACCGGACGGCACCGTCGTGGCCGACTCCGGCGTGCGGGCCGAGGACCTGGATCGAGTGGAGAACCACGCCTCCCGGCCCGAGGTGCAGGCCGCGCTGCGCGGTGAGGCGGGAAGCGGCACCCGCACGAGCGAGACCGTGGGTCGGCCCCTCCTCTATGTGGCCATCCCCGCGGGCAGCCCCCCGCGCGGGGCGGTCCGCCTCGCGGTCGAGCTTCCCGACGTGGAGGCGGCGGCCGGAAGGCTGCGCCGCGAGCTGCTCGCCGCCGGCGCCATCGGACTCGTGGCCGCGCTCGGGCTCTCGCTGCTCTTCACGTGGATCAGCCTCCGCGCATTCCGCGAGCTGCGCGAGGTGTTGCAGGCGCTCGCAGGCGGCGACCTGGCGCAGCGGCTGCGCTGGCGCATGCGAGATGAACGCCGCGACATCGCCCAGTCGGTCAACGCGATGGCGAGTCAGCTCGAGCAGAGAGTCGCGGAGCTCACCGCCGAGAAGGAGCAGCTGCGCGCGGTACTGGAAGGCATGGTGGACGGTGTCCTGATGGTCGGGGCCGACGGCCGGCTCGTCCTCGTGAATCGGGGCTTGCGAGAGCTGCTCGGCGTCTGGGGTGACGTGGAAGGTCGCCTGCCGCTCGAGGTGATCCGCAACGCCGACATCGACGCTCTGCTGTCGGAGGCCAGCCGCTCGACCGCGCCCATTCTGCGCGACGTCGAGCTCGAGCCCGAGGGGGAGCGGGTCGCCGAGATCCACGCCGTCCCACTCGGCGACGAGGAGCGCGCGACCGGAGTCGTCGCGGTATTCCACGACACTACGGCGCTCCGGCGGCTCGAGGCTATGCGCCGCGACTTCGTGGCGAACGCCTCGCACGAGCTGAAGACACCGATCACGGCGATCCGAGGCTTCGCCGAGCTTCTCGCCACGCAGGAGATCCCCGAGGACGAGCGCAAGAAGCAGGCCTGGATCGTGCACCAGAATGCCGAGCGCGTGGCCGCACTGATCGAGGACCTGCTCGAGCTGTCGCGCATCGAGAGCGGCCGCCTGCAGCTGCAGCTCGTCGAGGTCGACCTGCGGAACGTCGCGCAGAGGCTGCTATCCGATCTCGCCCCCATGTTCGCGGACCGCTCGATCGAGGCGGTGCTCGAGGAGAGCGAGGCGCCGACCGCGCGGGCGGATCTGGGGGCGTCGGAGCAGGTGCTCCGGAACCTGCTCGACAACGCAGCCAAGTACACCGACCCGGGAGGGCGCGTCTCGGTCCGAGTCGAGCCCACGGGCGACTTCGTGCGCGTCGAGGTGCAGGACACCGGGATCGGGATCCCCGAGCACCAGCAAGCGCGTGTCTTCGAGCGCTTCTACCGGGTGGACGCCGCGCGCTCGCGCGCGCTGGGCGGAACCGGGCTCGGGCTCGCCATCGTGAAGCATCTGGTACAGGCCTGCGGCGGCGAGGTCTCTCTCAGGAGCGAGCCGGCGAGCGGCTCGACCTTCTCGGTCACCTTCCCCCGCGCCAGGTGACCGACTCCCGAGTCGCAGCGAGAAGTGCAAGCGCCGAAGGCGCGCGCAGCGAGGCGAAGCCAAGCGAAGCCCGGCAGGCGGGCTTTGCCCGCCGTCAACCGGCAAGACGGGCTAGCCGAAGCGGCCGGTCAGGTAGTCGGCGGTGCGCTGCTCCTGCGGCTTGACGAAGAGCTGCGAGGTCTCCCCGAACTCGACCAGCTCACCCAGATACAGGAACGCCGTGTAGTCCGAGGCGCGGGCAGCCTGCTGCATGTTGTGCGTGACGATCACGAGCGTGTAGCGCTCCTTCAGCTCCTGCATCAGCTCCTCGATCCGCGTGGTCGCAATCGGGTCGAGTGCCGAGCACGGCTCGTCGAGCAGGATGACATCGGGCTCCATCGCAATTGCGCGTGCAATGCAGAGGCGCTGCTGCTGACCGCCCGAAAGCCCGAGCGCACTCTCATCGAGCCGATCCTTCACCTCGTTCCAGAGGCCCGTGGCCACCAGGCTGCGCTCGACGATCTCGGCGAGCTCCGAGCGGCGCCGGACCCCGTGGATGCGACAGCTGTAGGCGACGTTCTCGAAGATCGACTTCGGAAAGGGGTTGGACTTCTGGAAGACCATGCCGACCTGGCGCCGCAGCGAGTTGACCTCGACCTCGGGGTCGAAGATCGGCGCGTCGCGGAACCAGATCTGGCCCTCCGTGCGCACTCCGTCGACCAGGTCGTTCATTCGGTTGAAGCAGCGGATCAGGCTCGACTTTCCGCAGCCCGAGGGGCCGATCAGCGCCGTGATCTTGCGCTCGGCCACGTTCAGCGAGATGCTGCGCAGCGCCTGGCTCTCGCCGTACCAGAGCGACAGCGAGTCCACCCGCAGGAGCGGCTTCTCCAGTGCACTCTCGGCGCGCTCGAGGCCGCGGCCAGGGAGCGCTCCTCCGTCAGATGGAGCTCGACGCATAGCGTCTCCGAAGGTAGTTCCGCAGCGAGATGGCGGCCAGATTCGTAGTGAGCACGACGAGGATCAGGAGAAGAGCGGTCGCGAAGACCAACGGCTTGGTCGCTTCAACGTTGGGACTCTGAAAGGCCAGGTCGTAGATGTGGAAGCCGAGGTGCATGAACTTCCGCTCGAGATGCACCCAGGGAAGGTGGTGGTCGATCGGCAGGGCTGGCGCGAGCTTCACCATGCCGACGATCATGAGGGGGGCGACCTCGCCCGCCGCGCGCCCGACCGCGAGAATGACCCCGGTCAGGATGCCGGGCGCGGACGCGGGCAGCACCACCCGCCGGATCGTCTCGAAGCGGGTCGCACCGAGTGCGAGGGACCCCTCTCGCAGCGCGAGCGGTACGGCCGCCAGCCCCTCCTCGGTCGCGACAATGACCACGGGAACGGTCAGAAGCGCGAGCGTCAGGCTGGCCCAGAGAATCCCGCCCGTTCCGAACGTCGGAGCTGGAAGCGCCTCCGAATAGAAGAGACGATCGAGGCTTCCGCCGACGATGTAGACGAAGAAGCCGAGGCCGAAGACCCCGAATACGATCGAGGGCACCCCTGCGAGGTTGTTCACTGCGATGCGCACGATGCGCAGGAACAGCCCCTCGCGGGCGTATTCGTGCATGTAGATCGCCGCCAGAACTCCGAACGGCACGACTGCGATCGACATCAGGAAGACCATCATCACGGTGCCGAAGATGGCTGGAAAGATTCCACCCTCGGTATTCGATTCGCGGGGCTCGCCCGCCACGAACTCCCAGAGACGCGCGAGGTAGAGAAGCACACGGTCCGCGGTGCCGAGCGCGTTCGGACGTAGGACCCGCAGCACGTGGCTCACCTGGATCTGGCGCTGGGTACCGTCCGCCGTTGCCAGTGCGAGCGTCTCGGCATCGAAGCTGCGGCGGAGCCCGTCGAGCTCCTCGATCAGCAACGCATAGCGCTCGCGCTCAACCGCCATGGCTCCGTCGAGCTCGGCCCGTCTGCGTGCGCGCTCCTGCTCGCTCAGGGACCGCAGGCCGAGGCGACGCTCCTCGAGACGAAGCCTCTCGAGCTGCCAGTTCACGTCGCCGATGTCGCGGTTCTCGAGCCGGCGAATGACCGAACGCTGGCCCCGCTTCTCGTCCAGGAGATCCGGAAGGCGCTCCCAGATCTCCTCCCCCCGCAGCCGACTCCCGGAGTCGCGCAGCTCGACGACGAAGCCGAAGAAGTCGCCCCACTCGACCCGCTCGAGCACGACGGCCTCGCGCGGGCGACCGGTCGATCGAATCCGCGACTCATCGATCCAGCGGAAGTCGAGTCCCGTCAGGTCGCGGTTGCCCGTCTTGAGGCGCACGCGCATGAGCCCCTCGCCGCCCCCGTCCGCGGCGCTCGGAATCTGCTCCCGGCCGTAGACCTCCCCGAGGACGACCTCGCCGTCGTCGAGCTCGAGCTCCAGGAGCTCCGGCTGCCAGAAGTAGCCGAGTCCGTTGCTGGCGATCAGGACCAAGAGCCCGACGATCAGGACCAGGTTCATCGCGAGCGCACCGGCCGCGAGCCAGGTGCACCCGTGTCCGATCCAGTCGCTGCGAGACCCGCGTCCGCGCACGGCGCGCCCCTCAGAAGCGCGCGAAGCGCGCGCGCAGGCGCTGGCGCACGACTTCCGACACGGTGTTGATGATGAAGGTGAGCATGAACAGGAGCAGCGCGGCCACGAAGAGCACGCGGTAGAGCGTACCGCCATGCGGCGCCTCGGGAATCTCGACCGCGATGTTGGCCGAGAGCGTCCGGAAGCCGCTGAATGGATTCCAGTCGAGGATCGGCGTGTTGCCGGTGGCCATGAGCACGATCATGGTCTCGCCGACGGCGCGCCCGAAGCCGATCATCACGGCCGCGAACAGGCCCGGACTCGCAGCGGGCAGCACGACGCGCGCGACCGTCTGCCAGCGGCTCGCCCCGAGCGCTAGCGAGGCGGCCGAGAGAGTGCGCGGTACGCTCGTGAACGCGTCCTCCGCAAGCGAGAATATGATCGGGATGACCGCGAAGCCCATCGCGATGCCGACCACAACCGCATTTCGCTGGTCGTAAGGCAGACCGGTCGTCGCCCCGAGCCAGCTGGAGAAGCTCCCGCCGAAAGCGAGCGCCTCGAACGCGGAGCTGGCCTGCAGGCAGAGTGCCGCGACACCGACCAGCGCGGCGGCGTGGACGAAGATCTCGGTGCCGTCGGGCAGCCGTCCGGTGAGGCGTCGGGGGAAACGGCTCCACAGGAAGCCGGTCGACAGGGCCGCGAAGGGCAGCGCGGCACCCATGAGCAGGAGCGCCGGGAACGCAGCCTCGAGGCGCGGCGCCAGCCACAGCCCGGCGAGGAACCCCAGCACTACGCTCGGCAGCGAGGCCATGAGCTCGATCGTCGGCTTGATGGTGCGCTGGAGGCGAGGGTGCACGAACTGCGAGGTGTACATCGCGCCGAGGATCCCGAGGGGCACGGCGAGCAGCAGCGAGTAGAACGTTCCCTTGAGTGTGCCGATCAGGAGAGGCGCGAGCCCGAGCTTGGACTCGAACTCGTCCGTGCCGCCCGTCGACTGCCACACGTGGGCGGGCTCGGCGTAGCCCTCGTACCAGACGCCTGAGAAGAGCGTCCCGAGGCTCACCTCGGGGTGGGGATTGCCGACGTCGAGCCGAGCGATCCGGCCGTCCCCCCCGAGGAACAAGCCGTTTCCCTTGGGCGCGTAGACGACGGCTTGGACCTCCGACAGGCCGGACGCGCCTTCCCAGAGCACGCGTTGCGACGTCGAGTAGTAGAGCGCCAGGGAGCCCCCGTCGCCGGCCGCGACGAAGCTGCGGTTGCGCTGGGACGGGGCGATGCGCCGGACGGCACTACCATCGCCGTCGAAGCTGCGAACTCGGGCGAGCTCCGCTCCGGCGGCACCGCGGCGCACTGGAAACCAGA
>CAZLBF010000180.1:0-11453 GCA_964557495.1 uncultured Myxococcales bacterium | reverse complement strand
CTAGTCGAGGCGCTGGGGCACCGCAACGACTCAGATCGGGAGCGCTTCGCCCGACTGGCGACGCCGGTACGCACCCGGGGTCTCCTCGGCCCAACGTCGCACGGCCCGCGTGAAGGCGCCGACATCGGGAAATCCCGTGAGATGGCAGACCTCTTGAATCGCTCGACCCTGCCCGACTGTCTGCATCTCTCCGACAGGGCGCAGATCGCCCGCATGGCCCACCGGGTGGAGGAGCTCCTGCATCTGACCGTCGAGCGCAGCGGGGAGGCGTAGCTGCCGGCTCCGAGCAGCTGGTATGATCGCGGGACGTTGGAGGGTGCGCCGCGAAGATCGTCGCACGCGTCGTGCGAAGCGCTCCGCAGTGGCGAGCGGCCGCTGCTCGAGCACGTCGAGAGCGTGTTGGACGCAGTCGAGCAGTGGGAGCCGCAGGTGCGAGCGCTGCTACCGGAGCCGGGACGGCGCGAGCGGCTCCTGAGCGAGGCGAGCGCACTCCTCGAGCGATTCCCCGATCCCGCGGCGCGCCCGCCACTGTTTGGCGCGCTGGTGGGCGTGAAGGATATCTTCGCAGTCGACGGCTTCCCGACGCGCGCGGGATCCGCGCTTCCGCCGGAAGAGCTCGAGATGCCCGAGGGCCACTGCGTGGCGCGGCTGCGCGCGGCGGGCGCACTCGTCCTCGGCAAGACCGTCACGACCGAGTTCGCATTCACGGCTCCCGGCGCCACGACCAATCCTCACGATGCCTCGCGCACGCCGGGCGGGTCGAGCAGTGGCTCGGGAGCGGCGGTTGCCTGCGGCTACGCTCCGCTCGCCCTGGGCTCGCAGACGGTGGGGTCGGTGATCCGCCCCGCCGCGTTCTGCGGCGTGGTCGGCTTCAAGCCGAGCTACGGCCGGATTCCGTCCGACGGCATGCTCCTCTTCTCCGAGTCGGTCGATTGCGTAGGGCTGCTCGCCGCCGACACCGAGACGGCGGCTCTCGCCGCTTCGCTGGTGTTCGACGACTGGACGCCACTCGCAGACCCCCGTCCCGGAAAGGCGACGCTGGGCGTGCCCGACGGTCCCTACCTAGAGCGTGCCGACGCGGAGGCGCGTGCGGCGTTCGAGGAGCAGATCGCCGCGCTCGAGCGGGGAGGCTTCGCGGTGCGGCGCGTGCCCGCGCTCGAGGACATCGCGGAGATCGTGCGTCGCCACCTGGAGCTGATCGCGGCGGAGTTCGCACGCGTCCACGCGCTGCGCGCCGCGCGCTGGGGCGCGCTGTTTCGCGGCCAGAGCGCGGCGCTGTTCGACTGGGGTCGAGCACTGGGCGACGCGGAGATCGCCGCGGGCCGCGACAGCTCGCGGCGCACGCGTGCCGTGCTCGCGTCGCAGATGGACGAGCACGGATTCGATCTCTGGGTGAGCCCGGCCGCCCCGGGGGCGGCGCCAACCGGCCTGCACCACACCGGCGATGCCGTCATGAACCTCGTCTGGACCCACGCGCGCATGCCCGCGCTCACGCTGCCCGCAGGGCGCACGAAGAACCGACTCCCGCTCGGACTCCAGCTCTGCGCCCGCGTCGGTGACGACGAGCGCCTGCTCGCATGGGCGAGCGAGATCGCTGCGGTCTTCGACGGAGCTGCGCACCTCAGCTCGGGGTAGCCCGCAGCTCTCACAGGGTCGGCGACCGCTGCCGCCTCAGAAGCGCGAAGAGGTGAGCTCGACGTCGGCGCGGGCCCAGACGCTGCGGAATCCCTGCTCGGCGTAGACCGAGTCCGCTTCCCGACCCTGGCGGCGCAGGCTCTCCGCGAGTCCGTAGAGAGACCAGCCGTTGCTCGGGTACTGCTCCAGGTCGCGCCGATAAACCGCCTCGGCCTCGGCGGCGTGACCCGCGTCGAGCAGCACGGCTCCGAGCGCCTGCCGCACCGGGAAGTACCACGGCGGCGGCTCCATGTACGCGAGACCGTCCTGAAGCGAGACCGCCCGCGTCAGGGCTCGCGCGGCCCGATCCGGGTCGTCGTCGGCCGCAGCCAGCTCTCCCTCCAGGTGTGCGTCGGCGATCGCCAGCAGCCCGCTCGCCGTCGCAGTTCCGCCGGCCAGCACCAGCTGGTGTGCGGCCTCCTCGTCGGCCACCTCGCGCAGCAGCTTCCGTTCGCGCTCGGCGGCCTCCAGTGCTCCCGTTCGCGCGAGCGCGAGCCCGCGCGTGTAGTGCCAGACTCCGGTCAGGTAGCGGTGCTGCGGCGCCGGCTGCGGCTCGCCGAGTAGCGCGTCCCAGCGGCCGAAGCGGGCCAGCGTGAAGGCCGGGATGGCGAGGAACTCCTCCACGAAGGGGAACTCGTCGACCTGGTCCGCGACGCTCGCGGCGAGCTTGCGCGCGGAGCTGAGCGCGATCTCGCTCCGTCCCTCGGTGCTGGCCGCAGCCCACAGGAAGTGCACGTTGTGCGGGTAGTACGCGGCGCGGTAGAAGGTTCCGGCTCTGCACCACGAGAAGAAGCTCTCGTCGGCCGCTGCGGCTCGGCGATTGATCTCGAGCGCGTCGTTGTAGCGGCCGACGCGCCAGAAGATGTGCGAGGGCATGTGCACCAGGTGTCCGGCGTCCGGAGCGAGATCTCCGAGCCGGTCGGCCGCGGCGACGGCGCGCTCGGGAAAGAACTCCTCGACCGCGTGGATGTAGTAGTGGTTGGCGCCCACATGGGTCGGCTGGCGCTCGAGCACCGTCTCGAGGAGCGAGAGGATCTCCGGCGTGTACCGGCGCGGCTCGCCATCCGAGGTCCAGTAGTCCCACGGGTAGAGGTTCATCAGAGCCTCGGCCAGCAGTGTGGCGGCGTCCGGGTCCTCGGGGTCCGCGAGGTGGACGGTACGCATCGCCTCCGCGTAGGCGAGGTCGAGTGGGGCGCGATCCTGCGAGGGATCGGCCGCGTAGCGCGCCGCCAGCGCCTCGATGTAGGCGCGCTCGCGCGCGCTGGCACCCGAGGCGAGGCGCACTGCCTTCCGGCTGGCCTCGAATGCCCGCTGACCGGCCTCCGGACCCATGGGCAGGTTGATGTTGGGACCGAGCGCCAGCGCGATCCCCCAGGAGCACATCGCGCACTCCGGGTCGAGGCGTGCGGCTTCCGCGAAGGCGCGCACGGCGGCGTCGTGGTTGAAGCCGAACGTGAGCACCAGGCCCTGGTCGAAGTAGCGCTGTGCGCGCGGCACGCCGGTCGTGATCGGGTGGTGGTGATCGCCCAGTCCGTCGAGCAGCCGAGGCGGGGCTTCGCTCTCGGCCGAATTCTCGCCGGGCGCGGACGAGCCCGGCTCTGCGCCCGTACACGCAGTCAGCAGCAGGGCTGCCGCGGCGATGGGAAGCCAGGGGAGCCGACGCGTTCGCGCGGAATTCATGGAGGCGCTCCTCTCGACGGTCGTGTGCCTCGCAATCCTGCCGCGCTCGGGGCGCCGAGTCCACTGCGAGCGGTTGCCGCCAGCGTGCGGGCGTGCGCGCGGCTAGACGCCTTCGTCGTCGGAGGGTCGAGCCGGCACCCGACGCGGCCGGCGCATGAAGGAGCGCATCACGCGCAGGATGTCGAAGCGCGTGATCGCCCCGACGAGCCTTCCGTCCTCGACGACCGGGAAGCGACGAAACGAATAGTTCAAAAATAGACCCGCAACGTAATACACGTCCATGTCCGGCGAGATCGTCGTCACCTCGGTGGTCATGAACTCGGCCACCCGTCCGCGCGGAGCTTCGCCGTCCATGCCGGTTGCGATCAGCTCGAGGCAGTCCCTCTCGGTCAGCATGCCGACCAGGTTGCCCGCGTCATCGACCACGGGGGCTCCCGTGACCCGGTGCCGGAGCAGGAACTCGATGGCCTCGAGGATCTCGGTATCGGGACCCACGGTCGGCACCCGCTTGTCCATGTAGTCCCTGATGATCGGTAGGGCGCTCACGCGATGACTCCCTTCCCGACGCCGGTGGCCGCGACCGAGGGAGCAGATTCCAGTATCGACATGGGTTCCCGGCGTCCTGGCGCTCGGGCGTGCTTCGGGGCCCGGTTCACCCCGAGGCCGCCGCGCGCTTCGAGCGCGCGCCTCCTATTTCTTGAAGGATTTGATGTACTTGAGGACCGCCCAGCGATCCTCCTCGGGCAGCACGGCGCCCCACGGCGCCATGTTGGGCGAGCCACCCTGGGCGGCCGCGCCATTCGTGATCACCTCGAACACGTCCGCGTCCGTGCAGGCCCCGCAATACTTGAACTCCGCCTTCGTGAAGTCCCGCGGCGGGGGGTCGAGCGTGAGGCCGACGGGGCCCTTGCCGTCGCCTTCCGGGCCGTGGCAGGTCAAGCAGTACATGGTGAAGATCAGCTTTCCCTTCTCCATGTCGGCGGTCTCGGTGCCCTGGGCGCGCGTCAGCGTCGCCGCCACCAGGACCAGGACCAGGAAGAGCGGGAAGGCGGCTAGGGCGAGAACTCGATGCATCTGGAAGCTCCCGGGGATGTCCACACGGCCCCATTCTAGCGCGCGCGGCTCGAAATCGTAGCCGGGCTAGAGCGCCTCGTAGACGGCCGCGAGCAGGGCGCGCGGCCGCGGGTCCACCAGCCAGAGCCCCTGGTGCGCGAGGTTCATAACGTAGCCGAAGCTCATGCGGTTCTCCGGGTCCGCCTGGCTGTAGGAGCCGCCGGCGCCCCCGTGGCCGAATACCTGGGGATTGGGGCCAAGGGGCTCGCGCTCGGTGGGCATGAAGAAGCCGAGGCCCAGGCGCGTAGTCAGCGGGAGCACCGCGTCGTCGCCGTGAGAGTGCTCGGTGCGGGCGCGCTCGATCTGGTCGGGGCTCAGGATACGCACGCCGTCGATCGCCCCGCCCAGCGCGAGGGCGGCGTAGATGCGGGCGAGCGAGTGGGCGTTCGTGTGGCCGTTGGCGGCCGGAATCTCGGCGGCGCGCCACTCGCGCGTGTTCACGAGCCCGATCACGGGGGGATTGGCGAAGGCCTTCGCGAGCAGGCTCTCGGGGTCCTTCAGGATCTCGGCCAGCAGGTCGAAGCTCTCCTCGCCCTCGGGCACGTGGATCGGGCCCTCGATCAAGCCCGCGATGCGCGCGTCGAGCTCCGGCCCGCACCCGATGTAGAACTCGACGCCCAGGGGCTCGGCGATCGCCTCGCGCACGTAGGCACCCACGCTCTTGCCCGTGATGCGCTGGATCACCTCGCCCACGAGCCAGCCGTAGGTAAGTGCGTGGTAGCCGTGGGCCGTGCCCGGCTCCCACCACGGCTCCTGCTCGGCGAGCGCCGCGGTCATGGCGTCCCAGTCGTAGAGGGCATCCTGGGACAGGGGCTTGCGCACGGCGGCGAGGCCCGCGCGGTGCGAGAGCAGGTGCCGTACCGGGAGCGCCTGCTTTCCCGCCGCGGCAAACTCCGGCCAGTAGTCGGCCACCGGGGCGTCGAGGTCGAGCTTGCCCTGGTCGACGAGCTGGTGGGCCGCGATCGTCGTGATTCCCTTGGTCGTGGAGTAGACGTTGGCGAGCGTGTCCCGCTCCCACGGCTGCGTCCGGTCCGGGTCGACGTGCCCTCCCCAGAGATCGATGACGGCCTCGCCCTCGACGGTCACGCACAGCGACGCCCCTACCTCCGCGCTGCTCTCGAAGCCCCGGCGGAACACCTCGCGCACGCTCTCGAAGCGGGGCTCGCAGTGACCGTGGATCGGCGTGGAATCGCTCATCGCTCGCCTCCGTCGTAGGAGCTGCGCAGGGCTAGGCTTCGGTCGCGCCCTCGCCGCGGTAGACCCGGGCGCCCAGGGTCTGGTCTACGAGGAAGAGCCCGCCGGGCGCGCCCTCGACGAGGCGTACGCTCTGGAGCGCCTTCTTGACGCTCGCCTCTTCCTCGACCTGCTCGGAGACGAACCATTGCAGGAAGCTGTTCGTCGCGTGGTCGTTCTCGCGCTGGGACAGCTCCACGAGCTTGTGGATGCGCTCGCTGATCTCGCGCTCGTGGCGCAGGGTCTCCTCGAACGCGGCGAGCGGCGACGGCCAGTCGCTGGGAGGAGCCGCCACCGAGCGGAGCAGCACTCGCGCGTCCCGCTCGCCGATGTAGCCGTACATCCGCACCACGTGGTCCATCTCCTCGCGCGCCTGGACCTTCATCCACTGCGCGAAGCCCTCTAGATCCTCGCTCTCGAAATACGCCGCCATCGACAGGTACAGGTACGCGGAGTAGAGCTCCGCATTCAGGTGCTCGTTCAGCGCCTCGGCCACCGTCTCGCTCATCACACCCATGGAGTCCTCATCTCCGCTCTACTATACACGTCGAGGGTCAGCTCCAGAACATGCGTCAGGTCATCTATATGAGCTGCGAGATCAGCGAAGCCGGGACGTCCGGAGCGTCCTGCTTCGAGGGGAGGGGACGCGGATGAGCCAGCCGGACTACGCCCTGATCGACCGGCGGGGGCTTTCGAGGGGGCTATTCTACCCGCGGCGCGACTCGAGCGCGCCACCCGAGGGAGCGACGGATCATCGCGTCGAGGTCGAGGACGGGATCGCCGTGGCATGCCGGCTCTATCGGCTGGACCGCGCGCGCCCCTCGCTGCTGTTCTTTCACGGGAACGGAGAGGTCGCGAGCGACTACGACCAGGTCGCGCCCGCCTACCGCGCGATCGGCGCCAACCTGTTCGTCGCCGACTATCGAGGCTACGGCGCGAGCGACGGAGTCCCGAGCTTCGCCTCGCTGATCCTCGACGCCCATCCCGTGAGCGAGCATTTTCACGCGCTGCTTGACGCGGAGGGCTACACCGGAGACCGCTTTGTGATGGGCCGAAGTCTCGGAAGCCTTCCAGCCGCCGAGCTCGCGGCCACCGCGCACGCGCGCGTGAGAGGGCTCGTGATCGAGAGCGGTGCGCCGGACCTGACGCGTCTGCCGCGGCGCTTCGGGATCCACGCCCCGGACGCCGAGCTCGCCGCGCTGATTCAGGGTCACACCGCCCGCATGCAGTCGATCCGCCTGCCCGTGCTGCAGATCCACGGTGAGTGGGACGAGATCATCCCGCTCGAGAGCGCAACCGACTTCCACGAGTACCTCGAGACCGGTCGCAAGGAGCTCGTGATCATCCCCGGCGCCGGGCACAACGACATCGGCTGGGTGGGGCGCGAGCTCTACTTCGGCGCGCTGTCCGGCTTCATCGGCGCGGAGTGAGGCGGGCGGGCGCCCCGCTCAGGGCGCGACGAGGATCTTGATGTCGCGATCCTTCTCGTCGGCCAGGATGTCGAATCCCCGGTGGGCGATGTCGTCGAGCGGGACGGTGCTCGTCACGATCGACTCCGGCTCCGCGAGGCCTGCGGCAATCCACTCAAGCGCCCGCGCGGGGTCGATCGAGTTGGTGCCGATCATCGTGATCTCCCGACTCACGAAGCCGAGCATGTGAACCGGTACGCGCTCCGTGAAGATTCCCTGGACCACCACCGTTCCGCGGTGGCGCGTCGACGCGAGGCAGTCCTTGAGTGTGGCCTCGATCCCCACCGCCTCCACCGACACGTCGACGCCCAGGCCGTCGGTCAGCTCCCGCATCTTCTGCGGGACCTTGACCTCGCGGGGATCGAAGACCTCGCTTGCGCCGAGCTCGAGCGCCTTGCCTCGCCGCGTCTCCGAGATCTCGGTCAGGTAGACGGTTTCGACGCCGAGCGCCTTGACGGCGAGCAGCACGAGCAGACCGACCGGGCCTCCGCCGGCGATCAGAACCCGCTGGCCGGCCTGGACCGCTCCGCGGTCGACCGCGTAGGCGGCTCCCGCGAGCGGCTCGACCACCGCCGCCCTTTTCCAGTCGACGGCGTCGGGCAGCTTGAGCAGACGCTCCTGCGGCGCCACCATGGACTCGGCATAGCCGTCGGGGCTGAAGACGCAGACGCGGTCGCCCACACCGAAGCCCTCGACGCCGCTCCCGACCTCGACGATCTCGCCGCACACCTCGTGTCCGAAGGGACTCCGGGGGAATGGGCCGTGCAGGTACTCGTGCAGGTCCGAGCCGCAGATTCCGCAGTAGACCACGCGGATCTTGGCCTCGCGTGCGGCGGGCTTCGGCTCCTCGACCTCTTCGACTCGGACGTCCCGGATGCCGTGATAGACGGCCTTTCTCATGGCTTGCCTTGCCTCACATCGCTCTCGTCGGCCGCAGCGACCCGAGCCTTTGCGGCAGCGAAGAGATTTGTCCCTCTTCTACTCCCGTGCAAAACGCGGTGTCAACGCGCCTCCGTCCGGCGCGAGCGGACCGCGCCTCGCCCCGCGACGCGATCGAGGAGGCGCCTGGACGCTCAGCGGCTCTCGGACTCCGCGCCGTCCGAGCTGTTCCGGACCCAGCTGAGCAGGGTCTCCGTCGCGTGGAGCCTGCCGCAGGCGCGGCTCAGCGGCTCCCGGCTGCCCGCGCGGACGATCGTCTCCAGCTCTTCGGCCTGCTGCCGGAGGCGTCGCGCGATCGCCGCCAGCGCCTCCTTCTGATGCTCACTCAGCTCGGTCATGCTCTCTGCCTCCGGTACCTGATTCTAGGAGCACTCGAGACCAGTTCTTGACTCGCGCCGCCAAAGCGTTGACCCGGGGCGTCTTCGTCACCGCGGGTCGGGCTGGCCGACCTCGCCGGTCTGCTGGTAGAGTCGCCGCGTGAGGCGGCCCCGATTTGCGCGGCGATGGCTGGGGCTCGCGTCGACACTGCTGCTGGTGCTTGCGTGGCCCGGCACCGATGCGGCTCTGGCGCCCGACGGAGTTCTGGCCGAGCTGCCGTTCCTCGATGGCGGCGCGGCCGAGGGCGAGCTCTTCGAGCGGCACATCCGGATCGACCTCTCTGCGCGGCCCGACCGACGTCCGTTTCCGATGTTGCTCGACACGGGCGCTAAGAAGACGATGATGACTCCGCGCTACGCGCGCGCGCTGCGCGTCAGCGTGCGCCGCGCCAAGCAGGACCACTACCGCCGCCGCACCGTCCTCGGGCGCGACCTGCAGTTCCGAATCGACACGCGCTCGAGCGAGACGGCGTCGCGCTCCGGTCTCGAGGTCGGCCTGATCGGCGGCGACTTCCTCGAGGCGTACGTGATCGAGGTCGACTACCGGACCGGCCGGGTGCGCTTCCTGGACCCCGAGATCCACGCCGTGCGCGAGGAGACCGCGGCTCCGGGCGAGCTCGTCCTGCCCATGCGACTCACCGACGGCCGCCCCACCGTAGAGATCGGGATCGGGTCCGGCTCGCTCGACTTCGTCATGGACACCGGTTCGCCGGGTAGCCTGATCATCTCGGAGGAGAAGGCGGCCGAGCTGGGGTTCGCGATCCCCCCCGACGAGCGAAAGCAGCTCGGACGGAACCTCATCGGTCGAGACGTCCGCGCGAGCTTCGTCGTCCCGTCGGTGCGCCTGGGTGAGCGCGTGGAACGAAACGTGGTGCTCGGGGTCGCGCTGCGCGAGGACTCCACCTATCGCGTCACCAACATCGCGGGGCAGGGCGAAGCATTGCTCGGCAATCGGTTCCTGAGCCGCTTCCGCGTTCGCTTCGACTACCCCAACGGACGCGTCGGGCTCCTGCCGCAGGTCGAGCCGGAGCTCCCCGCGGAGGCGCTCGCCCACCTGCCTCCGTTGGGCGACGACGACTCCCGGTCTTCGAAGGCGATCTACATCCCGGCCGATCTCTCGCCTGCATGGGCTGCACGGACCTTCGACCAGGAGGTGTGGATCGAGCTCGACTCGCGCGGACGGAAGCTGGAACGCCGAAGCTCGATTCCGTACTTCGACCTGCGCGGCTGGGCCGGTGCGGGCCAGCCGATGGAGCACGACGTGATGATCGTCGTCGACACCTCCGGCAGCACGGCGCACGCCTCGGGGAGCGACGTCGACGGCGACGGCAAGCTCGGCAAGCGCAGCCGCCGAGAGCGCGAAGCCTGGCGGAACTTCAATCCCCGCTTTCTGTCGAGTGACTCGGGCGACACGGTGCTGGCCGCCGAGCTGCTGGCGACGCGCCGGCTCGTGGAGCGGATGGGCCCCGGCCATGCGCGCATCGGCCTGATCTCGTTCTCGGGGGACGCGCGACTCGAGGCTCCGCTGGGGGCCGATCGCGAGACCCTCGGTCGCGCGCTCGACGACCTCGACTCCGCGTTCGGCTCCGGTGCGACGAATACGGCCGCCGCCCTCCGGCTGGCGACCCGGGCACTGCTTCTGGCACGCCCGTCCGACGACGAGTCACGCCGCCAGTCGATTCTCATCCTCTCGGACGGCCCCCCGACCGTGCCTGAGGGCGAGGCCGAGGAGGCCACCTACCAGGCGGCGATCGAGGCGGTCGACCTGGGGATTCGCATCTACAGCTTCGCGCTCGGGCTGGGGGAGCTTCAGCCCGACGACGTCTTCGTCGAGATGGCCGTGGTCTCGGGTGGAGGGCACGTCCGGCTCGAGAACCCGGCCGAGGTTGTCCACGAGCTCGCGCTGGTCAACTTCACCGATGTGACCGAGATCGAGGCGCGCAACCTGACCAACGCCCGCAAGGCGCGCGCCCTGCGCCGGTTTCCCGACGGGTCGTTCGACGCCCTGGTGCCGCTCACGCCGGGCGAGAACCGCGTCCAGGTCACGGCGCGCGGCGATGCCGGCGGGGAGGCCCGCGTCGAGCAGGTCGTCCTCTATCACCGGGTCGAGCCGAGCTCGGGCGACGCAGAGCTCGAGGCCTTTCGCAAGGAGCTCAAGACGCGCACGCTCGAGACCCTGCTCGCGACGCGCGCGATGAACGCCGAAGAGGCCGAGCGAGAGGCCGAGCGCCAGCTCGAGATCGAGCTCGAGGAGTAGCCGCCGTCTGCCGGAAGTGAGGGCGTCTGTTATCCTGCCGAGCCCATGCGCACCAACAGCTCTTCCGACGCGGTCCGTGTCGCTTCGATCCTGTCGCTCGCCCTCTTCGCCGCCTGTGCGAGCATCGACTACACGCCGCCGACCGCGGCCGAGCCGCCGCCGCTGGAGATCGAGATCGAGGCTCCCTTCGCCGAGGTCTGGTCGCGGCTCGAGAGCTACATCCAGTCGCGAGGGGACGAGCTCGACGTCCGACGCAAGGAGCGGGATCTGGGTCAGTTCGAGATCGCCTTCGGTCCGGTTCCCCCCAAGACCTACGCGGACTGCGGTCAGATCACACGCAGCCGCCCCGACTACTCGGGCGCCTTAACCGACTTCCTGGCCGAGCACGCGGACGGCAAGCTGCAGGGCACCGCCATCATCCGGGCCCACCGCGCCGAAGCGGACCGCACGCCCGTGACCATCAACATCCGCTACATCCTGACCGCGTCGACCGAGGACCAGGACTACAGCATGAGCTTCAACAGCAGCACGCCCGGCAGGCTCCGGAGCGGAAGGAGCTGCCGGTCGACCTACGAGCTCGAGTCCAACGTGATCCGCGCGCTCCGGGGTATGTGAGCTCGAGGGCAGCCCTCGCCGATTTGAACGGCGCCCCCGCATGTGGTTCGATGGAGCCGTGAGCTTCGAGCCCCGGATCCGCCTGCCCCACACCGA
>CAZLBF010000179.1:0-10305 GCA_964557495.1 uncultured Myxococcales bacterium | reverse complement strand
ATCGGCCAGGCCGAGGTCCTGAGCGCGGCGCTCCAGCGCGGCGCGCTCGGGACCGTCTCCCGCGATCCACAGCTGGGCCCGGGGAGCGGTCTCCGGCAGCCGGGCCAGCGCGTCCAGCAGCACGTCGAGCCCCTTGCGGTGGAACAGGGCGGCGAGGCTGAGAAGCAGGGGGGTGTCCGCGGCGACCCCTTCCGCTGTGCGTGTCTGCTCGCGCCCGACCGCGGCCACGAGCGAGGCCGGGTCGACGGCGCTCGGAATCGTGAGCGTGCGCTCGGCCGGCACGCCGCCCTCCGACAGTCGCCGCGCGACGGCGGGCGAGATCGCCACCGCGCGCTCGACGAGGGAGTGATAGATCAGCCGGGTGCGCCAGCCGCGCCGCACGCGGCGATCCATCCGGCGGGTCGCGATGGCCGGAACCCCGGCCAGGCGCGCGGCGATTCCCCCGAGCCAGGTGGCGCGCCCCGTGTGGAGGTGGACCAGGTCGGCGCGGGCCTCCAGAAAGGCGCGCCGCAGGGCCAGCACCGCCCGGACGTCCGCGTAGTTCCGCATCGCCAGCGCGCGCGTCTCGATGCTTCTCGCGCGAGCCTCGGCCTCGCTGCGGCTGGCGGGCAGGGTGATCAAGAGGTTCTGGTGGCCGAGCTCGCGCAGCCCCTCGAGCAGCAGGAAGACCTGCACCTGGCCACCGGAGAGCCCGGCCTCCGGGTCGACGTGAACGATGCGCAGGGGCGGCCTCGGGGCGGTCATCGCGCGCGCACGGAGCCTTCGTAGAGGTCCTCGAGGTTGCGGACCATCGCCTCGACGCTGAAGGTCTGCGCGCGCTCCCGACCGTTCTTGCGGAGCGCGTCGCAGAAGGGCGCGTCGTCGAGCACGCTCCGCCCGGCGACCCAGAGTGCCTCGGGGTCGAGCGGGGGAACGATCAGTCCGTCCTGCCCCGAGCGGATCGCCTCGGAGTTGCCACCGACGTCGGTCGCGATCACGGCCAGGCCCGAGGCCAGGGCCTCGAGCAGAGAGTTCGAGAAGCCCTCCCGGGTCGAGGTCATCACCAGGGCGTCGGCCGCGGCCATCACCCGCGGCATGTCGTCGCGCGGACCCAGGAAGCGTATGCGCTCGTGCCCGGCGATCGACGCCGCCTGCGCCTCGAGCTCGCCGCGCAGCTTTCCGTCGCCGGCCAGCCAGAAGCGCGCCGGCTCCCCGCGCGCCCGGTGGGCTGTGCTACCCAGCAGCCGTCGCGCCAGCTCCAGGAAGTCCTGGGGCCGCTTCTGCTCGACCAGCCGGGCGGCGAACAGGAACACGAAGTCGTCCTCCCCGACTCCGATCTCGCGGCGCAGCGAGTCGCGGTCTCCCCCGGGGGCGAAGCGGCTCAGGTCGACTCCGTTGTAGAGCACGCGCACGCGCTCGGCGGGCAGGCGGAGCTTCTCGATGGCGTCGCGACGGACTCCCTCCGACACGGCCAGGATCCCCTCGCGCCAGCGGCACAGCCAGCGATCCACGGCGACCTGGCGCCGCGAATCCCAGCTGTCGACGTTGTGAATCTGACTCCAGACGTGCCGTTTCCCGGCCAGCCGCGCCGCCACCGTGGCGGGCACGTTGCTCCGGTACATCTGGCTGTGGACGACGTCGATCTCGCGCTCGCGCATCAGCAGGGCGAGCTGGCGCAGCCCGCGCTGGTCCCAGCGGTTGCGGAAGCGAATCACGTCCACGGGAATTCCGGCTGACTCGAGCTCGTCCGCCAACGGTCCCCGCTCGCGCAGACAGACGAGCGAAACCTCGAAGCGGCTTCGATCGAGTCGCGGAAGCACGTCGACGATCCGGCGCTCGATCCCGCCCACCGGAAGCCAGGTAATCGCTCTCAGGACTCGAATCTTGGACATCGTCGCACTGCTCCCGAAACACGTAGCGCCTGACGCGCCACGTGCCAGCGAGCGCCCCCCCGCGGAGCTCGACTGCTACACCTGCGTCCGTCGATGGGCTATGGTCCGCGCCGTGGTCGGGGATCCCGAAGCGCTCTCATCCGGCGAAGCGTGTCGCGGTCGCGCCGCGCGGTACCCGATCCTGGAGGATCCGAAAGCGCTGAAGTGGCTCGAGCGCCACGTCCGGAGCCATCTCCAAGTCGCGCCTCAGGTACCGCTCTCCTTCTCGTTTCCGTCGCGCGGCAAGCGCACCCCGGTCGCGGTCGCGCATTGGGACACCTCGAGGGCGGCAGTCGCGAAGCTCTTCCGGAGCTTCAACCTGTTCGCCGCCAACGTGTCGAACCAGCGACACCTGGGTTCGCTGGGGCTCCCCGTGCCCCGGCTCCACTCGTGGTCAGCCCGCAGCCGGGTGTCAGCGCCGCGCGCCTACGTCACCGTCGAGCAGTATGTCTCCGGACCGACTCCGAGCGAGGTGCCCGAGGAGCGACGCCGGGAAGCGCTGGACTCGATCGCATCGTCGCTCGCCGCCCTGCATTCCCGGCGCAGGAGGTACCACGGCCGGATCGGGCTTCCCCGCCCAGGGTCGTACGCCTCCTTCTACCTGCGCCGGACACTGGATCGCCTAGAGAGGCTGGCGCCGCTCGCGGCACCTGCGCGGATTCAGACCCTGAGACGCGAGCTCCGGCGGGTCGTCGGCGAGATCGGGCGCCGCTCCGCGTGCGAGCTGATCCACGGTCATGTCAACCCGGGCAACTTCCTGGTGACCGATGCCTCTGCCTTCCTGATCGATCTGGGCGCGGTGCACTACGGGGACTCGGCGCGCGACCTGGTGCGCGCGCTGCAGCGCCTCTGCCGCGAGCCGCTGGAGGCGGAGCGCTTCTCGAGCCGCTACTTCGACCGCGTCGAGGGAACGGGGGAGGAGGCGTTCAGGGAGCGGGCCCCCTTCTACTCGTGCGACTACCTGCTCCGACGAACCTGCACGCTCGCCGGTCGCTGGCAGCGCAGAGGGACGTTCGACGCAGCGGAGATCCGCTCCAGGGTCGAGGAGCGCCTGGACCTCTGTCTCGAGCTCTTGCGTCCCGGTGGCCCGAGGCTCCACGAGGTCCAGCCCGGGCCCTGAGGCGCCGGGTCTAGACCTCGTATCCGAATCGCGCGAGGGAGTCGCCGATCAGCTCGTTCAAGGTCTCGATCTCGGCGGGGTTGAGCCCTTCCTGCCACTTGAAGTTCTGACTCTCCACGTCGCGCACCAGGTCCTTCAGGAAGGGCCCCTCCCAGGCGAGGCCGCACTTCTTCCCGATGGCCTCGAGTGTCTCCTCGGGGGACGCGGTGAAGTCCTCGTAGCGAACCTGCATGTAGCGCTCCGCCGGGAAGCCCTCTGCCGACGCGATCACCGCCTCGACGGTCCTCTCCCACTGCAGCCCGCAGGCCTCGACCATGGGTCGGTCGACGAGGTCGCGCCATCCCGGGATCTTGATCCCGTAGAATGCCCCCCGCTTGCGGCGGTTGCGCAGTGCCGAGTAGGCGACGGCGCGACCGTCGCGGATGATGTGGACGAACAGCGCGTCGGGGAAGATCGCGTCGAGAAACTCCATGCGCAGCGAGTTGCCGGGATCCTTGCTCAGGAACTGCGACTTTCCGAAGAGCTTCAGGTTGTTGCGCACGACGCGCCGGAGGAACCGGCGGACTCGAGGCGTCGCCTCCTCGAGCGGACGCGACGCGTCGGGGCTGCGCGAGAACTTCTTCCAGATCTTCTTGGCCTCGGTCGGTCGGTGGTCGTCGCGAAACAGCATGATCGAGCGCGTGACCAGGAGTGAGCGCGGCACCTTCTTGGTGATGTTCGAGATCCAGGCGAGGTCGGGATGCCGCGCGAGCTTCTTGTAGAGCACGCTCGTGCCGCTGCGCGGAGCGCCGAGAATGAAGATGGGGGCACGGATCTCGATTGCCACGCGAACTGACTCCTACGGGCCGGAGTTCCAGCAGTATCTTAAAGAGCGCCGTCGCGCGTCAACCGCCGACGGGCCTCACCAGTCGAGGTCCTTCTCGTACCCCAGCTCGACGAGGAGCTTTCCCGCGTAGCGCTTCATCAGGGCGACGTGCTCGGCGTTGAGGGTCTCGCGCCAGTCGCCCGAGCGGCCCTTGCGGAAGGTCTTGGACTGGCTGGGATCGCTCCCGGCCGACATGCGCTCGACGGCCAGCGAGAGCTCGTCCTGCGTCGGATCCGTGAGCAGGTACTCCGCGATGCGACGGTAGGTGTCCGTCTTCGACTCCGATCCCACCAGGTCCTCGAAGCGGATCGAGAGGCACTGCGGGTCGGAGAGCCACGGCAGGAACTCCGCGAAGCGCTCCGCCACGTTCGGATAGCCGACCTCGGCGGGGAAGCGCGGGTCGTCGAGATTCGCCGGCCAGCCCTCGATCAGGAAGCGCAGCCTCTCTTCGGACGATGCGAGACCCTGGAAGTAGCGGAAGGGCCAGGCGTCGATCTCCTGGTGGCGCTCCCACCAGAACATCAGCGAGACGACGACGTCGCGCGGGTCGCGGTAGACGAACAGGTGCTTGAACCCGCGCCGGTGCAGGAAGTCCGCGATCTGGGGTGCGGCCGCCAGGTGGCCGCGGTAGATCTCGCCCGGCAGACACTTGCGGAGGCTGCGGATCTCGCCTTCCAGGGTCGGCCGCTTGCGCGGCTCGACGCGCTCGCGGTTCAGATGGTGCCAGTACGCGCGACGCCCGTAGGCGCGCAGTCCGGGGAGCGCCGCAGCCAGTGCCACAATCAGGTGCGTTCCGCTCTTCTGGATGCTGTTGCACAGCACGCGGGGCTGCGCCCGGAGCGCGGAGTGATGAAGCGCGCGCCTCCGGACCGACTCGAGGAGCCTCGGCCACTTCGAACGCCGGCTCACCTGACCCTCCGCCTCACGCGTCCGCGGGGGTTCCCGACGCCTCTCGGCGCCAGCGCCAGCCCTCGCGGAGCACTCTCCCGCGCGACGCGATCTCGAGCCTGAGACGGCTCCACGTGGGACCGAGGTCCGCGACCACCTCCAACGCGTAGCCGCGCCGCACCATGCGCGGTCCGAGCAGCCGCTCGATCTCCGCGATCTCGTCGTCGGCGAGCTCGGTGCGGTAGCGATCGAGCGAGGCGGAGGAGAGCCCCGCCTGCGCGCCCCGCTGCTCGAAGCTCGAGTTTCCGCGCCAGGGCTCTCCCATCCGGGACGGCTCGAGAAGCGAGGCGTGCCAGGCGATGCCGAGGTGGTCGGCCACGCCACGCAGCGTCGCCTCGGGCTCTCGCACCAGGTCCTCGTAACGCACCACCCGGAAGCCCGGATGCGAGAGCTCGAACCGGCAGCTCAGCGCGTCGTAGAACGCCCAGCGGCGCGCGAAGACGCGAATCGCGTGGAGCCCGCGCCGATTCCAGCGCCGCGACCGGCTCAGGAACACCGCGCGCGGGTCGCGGATCACGCAGATCGCACGCGTGGAAGGACCGAACTGGGCGAGCAGTGTCGGGACCCGGGGCAGGTGCTTGGGCGTCTTCTCCAGCCATACCGACGCCTCCATCGCGTCGGACGGGGCTCCCGTGCGCACCACGGCGTCGACCAGCGCGAGCAGGGCGGTGCGCAGGTTCGCGGGGCCCCGAAGGCGGCTGCGCAGACGCGCGTCGAAGGCTTCGCGCTCGTCCGGCTGCGCGGGGAAGCGATCCCCGTAGGGGGTCACCTCGTAGAGGCGCGAGACCGGATCGTCGGCCGCGTGCCAGCTCACCGCCTTCGACTCGTGCGGCAGCGACAGCAGCTCCGGGTGGCCGTCGAGCAGCGACACGAGCAAGGTCGTTCCGGAGCGCCCCACGCCGACGACGAAGGCCGCCCGCGGCGGGACTGCGAGCGCCTCCTCGCGTGCCTCAAGCATCGGCGCCTAGGATAGCAGCCCCCCGCGCAGCCGCTGGAGCGGCCACTCAGTCGGGAACGGCCGCGCTCTGGTCGGTGATCCCCAGGTCGGCCAGCATCGGCTGGAACTTGCTGCGCGCGATGCGCTCCTCGAAGCCGGCGCGCTTCAGGCGGTGGAAGTACTCCTCGACCTGCTTGACCTGCATGTCGCCGACGATCTCGAGGCCGGCCTTGATCTGGGCGGGCTTCGTCCCCTTGCCGGCCAGCACGATCATCGATTCCATCAGGGATGCATCGAACTGCTGGATGGTGAACGACTCCCCCTCGTCGAGCGCCAGGTGGATCTGCTCCTTGCGCTCGGGCGTGTTGTCGATGACCCAGCGCAGGTGCTGCATGCCGTACGAGACGTGCCGCGCCTCGTCCTGCATGACCAGCTGGAACATCCGCTTGTCGACCGGCGTGGGCGAGATGTACTCGCTGAAGCGGAACATGGTGAGCACGTTGCCTTCGGCGAGCAGGTGCATGAAGGCGCTCGCCTCGGAGTAGCTGTCGCAGTCGAGGATCGCCTTGAGCGAGTGCTCCGCCTGCGGGAGCGCCTCCATCAGCCCCACGCCTCCCGCCAGCGCGCGCTTGCGAAACACCTCCGCGTGCCGCGCCTCGTCCATGGCCTGCGTGGCGATGAAGTGCTTCACCTCCTGGAACTGGTTGTTCATGCGCCAGACCCACTTTGCCGGTAGGTCGGTCGCGATCATCTCCACCTCGGTGAAGAAGGTGCAGAGCTGGGCGAACGCGACCTCGATCTCATCGGCGCGCTCGTAGCGGTCGAGGTCCGACCAGGGCACGTCGGTGGTCGCGTCCCACTGCCGGCTCATCGCCTCCTCGGTGAACGACGCGACCTTGTAGGCCCAGACGTCGCTCTTGCGATTCAGCTCCGGCTCCAGGTCGGCCTGCTCCGCCACGTCGTAGGCGGCGCCGCGCGGCGCCGCCCCGCGCGGACCGCGCGGGATCTCGGGCAGGTCGTCGTAGCCGTAGGAGCCCTGGTTCACGTCCAGGTAGGTGAGGCCCCGCTTCGGGTTGTCCCGGTTGACCTCGATCTGCTCGGTTCCCGCCTCGAGCCAGCCGAGGTCCAGGTTGCCCTTGCGGATGTCGCGGATCCGCAGGACGAAGTCGTCGTTCCGGCTGTAGTCGGTCGAGCCGTAGTAGCTCATGGGTAATCTCCTCTACCCTCGCAGTAGCTCGAGGAAGCCCGGGAGGGGGCTTCGCCCGCGCCTGTCGCCCAGGCCGATGCTCGCACAGCGCCGCAGGTACTCCTCGGTCGCCCGCTCGTAGAGCGCGACGACCGGGTCGAGGTCGCCCGAGAGCAGGATCAGCGGCTCGATGAATTCCGGGGCCCCGAGCGCTCCGACGAGCGTGTTCTCGAGCAGGTCGAGGTGCTCGTTCAGGATGTCGGTCTCGACCGGCCGCGTGCGCAGCAGGTTCCGGATGTGGCCGACGCCGTACGCGACGAAGCGCGTCGAGTCCTGCGCGAGGCGGGTCCCGAGGAAGGTGTCGGCCGCATTGGTCGCGGCGAACTCCCAGTGTCGCCCGAGCGCCTGAACCCACGAGAACAGCATCACGTTCATCGCCAGCGACGCCTCGGGGTAGGTGTCGCAGGAGAAGATCGACTTCAAGAGCTCTCCGAGCGACTTCGAGTCCACGCCGAGCGACCCGTCTCCGAAGAGCGCGCGCTTCCGGAACGCCTCCGCGATGCGACAGGCGTCGAACATCTGCACGCACATGAGGTACTTGACCTCGTGGAACTCCTGGTTCGTGAGGTACTCCCAGCGGGCGGTCACGTCGTTGGTGACCAGTCCGATCGACACCAGCAGCGTCGAGAGCTGCCGGATCGCGTGCTCGGTTCGCGCGTCGTGTCCGCCGCCGCCGTCGAGCGCGCTCCAGGGCACGTCCCGGGCGGGGGCCCAGCGCCGCGACTTCGCCTCTTCGAAGAGCAGCGCCGCGTTATCCGACCAGACGTCGCTCTTGCGGTTGAGTCGGTAGCCGAGCGAGGGAAGGCCCGGGGGCAGGATGGCGCCGCGCGGCGCCATCGAGAAGTTGTGACGCACGACCTCGGGGATGTGCTCCGGCGAGTAGCCGCCCTGGTTGATGTCGTCGAGGGTCAGTCCGTGCTTCGGACGCGAGGGGCGAAAGGCGGCGCGCTCACCGATGTTCTTCATCCACCCGAGGTCGAGGTCCCCCTGCATCACCTTCATCAGGCGGGCGAAGATCTCGGGGTCCTGCGAGTAGTCCTTGGGTGCGATGTACGACATCCCGCGCCTCTACTCGAACTCGATCTCGAGGTGCTGGGCCTGGTCGAAGAACTCCTGGATCGAGGTCATGTAGCGGTAGAACTTGTCGAAGCCCTCCGAGTCCTCGAACTCGACCTTGATCACGTCGCCAATGTGCGAGAGCGTGTTCAGGGTGTGCGCCGCGTCGGCGCCGCCGTGCTGACCGATCGACTCCAGCATCTCGCGCCAGGTCTCCGGCGCTCCCGCCAGCACGAAGTCGAGGTCGGCCGCGTCTCCGCCCTCGCGCACGTCCACGCACTCGTAGACCTCGAACTCCGCGGTGTAGACCTGGCTGCCGATGCGCACGCCGAAGCGCGTGTCGCAGTAGCCGAGCTTCTCGAACCGCGCCTGGTCGTCCTTGGTCCGCTGCTGCAGGGCCTGGAAGAACTCGAGTGAGGGAAACCGAAGAGCCATGGGAACCTCCATGGGCATTATAGGAGCAGGGAATCCCCCCGACAGGTCGAGTCGGGGGAATGCCGTCCGCTACTGACTCATGTACCAGCCGCCGTTCGGCGACAGGACCTGGCCGGTCACGAACTTGGCCTCGTCGCTGGCCAGGTAGACCGCGGCCCAGGCGATGTCGTCGGCGTCGCCCAGGCGGCGCATCGGGGTCTGCATCGCGACCACCTGCTTCCACTCGCCGAGCGGGCTCAACAGGTCGGTGTCGATCCAGCCCGGCGCGATGGCGTTGACGCGGATGTTCCGGGTGACCGTCTCGCGCGCGAGCGAGCGCGTGAGGCCGAGAATGCCCCCCTTGGCCGCGCAGTAGGCGAGCGAGCCGGCGCCGCCCGTGGTGCCCATGATCGAGCCCATGTTGATGATCGCGCCCGACATCTGGGGGTTCATGATCTTGAGCGCTTCGCGGCAGCAGAAAAAAGTACCGTCCAGGTGGATTCCGATCATCCGGTGCCAGGCGTCGTCCTCGATCTCGACGGTCGAGTCGACGTGGGTCTGGATCGGGCCGCCCGAGGTGAGCTCGCCCATCTGCTGGATCATCTTCGTGATGAATTCCTGCGTGCGCTCCGGATCGTCCTCTGCACCGCTGATTCCGGCGTTGTTCACCAGGATGTCGAGCCGGCCGTGCTCGCTCGCCACCCGCTCGAACATGGCGCGCACGGCCCCCGAGTCGGCCACGTCGGCCTGGATTGCGTCTCCGCCGAGGTCCGAGGCCGTCTTCTCGGCTCCGACACGGTCGATGTCGTTCACGATCACTCGCGCTCCCTCGTCCGCGAAGCGGCGCCCGATCTGGGCGCCGAGCCCGCGTGCGGCTCCGGTGACGAGAGCGATCTTGCCTTCGAGTCGTGCCATGCCCGTCTCCATCTTGCAGAGGTCGGCGCCAGCTTAGCATCGCGCTTCCGGCTTCGGGGCTTGCGCGGACGCGACTCGAGCTGCTCTCATCGCGCGCGTGACGGCGAGACCTCGCATCGGCCGCTACGAGAACCCCTTCGTTGTGGTGGGCTGGCACCGGGACCCGCCCGCGGGCACCCGCTGCGAGACCCGTCCGCTTCGCACCGAGGATCGCGCCGCCGCCGAGGGCTTCCTGTACTCGAGGGGGGGCGAGGAGACGGTGGTCTGTGCGATGCACCCGCAGGCCAACTTCGCGCGCCACTACATGGTTTCCGCGCTGGTGGAGGCGGGGTTCGCCGCGTTCTGTCAGAACAGCCGCTGGCTCGGAAACGACTCGACGCTGATCCACGAGCGGCTGCTGCTGGACGTCGCGGCGGGGCTCCGCGCGATGCGCGAGCGCTTCGATCGAGTCATCCTGCTCGGGAACTCGGGAGGTGGCTCGCTCTACACCTTCTACCTGAGCCAGGCGCTGTCACCGGCGGGCGAGCGTTTGCGCGACACCGCCGCCGGCGATCCCCTCGATCTGAACCGCTTCGACCTGCCGGCCGCCGACGCCATGGTCTACCTCGCGGCGCATCCGGGAGAGGGGCACTTCCTGGGGCAGGCGATCGACGCATCGCTGGTGGAGGAGGGCGACCCGCTCTCCTGCGATCCGTCGCTCGACCTCTACGATCCGGCGAACGGATTCGCGGAGCCTCCAAAGCCGAGCCGCTACGCCGCCGACTTCCTGGACCGCTACCGGGCAGCTCAGCGGGACCGCGTCGGCAGGCTCGACGCGATCGCGCGCCAGCGGGTCGCGCGCAAGGCCGCTGCGCGCGCTCGCGCCGCCTCGGGCGGCGGAGTGGCCGATCAGCG
>CAZLBF010000178.1:0-11297 GCA_964557495.1 uncultured Myxococcales bacterium | reverse complement strand
GGTCGTTCGGACCGCGCAGCGGAAGACCGTCGCACTCGCTGTAGAGCACCTCGACCCGGCCGGTCTCGAGGTCGACGCGCTCGATGCGGCCGCCGCTGTAGTCGGCAGGCTGGTTGCCGGGGAGTGTCAGGACCCCCGCCTGGTGCCACTCGAAGCCGCCGTTGTTGCAGACGTAGACCTTCCCGTCCGGGCCGAGCGCCGCCCCGTTGGGTCCCCCTCCCGTCTCCGCGACGACCTTGTGCGTTCCGTCCGGCAGCACGCGCGTCAGGCGCCCGCCCTTGATCTCGACCACGAGAACGCTGCCGTCATCGAGGGCGATGGGCCCCTCCGGGAACTCGAGCCCGGAGGTGATCTCTCTCGTCTGGTCCATGGATTGCCTCCCGTGTCAAGTCTACGACAGCTGCGCCTCGCCGGGCCGCAACAAAAATACGAGACAGCGGGCGCCCGATGATGCATCCTATCGCCCGTCAGTGCGTGGCCCCTGGCCGCGCGCTCCGCGTCGAGGTCGCCTGCTCTTCGAGTAGCGTCCGGCTCGGAGCCCAGGACGACCCGTCGAGCTGCGATCGGGAGAATGATTCCGGGGGCGAGGGGAGGCTGCCTGAGGGTGGCTCCTTCGCTTGGATTTCCGCCGCGGCCTGCGACCAGGCAAGGGAGACCGACGTGAGCGAGCGAGACAAGCTCACCTTCAGTGAGCGCGACAAGCTGCAGCGCGAGAAGCGCGGCGAGGGTAACTCCCGTCGCCCGCGGAACGGGCGGGCGCAGCAGCGGGCGCGCTGGGCGAGTGGCGCCTACAAACGCAAGGTCGAGGAGCGCCTGTTCGGCAAGAAGGAAGATGCGCCCCGTCGACGCCTCGAGCAGCGGCTCCGCGAGGCGCACGACACGCCGAACTTCCTGCGGATCTACCGCGAGTACACCAAGAGCTTCGGGATGCCGGAGGCCATCGACCTGCTGTTGCTGCTGCTCGACCTCGGTGAGGATCGCGAGATCGTGCGCGTCATCAAGCAGCTCGGAGCCACGGTCGACGGCGCGCCGCAGGAGCAGCGATCGCTACTTCGGAGTCGCCTGCGGAACCTCGAGATGTCGGCGTCGTCGGACGCCGTTGCCGATGCGGCCGCAGATCTCCTGGGTCAGCTCTGAGGTCAGATTCTCGAGATCGCGCAGAACGGGGACGGGGTCGGGGATCGCGGTTCGCTCCGGTCGGCGGATGCCGGCCGCGCCGCGGAATGAGAATGAGACTCGCATCGAACTCTCTCCCAGCTTTACTTGGGAATAGCGAATAGATGGCGAAAGTCAACTGGCGGGCAGAGCTCGCGAAGCGGCCCTGGTGGATGAACGCGCTGCTCGCCTTCTGCGCCTACATGACCTTCTTCTATCTGCCCTTCGATCTCTTCTGGAAGCCGGTCGCCGAGGACCAGGAGGTCTGGTTCGGG
This sequence comes from uncultured Myxococcales bacterium, assembly GCA_964557495.1. Taxonomy (GTDB): domain Bacteria; phylum Myxococcota_A; class UBA9160; order SZUA-336; family SZUA-336; genus CAZLBF01. The sequence continues at coordinate 9,867 of CAZLBF010000178.1, read as the reverse complement.
ATCCTGCTGCACGGCTGGGCGGCGAAGCTGACCGAGCCCCTGCACTGGGCGATCTACGCGGCCGGCCTCTACGGGTTCTGGAACATGCGCTCGTGGATGCACCCGTGGGCGGCCCTCTACGTGGGCCAGATCGGGGTCGGGATGTTCGTCTGGTCGCTGCTCGACGAGCGGGGCCCGGGACTTCTGGGCGGCGCCGTCGCCGCAGTCCCATTCCTGCTTCTCGCCGTGGCCCTGTGGCGCGCGAAGCTCCGCTTCGGCGCTGGGTCCGAGCCGGGTCCCCGGCCGGAATGAGCGAGCTGCGCTCGGCCGTCGAGCGCTTGGACGGCCGCCCCTTCGGCCACTACCGCTCGCTGCGCGGGCGGAGCTTCTCGCTCGGTCCGTCCCAGTTGCGGGTCGAGCACGTGCAGCCCGATCCCTTCGCACCCCCGAGCCGCCTGCGCATCGACGTGCCGGCCGGGTCGGCGCGCCTGCCCGACTGGGCCCGCGCGGGTGGGGACGCGCGGCGCGCGAGCGCCGACTTCCTGCAGCGTGCCTTGCGGCGCGCGCTGGACCGCTCGGGCCGCAAGCTCGAGATTGCCCCCTGCGGGCAGGAGGTGCTCGAGCGGACCGGCGTGTGCATCGGCCAAGGCGCCCCGGATGTCGCGCTCCGCCTCTCCGCGGCGTTTCCGGCCGCCGGCCGTCGCATCCTCGGCCGCCAGGCCGCTGCGCTGCTGGACGAGCAGCTTCCCGAGGCGCTGGAGCGCGTCTTCGGCTCGCTCGACCTCGAGGCGCTGCGGCGCCACGTCGAGTGTGTCGAGGATCAGACGGCGCTCCGGGCTCAGCTCGGAGCGCGCGGGCTCGTGGCCTTTCTGGCCGAGGGCAGCGCGTTGCCTCGACAGAGCGGCGCCGATCCGCGGCCGCTTCGGGACGCCATCCCACTCGAGGTCCCGGACACCCTGGCGTGCGAGCTGGACGCCCCGCACGCCGGACGTCTACGGGGTCTCGGCATACGCCGCGGCGTCACCCTGATCGCCGGCGGCGGCTACCACGGGAAGTCCACTCTGCTTCAGGCGCTGGCGCTCGGCGTCTACGACCACGCGCCGGGCGACGGCCGGGAGCGCTGCGTGACCGATCCGAACGCCGCCTCGATCCGCGCGGAGGACGGGCGCTCGGTGTGCGGCGCCGACCTCCGACCCTTCATCGACCGGCTGCCGCTCGGCCGTGCGACCGACCGCTTCGACACCGACGACGCCTCGGGCAGCACCTCGCAGGCGGCTGCGATCGTCGAGGCACTCGAGCTGGGCGCGCGCTGCCTGCTCATCGACGAAGACACCGCCGCCACCAACTTCATGATCCGCGATGCCCGCATGCGCCGCCTGGTGCCCGATGCCAAGGAGCCGATCACGCCGTTCCTCGACCGGGTCCGCCAGCTGTGGGAGGAGCGGGGCGTCTCGTCGGTGCTCGTGGTGGGGGGCGCGGGCGAGTACCTGGATGTCGCCGACTGCGTGATCCAGCTGGACGAGTACCGGCCGCGCGACCTGACGGCGCGGGCGCGCGAGATCGCCGCAACGGATCCGCTCGGCCAGGCGGCGCCACGCGAGCCGGGACCCTGGCCGCGGCCGAGCCAGCGAGTTCCCGATCCAGAGAGCCTGGACCCGAGCCGCGGGCGGCGCGCGGAGCGGGTGCGCGGCGTGAAGACGCGCGCCATCGAGTTCGGCACCGAGGAGATCGACGTCTCGCTCCTGTACCAGCTCATCGACCCGGCCCAGTGCCGGACCATCGGAGACCTGCTGCTCGCGATCTCGCGCGGGCTCGCCGATGGGCGCCGCGCGCTGCCGGAGCTGCTCGCGGTTCTCGAGTCTCGGATCGAGTCGGAGGGTCTGGTCGCGGTGACGGCCCCGAGCTTCGGCGACCGGGCTCGCGCCCGCCCGCTCGAGGTGGGAGCCGCACTCAACAGGCTGAGAAGCCTCCGGCTGGTCGCGCCCGGGAGGGCGACTCGAGAGTCGGCCCGAGACGGAGTCCCGGGTCGGAATCCTAGGCGCGGTGCTTCTTGAGGGTCGCGCTCAGCATCGAGAGCAGCTTGAAGCGGTCGATCGGCTTGGTAGCGAAGTCGTCGCAGCCGGCCGCCATGCAGCGCTGGCGCTCGGCCGGGAACGCGTGCGCCGTCAGGGCGATGATCGGCTCCGTGTAGCCCTGCTCCCGAAGGCGGCGGGTCGCCTCGTAGCCGTCGAGCACGGGCATCTGCACGTCCATCAGGATCGCGTCGAATGGCTCGTCCCTGTCGCGGGCCTCGAGCGCGAGGTCGACGCCGATCTGTCCGTTGTCCGCGACCTCGACCTCGCAGCCGGCGCGCTCCAGGATGTGGCGGACCAGGCGCTGGTTGTCCCAGCCGTCCTCCACCACCAGGATTCGCCCTCGCAGCTGTGACTGCTCGATCTGCTCGAGGAGCTTGTGGTCGGAATCGGTGTCCGGCTCCTCGATCTCGTCGACCATCTCGACGGCTTCCACCGCCCCGACCGGAAGGCTGACCCGGAAGATGCTTCCGCGCTCGACGATGCTGTGGGCCTCGATGCGGCCGCCCAGAAGCTCCGTCAAGCGCTTCGAGATCGGCAGGCCGAGACCCGTGCCCCCGAAGCGCCGCGTGGTGGACGTGTCCGCCTGGCTGAACGGGTCGAAGATGTGCACCAGCTGCTCCAGCGGGATGCCGAGGCCGGTGTCGGAGATCTCGAACTCGATCAGCTGGAGCGCCTGCTGGTAGCGGACCGAGATCTGCACGCCCCCCTCGTCCGTGAACTTGACCGCGTTCCCCACCAGGTTGAGCAGGACCTGGCGCAGCCGGACGGGATCGGTCTCGATCCTCTGCGGGATCGCCCCCTCGAGCGAGATGCCGAACTCGATCTCCTTCTGCTCGGCGCGGACGCGCATCAGCGTCTCGACATCGAAGAGGATCTCGAGCGGGGAGCAGGGGATGCGCTCGACCTCGAGCCGGTTCGCCTCGATCTTCGAGAAGTCGAGAACGTCGTTCAGGATCTCGAGCAGGTAGGCGCCGTTGCGTCGGATCGTCCGGATCGCCTCGCGATGCTGTGGCCGCGCGTCGAGGTCGGCCTCCTCCTCGAGCAGGATCTCAGCGAACCCCAGGATCGCCGTCATCGGGGTCCGGATCTCGTGGCTCATGTTCGCGAGGAAGTCCGTCTTTGCGCGGGCGGCCTCCTCGGCGTTCCGCTTCGCGCGCTCGAGGTCGGCGTTGGTCTGCTCGAGCGCGGCTGCGTAGTCGCGCAGCCGCTGCTCCTCGATCCGGCGCTGGGAGATGTCTCGGACGGTCGCGGTTCGGAGCTCTCGGCTCCCGAGGTCGAGCCTGCCGACCGTGACCGCAATCGGGAAGCGGGAGCCGTCGGAGCGGAGCCCCTCGAGCTCCAGGGTCGAGCTGTTCGTGGCGCTCTCGGGGCCCCCGGGCTGGATCGCGCCGTCGAGCCGCAGGGCCGGAACCAGCTGCGTGATCGAGATGTCCCAGCAGCTCTCGGTGGAGAGCCGGAACATCTCCCTGGCCGCCCCGTTCAGGAATTCGATCTCTCCGGAGGGCGCGAGGGCGAGGATTCCGTCCGGGCTCGACTCGATGATGCCGCGAGTCAGCGCCTCGGATTCCTCGACGGCGACCTGCATCTGCATGCGCTCGAGCTCCGCGGTCGCGCGTGACGCGAAGATGCGGAGCAGCGCGGGGTCGCGCGCCTCGTCGGGAAGCGGCGCGTCGTGAAACGCGCTCAAGACGCCCAGGAGCTCACCGTCGGAGGAGACGAGCGCGACGCCGATGAAGCTCTGGATTCCCCACTCCTCGATCAGCAGGTCCTCGGGGAACTCCTCCGCAATGCGGTCCTCGACACTGAAGAAGCGGTCGGCCAGCGCGCTCTCGAAGGGCGTCCCGAGAATCGAGTAGCGGAGGCCGTGCTCCAGGGCATCGGAGTTCCACAGGGCCAGCGCCTCGACCTCGCACGGCCCGCGCAACGCTCCCAGCATCGCGTACCGAGTGCCGCACACGCTGGCCAGTGCGCGCACGAGCGCGTCGTAGAAGGCCTCGCCGGTGGCCGAGGCCGTACCCTCCGCCACGAGGCGAATGCGTTGCTCAGCGGCGGACGTGTCCATCAGCGGTGCGTTTCCCGAGGGGTTTCTGCTCGGGAGCGTCATCGGCCTGACTGAAGTGGCGCCTGAGCGCGTTATGCTCGGGTAGGCTCGGAGGCTGCGGGAGGAGCGAGACCTGAACCTGCTGATCCTGCTGGAGGGTGTGCGGCCCGGCGGTGCCGAGCAAGACGTGCTGCGGCTGGCGCAGGGTTTCGGCGCCCGCGGACACCGGGTGGTGATCGGTGCGAGGGGGGAGCCGATGCTCGACCTCGCGCGCCGGCACGGAGCAGCGGTCCTGTCGCTCCGCGGGACGGGAGGGCTGGGTCGCATCGCTCGGACCTGTCGGGACCAGCGAATCGACCTGATCAACGCCCACTCGATCCGCATGACGTTCCTCGCGGGCATCGGTGCCCGCACGGGGCTGATCCGGGTGCCGCTCGTGACGACCATCCACAACGTGAGCGAGCGGCGGAACGACTGGCTCGCCTACCCGGTGCTGCGCCTGCTGCCCGACCGCCTCAGCTTCGTCTCGCGCTACGAGCAGTCGCGCCTGGAGGCGCGCTGGGGTCGCAGCCTGGGCCAGGTTGTCCACACGGGGATCGAGATCCACGACCCCGACGCGATCGAGCCGCTGGACCTCGAGGCGCGCCACGGCATTCCGGCGGGGGCGCGCGTGATCGGCTGCGTCGGCCGCCTCTCTTCCGAGAAGGCGGTCGAGGACGCGATCGCCGCCCTCGCCGATCTGCCGCAGGACGCGGTCCTGTGCATCGTCGGGTCCGGACCGGAGGAGGGCACACTGCGCGCCGCGGCGAGCGAACGCGGGCTCGAGGACCGCGTCTGCTTCGCCGGCTACAGCGACGACGTGCTCGGCTACCTGCGGAGCTTCGACCTGCTCGTGCTCCCCTCGCGTCGCGAGTCGCTGCCGGTCGTGCTGCGCGAGGCCGGGATGATGCGCCTTCCGGTGATCGCGGCGGACGTGGGCGGGGTCTCGGAGATCGTGGTCCCGGGCGAGACGGGCCTGCTCTACCGCTCCGGAGACGTCGACGCACTGACGGGGGGCATCCGCAGCCTGCTCGACGACCCCGAGCGCGCCAGCCAGATGGGGGAGCGGGCCCGGGCACGCGTGCTCGAGCGCTTCTCGCTCGACCGCTGGCTGGACGCGACGGAGGCGCTCTTCGCCGACCTCGCCTGATCCGCTCGGACGCTGAGAAAAGCCCTCGCCCTGAATATTGATTGACAGACTAATCGGACATCAATTATCGTATTTATCGGTTAAGTAGATCCAGGGCCAGGCTCGATTCCCGCCGGGAAAGGGACCTCTCGTGAGTGAATCCGCGCTTCCCATGTTCTGTGACCAGTGCGAGCAGACCTATCACGGCACCGGCTGCGTCGACCGGGGCATCTGCGGCAAGGACCCGGACGTCGAGTCCCTGCAGAAGCTCCTGCTGTACGGCGTCAAGGGCATGGCCGCCTACAAGAGCCACGCGCGGCGCCTGGGCAAGACCGATCCCGAGGTCGAGGCGTTCATCGAAGACGCGCTCTTCGCCACCATGACCAACGTCAACTTCGACCCCGAGGCGCTGGTGGAGATGGTTCTGGAGTGCGGCCGCATGAACCTGCGCACCATGCAGCTGCTCAACGACGGTCACGTCGAGGTACTGGGTCAGCCCGAGCTCACCGAGGTCGCGGAGGGCATCCAGGCCGGCCCCGGAATCCTGGTGACCGGGCACGACCTGGTCGATCTCAAGGACCTCCTGGAGCAGACGGCGGGGCGGGGCGTCAACGTGTACACGCACGGCGAGATGCTGCCCGCACACATGTACGCCGGGCTGAAGAAGCACCCCCACCTGGTGGGCCACTACGGAGGCGCCTGGCAGAAGCAGCGCAGTGACTTCCAGAGCTTCGGCGGGCCGGTCGTCGCCACCACGAACTGCGTGGTCATTCCGCACACGAGCAACACCTACCTCGACCGCCTCTTCACGATGAGGGCGGTCGCCGTGCCCGGTGCCCAGCGGCTGACCTCCGACGACTTCTCGCCGGTGATCGAGCGCGCCCTGGCGATCGGCTCCCTCGAGCCCACCGCCATCCAGCGGAGCCAGATCGGCCACCACTACTCGGTGGTCCTGTCGCTGGCCGACAAGATCGTCGAGGCGGTGAAGTCGGGCCAGATCAAGCGCTTCCTGCTGGTCGGTGGCTGCGACGGTGCCGAGAGCGGCCGCAACTACTTCACCGACTTCGCCCAGCACGCCCCGGAGGAGTCGATCGTGATGACCCTGGGCTGCGGCAAGTACCGGATCCGCGACCACGACTACGGGACGGTCGCCGGGCTGCCGCGCCTGCTGGACATGGGGCAGTGCAACGACGCGTACGGGGCGATCCAGGTCGCGCTCGCCCTGGCGGACGCGTTCGACTGCACCGTGAACGACCTGCCGCTCGACCTGGTCATCTCCTGGTTCGAGCAGAAGGCGGTGGCGGTGCTGCTCACCCTGCTCCACCTGGGGGTCCGACGGATCCGCCTCGGGCCGAACCTGCCCGCCTTCATCACTCCGAACGTGCTCGCCATCCTGCAGCGCGAGTTCGAGTTGGCCCCGATCGGATCGGATGGAAGGGCCGACGTCGAGGCGGCGGTGGCGGCCTCCTAGGACGGCGGGCGTCGCGGCCGGGGGAACGACATGCTCAATAAGACCTCGGAGACGGCACTGCGCGGCCTGCTTCACGTCGCCCGGTCGGGGCGTGACGCGCCGGTCTCGCCCGCCGCGATCGCCGAGCGAGTGGGCGCGTCGCCGAGCTACATGGCCAAGATCAGCACCCTGCTGGTCAAGGCCGACATCTTGAAGACCTTCCGGGGCATGTACGGGGGCGTGACGCTGAGCCGCTCACCCGGGGAGATCACGCTGCTCGAGATCGTCGAGGCGTGCCAGGGACGCATCCTGGCGGACTACTGCCAGTTTCACCCCGACCTGAAGCAGGTCTGCGCCTATCACGAGGCGATGAACCAGCTGCACTCGGCCGTGATCGAGACCCTGGGCGCCTGGTCGCTCGGCGACATCCTGGCCCGACCGGCGCCCGACGCAGCGCTGTGCGACCAGGTGAGCTGCCACATGGCCATTGGACATGAGAATTAGTTCATCAATAGGAGGCGGGTCAGGGTCCTGACCGAGGCGTTCTGACCCGCGCTCGCTGCAGAATAGGGGAGCCGAGATGCATGGCGACTCGCGTGTGAAGCGACGGGACTTCTTGAAGGGCGCCTCCGCGACCGTGGCCATGGTCGCCGGCGCCGACCTGCTCTCGCTCGCCGTGCTCAGGCCCGCGTCTGCAGCGACCAATCCGCTCGCGGAGTACCCGAAGCGCGACTGGGAGTCCCTGTACCGCGACGTGTACGCCCACGACGACTCCTTCGTCTTCGTGTGCACGCCCAACTGCACGCACAACTGCTACCTGCGCGCGTTCGTGAAGAACGGCGTCATCACGCGTTGCGGACCCTCGCAGCGCTTCAACGAAGCGAGCGACCTCTACGGCACCAAGTCTTCGCAGCGGTGGGACCCTCGCCACTGCAACAAGGGAATCGCGGTGGTGCGCCGCTTCAGCGGCGACCGCCGGGTCAAGAGCCCGAAGGTGCGCCGAGGCTTCATGGAGTGGGTCGAGCGCGACTTCCCGAGAGGCGAAGACGGGCTGCCGCCGGCCGAGCTGTTCCGTCGCGGAGAAGACAGCTTCATGACGGTCAGCTGGGATGAAGCCTACGCGCTGGTGGCCCGCGTTCAGGCGCATCTGGCGCGCTACTACTCGGGCGAGAAGGGAGCCGAGCGACTGCTCGCCCAGGACTATCACCCCGAGATGGTGAAGGCCTGCGAGGGCGCCGGCACGCGGACGCTGAAGTTCCGCGGCGGGATGCCGGTGCTGGGCTCGATCAAGCTATTCGGCCAGTACCGGCAGGCCAACTCGATGGCCCTGCTCGACGCGAAGATCCGAGGGGTGCGACCGGAGGAGGCCAAGGGCGGCACCGGTTTCGACAACTACAGCTGGCACACGGACCTGCCGCCTGGACACCCGATGGTGTGCGGCCAGCAGACCATCGACTTCGACCTTGCCAACGTCGAGTACTCGAAGGTGGCGATCCTCTGGGGAATGAACTGGATCTCGACCAAGATGCCCGACGCGCACTTCTTGACCGAAGCCCGCATGAAGGGCACCCGGGTTATCTCGATCACGACCGAATACAGCTCGACGGCCTCGAAGTCCGACGAGATCATCGTGATTCGCCCGGGCACGGATCCGGCGCTTGCCCTCGGTGTTGCCCGCGAGATCATCGACCAGGAGCTCTACGACAAGGAGTTCGTCAAGGGACACACGGACCTGCCCCTGCTGGTGCGAATGGATACCAAGGAGCTGCTGCGAGCCGCGGAAGTGATCCCCGGCTACAAGAACGCGCCTCTGCAGCGCACGCGCGTGCTGAAGCCCGGCGAGAAGGTCGCTCCGTACGCCACCGACGAGGGCCATCCCGTGGTGTCGGAGGAGGCGCGCGAAGCCTGGGGCGATTTCGTGGTCTGGGACACGAAGACCGGAGCCCCCGCCGCAGTCTCCCGCGACGACATCGGCAAGTTCTTCTTCGCGCGCGGTGTGGACCCCGCCCTCGAGGGCAAGTTCAACGCACAGGTTGGAGGAACGGCCGTCGAGCTGCGGCCGGTCTTCGACCTGGTCCGGCAGCACCTGCGCGATACCTGGTCCCTCGAGAACGTCGAGAAGGTCACCTGGGCGCCGCCGAGCGCGGTCAAGAGCCTCGCGAAGCAATGTGCAGCGAACCCGGAGACCGTGCTCTTCGTCGTCGGCATGGGCCCGAACCAGATGTTCAACGCCGACCAGAAGGACCGGGCGATCTTCCTCGTCGCCAGCCTGACGCGCAACGTGGGCTTTCAGGGCGGCAACGTCGGAAGCTACGCGGGGAACTACCGCGCAGCCTATTTCAACGGCATGCCCCAGTACATGGCAGAGGATCCCTTCGATCCCGAGCTCGACCCGAAGAAGCCGGTCCGGATCCGACCGACTACCCGCATGCAGTCGGCCCACTTCTACAGCCACGGCGATACGCCGCTGGACGTGCACGGGAAGGTCTACAACGGCAAGAGCCACATGCCGCTTCCGACCAAGCATCTCTGGTTCTCGGCATCGAACTCACTGCTCGGCAACGCAAAGGGTCACTACGACGTCGTGATGAACCTGCTGCGTCACCCGGCCTACAGAGCCAAGTCCCAGAGCAAGCGGATGATCGACGCGGTAATCGTGAACGAGTGGTGGTGGACGGGGAGCTGCGAGTACGCCGACGTGGTGCTGGGGGTGGATTCCTGGGGCGAATACAACGTTCACGACATGACAAACTCCTGCACGAATCCCTTCATGCAGGTGATGCCACTCTCCAAGATCGATCGCATCCACAATACGCGTTCCGACTCGCAGATCTACGCCGGCGTGGCGGGCAAGCTGGCGGAGATCACCGGGGACGAACGCTTCAGGGCCTACTGGCACTTCATCGACAAGGACAAGGCCGCAACCTACATCCAGCGAGTCCTGGACCACAGCAACATCACGAAGGGCTACGACTTCGGCGATCTACTCGAAAAGGCGGAGCAGGGCGTCCCCGTCATGATGATGGGCCGGAGCTATCCGAAGTTCATCGGATACGAGCAGAGCGTGGAGTGCCTTCCCTGGTACAACCGCACGGGCCGGCTCGAGTTCCTGCGTGACGAGCCGGAGTTCCGGGTGCACGGCGAGAACATCCCT
>CAZLBF010000177.1:0-3456 GCA_964557495.1 uncultured Myxococcales bacterium | reverse complement strand
GCTCGCGCGTCACGGCGAGCCTCGAGGCCCTGCACGCCCGGGCGTCGGATCGCGAGGCATCCCTGATACAGCCGATCATCGAAGCGACGCAGGCCGGCGCCACGATGGGCGAGATGGCCGGCGTCCTGCGCATGGCCTACGGGCGTCCCGCCGACCCCTTCGGCAGGCTGGCCGACCCCATCTGAGAGGAGCCGCAGTGTGAGACCGATCCGCGTACTGCTCGGCATCCTGGGATTGGACCAGCACGAGGTCGGCGCCATTGCGGTCGCGCGCGCGCTGCGCGACGCCGGCATGGAGGTCATCTACCTGGGACGCTTCAACCTGCCGCCCGACATCGTGCGCGCCGCCCACGAAGAGGGAGTGGACGTGATCGGGCTGAGCTGCCACTCGTGGGAGTACCTGCACTACCTCGACGCGCTCTTCGAGCACCTGCGGGAGCGCAAGCTCGAGGTTCCCGTCGTGGTCGGCGGATCGGTGGTGACACCGGAGGACGCGCGAGAGATCCAGGCCAAGGGGGTCGCCGCCGCCTTCGGGCCGACCGCCGACACCGCGGAGATCGTCGCGACGCTGGAGCGCATCGCCCGCGCCGAGTGAGAAGTCATCGAAGAGCGAACCGGCCCTTCAGCCAGGGAGGCCACCTGCCATGGACTACCAGAACATCCTCTACGAGCAGGACGCGCACGTCGTCACGATCACGCTGAACCGGCCGGACGTGCACAACTGCATCGACCGAGCCACCAACGACGAGCTACAGCACGCCTGGAAGCGCTTCCGCGACGACGACGACGCCTTCGTCGCCGTCATGACGGGCGCGGGCGAGCAGGCGTTCTGCGCCGGCTGGGACCTCAACGACGCGGCGGCCCTGACGGAGTTCGCCGGCTTCGACCGCTTTCGCGTAGACGTCTACAACGTCGAGGGCTACTGCGGATACACGCGGCGCGCCGACATCTTCAAGCCTGTGATCGCGGCGGTGAACGGCTATGCCTTCGCGGCCGGCCTCGAAACCGCGCTGCTCGCCGACATTCGCATCGGCTCGGAGAACGCCGAGTTCGGCGCACTCGAGCGGCGCTGGAACATCGTGGCGGGCGACGGGCTCACGGTGCGCCTGCCGCTGGTGGTCGGCTTCTCCCACGCGATGGAGCTGATCATCACCGGACGGCGCATCGACGTCCAGGAGGCGTACCGCCTCGGGCTCGTGAACGAGATCGTCCCGGAGGGGCAGGCGCTCGCGCGGGCCCTGGAGCTGGCGCACTCGATCTGCGAGCTGCCTCAGGGGGCAATTCGCTCCGACAAGGAGAGCCTGATGCGCGGCGTCGGGCGCACACTCGAGGAGCGCCTGCGCATCGAGGCCGAGATGGTGCTCTCGATGTTCCTGCGCAAGGACAAGCACAGCGACGGCGCGCAGGCGTTCCTGGACAAGAACCTGAAGCCGAAGTGGCCGAACCACGGGCTGTGACCGAGCCGCGCGCGCGGGGCAGTGAGGTGCTCGCCTAGATCGGGATCGTGAGCTCCTCGAGCGTCTCCGGCGCGTGGGTCAAGCTCACGCAGCCGTCATCGGTGATCAGCACCGTGTCGGAGTGCCGGAAGCCACCCTGGCCGGGGATGTAGATGCCGGGCTCGACGCTGATCAGCATGCCGGGCTCGAGCGCGCGCTCGTAGCCCTCGGCGACGTAGGGCGCCTCGTGTCCGGTGATTCCGAAGCCGTGCCCGGTGCGGTGCAGGATGCGGTCCCCGTAGCCTCGGTCGGTGATGACCTTGCGAACGGCCGTGTCGATCTCGCTCAGGATCGCGCCCGGCCGGGCCAGCTCGTAGGTGCGGGCGCGCGCCTCGAACATGGCGTCGAAGGGTGCCTTGGCCCCCTCGGGAACCTCTCCCAGGAAGAAGGTTCGCTCGAGCTCGACGCCATAGCCGTCGACCTGCGCGAAAGAGATCGAGACGTGGGGCCCGCCCTGCTCCATCTCGGTGCGGAAGCCCGGCACGAGGTGCGGGTCGTGAGACAGGGCGGGAGGCCAGACGGCCCCGACCGCACGCGATACGATGATGTTCGCGTCGGGGATGTCCGTGAGGATGCGGGCCATCATCGCCTGGGAGGCCGCGGCGTAGATCGCCCCCTCGATCACCCCGGGGCGGCAGGTCTCGAGGATCTTCTCGTGACCCAGCTCGACGACCCGGCAGGCGTGGACGTTGCGGCCGATCTCGTAGGCCGACTTCAGGATGCGTACCTCGTCGATCACGTCGGTGACCACGGTCTTGCCCGGCGTGTGCTCGGCGATCCCGACGGGGACCGAGGGCTCGATGCCCACGCGTGCACTCGGCTTGATGAGGGCGCCGTACACGTCGTACCAGTTCTGTCCCGGTGGGGCGGGAAACTCGTAGTAGGTCGCGTATTCGAGGTCGCAGCGCGCCCGCGACTGGACGTGGCTCGTCTCCAGGAGGGGCGCCACCATGGTCGGCGCCCCCTCGCTCGGAATCACCAGGATGAAGGGCCGCTCGTGGACGTTGTTCGCAAAGTGAGTCAGGTAGTAGATGTTCACGGGGTCGAAGCTGACGTAGCAGTCGAGCCCCTGCTCCCGCATCAACGCCTGGACCCGCCCTAGACGCGCCTCGAGCTCACCCTTGCTCGGCTGCGAAGTGACGGGTTCGGGTAGACCTTTCATGATCCTCTCCTCGGCAGTCGAGTGCTAGTCGGCGTCGGGGCGCGTGTACCACCAGGCCCAGACGATGAATAGCCCCTGGAACGGCAGGCGCACCCAGTTGAACAGGGCATTCCCGGTCCCGGGCTCGCCGCCCGGTAGACCGATGTTCGCGAGCGCGACCCAGAGGTTCGCCGGGAAGACCGCGATGAGGAGGGCGATGATCCCCCATGCCGCGAGCACGCGAACGCGCGACTCGAGCACGAAGACGCCGAGCACGATCTCCGCCAGGCCGGAGATCACGTTGAGCCACTCCGGATTCGGCAGGCCGGGCGGGACGATGGCCACGTAGAACTCCGGGTTCATCAGGTGGTTGAGTCCCCCGACCACGTAGAACGCGGCCATCACCCACAGGAGCACCCGCTTGGTTCGGCTCATCGGCCCATTGTACGGCAGGTCCCGGAGCGGGTCGCACGAAATGGACCCGTCAGGGCGTCAAACAGCTCGTCGGCGGCCCGCTCGATCTCTGCCTGCAGCTCGAGCACATCGAGCCAGCGGGGAGGGATCGACAGCTCGCCGCGCGCCGCACCTAGCAGGTTTCCGGTCAGCGACCCCGTGCTGTCGCTGTCGCCACCGTGGTTCACGGCTAGGCGGAGGGCGCGCTCGAGGTCGGGCGCGACCAGGGCACAGTAGAGCGCGATCGCGACGGCCTCCTCCGCGGTCCATCCCTGGCCGAGCGTCTCGACCGCTTCTGGAGACAGGCTCCCTCGCCTTGCGAGAGACAGGGCCCGGTCGACGGCGTCGGCGCACTCCTCGTGGTGTG
>CAZLBF010000176.1:0-3981 GCA_964557495.1 uncultured Myxococcales bacterium | reverse complement strand
CGCGGTGCCTTTGCGCGGTGCCTTTGCGCGTGGGGCGACGGCCGCGATGCCGCACGCCCGGGTCGCCCGGGAGCATGAACCATCCCGCCTGCGCAGCGCAAGCGCCGGGCGCGTCGGCTATGATCGCGCTTCGCCGCCGGGTCCGGGGCAAAGGGAGGGAAGCGGTGCGAAATCGATGCGTCGGCTGGGCCGCCTGGCTCGCTCTCGGGCTCGCGGGAACGCTCGGCTGCTCGACTCCGGAGTATCGCGAGCCCGATCTCGATGTCGAGGCGCCGCAGCTCTTCGTCGAGATCGAGCTGCCGTTTGTCGAGGTGTGGCGATCGACGCTCGAGCAGTTCGGGACGACGGACGAGGAGGCGACGACCGGGCGGATGACGTTTTCCTTCGGCTCGATCGAGGAGGCCGCCAAGTACGTGGACTGCGGCTGGATCGAGCGGGGGGACTTCAAGGGTCCCTTCATCGACTATCTCAGGCAGGAGGGGGAGGCCCAGTTCCGAGGCCGCATCGACCTGCGGGTGGGCAAGATCCGGAGGGGACTGACCCGCGTCTCGATACACGCGCGCTACACGCTCTCGGCATCCTCCAAGGGCGTCGACCGCTTTACCCCCCAGACCTATAGCTGGGCCTTCGCCAGCGGCGGCTCGGCGACCGTGCGCACCCGCAGGTGGATGACCCGCGGGAAGTGGGTCTCCCGCACCTGCCGACCGACCTACGCAGCCGAACGCGAGGCCCTGCACAAGCTCCCGAAGCCCTGAGCTTCGGCGGCGCCTTCGCGGCGCCGCAGGGACGGTCTCAGTCCCCGAGCTTGCGGATCAGCCCCGTGCTCGAGTGCGTCTTGGGGTCGCCGCAGATCGCGATGCGCCCGCCGTAGGCGATCACGACGTCGCGCTCGGGCACCGTCTCCTCGGTCCAGTCGGTGCCCTTGACGTGCACGTCGGGACGCAGCGTCGCGAGGATCTGCTCGGCGGTCGGCTCGCCGAAGCTGGTGGCGAAGTCGACCCCCTCGATCGCCGCGATCACCTCCATCCGCTCCTCGAGCGGAACGTGGGGGCGGTCGGGCCCCTTGTTCTCTCGCGCGCTCTGGTCGCTGTTGAGCGCCACCACCAGGATGTCGGCCTCGCCGCGCGCGGCGGCGATCAGGCGCACGTGTCCCACGTGCAGCACGTCGAAGCAGCCGTTGGTCAGCGCCACGCTGCGACCCGCCCGGCGCTCGGCCTCGAGGATGTCCGCCAGCTCACGGTAGTCGGGAACGACGCGAGCGGTCATGCCAGCAGCTCCTTCGCCGCGGCCAACACCTGATCGGGAGTCAGCCGCGTCATGCAGCGGTGGTCGATGGGACAGGTCTTATGGTGACACGGACTGCAGTCCACGCGCGTCCGGAGCACGCGCTGCCGCTCGAGGAGGTGCGCGGTGTGACGCGGGTCCGTCGGGCCCATGAGCGTGACGACCGGGCATCCGAGTGCGACCGCGACGTGTCGCGGACCGGTGTCGTTGGTCAGAACCAGACGCGCGCGTTCGATCAGAGCAGCCAGCTCGGCCAGCGTCGTCGGGGGGTCGGCCAGGTTCAGCGCCGGGCTCTGCATCGCGTCCGCGATCGCGGCGGCGATCGCCTCCTCGCCGGGGCCCGGCGCCAGCAGCGTGCGAAGTCCGAGATCCCGCGCGATGCCGTCGCAGGCGCTCGCGAAGTGCTCCACGGGCCAGAGCTTGCTCGATCCGAAGCTCGCGCCCGGCGTGACGACCAGGAGCGCATCCGAGCTCGCGACCCCGCTCGCCTCGAGGCGCTCCCCTAGCCGCTCGCGTGCCGGATCCCGCACGGGAAGCTCGAGCGCGTCGCCGCGATCGGCGCAGCCGAGCGCACGCGTGGTGCGGAGGTAGCGCTCGATCATCGAGACCGGCACGCGCCTGCCGCCCTCTCGGGGAGCGGCGAGGCTCAGCGTCAGCATCGCGCGGCGCAGCGGGTCGCGCGCGTAGCCCGCGCGAATCGGAACCCGCGCCAGGAACGGACCCAGGGCGGAACGCACGGAGTCGGGGAGCAGGACCGCCCAGTCGAAGCCCGACGCGCGCAGCGTCCGCGCGCGCTCGATCGAGCTCCGGAGGCCGCGGCCGGGATCGGCGAGAAAGCGGTCGATGCTGGGCAGACCGTCGACCAGGCCTTCGAGGAAGGGCCTCCCCTCGAGCACGATCTCGGCCCCGGGGTGCGCGTGGCGCAGCGCGCGCAGGGCCGGCGTGGCCATGACGACGTCGCCCACCCAGCTGGGCGCGCGAACCAGGATCTTGCGGGGCGCGCGCGAGCTCACCTCGACCCTAGAGGAAGAAGTCGTCCCGCTCCTCGCCGACCTCGAGCTCCGCGCTTCCGCGCGGATCCTCGATCATCTTCTCCAGCCACCAGTTCACACCGTTGTAGAGGCAGGTCACCTCTTTGCACTCGTGACTCGCGTCGAAGTTGTCGAGGATCTCGAGCAGGCCGTCGCCCGTGGACGCGGCCTCTCCCGGATCGCGGTAGGCCGTGGGGGAAGCGATGCGCGCCTTCTCGACGCCGCGGTGAGCGGGGCAGTTGTAGAGACCGGTCGGAGTCAGGACCTGGCGCAACGCCTGCATGTGGCAGGTGCGCGGCTGCTTGGTGAAGTCGCGCCAGTTGCCCTGCTCGAGGACGCGCAGATTCGTGCTCTCGAACACGTCGAAGGTCTCGTCGTCGAGCTGCTTGGCCCGGTCGACCTCGGCGCGGATACGCGCCACGACCTTGGCAACCTCGAGCGCGGTCTTGCTCGGGTCCATCACCTCGGCACCGGTCTCCTGCCGCTCCAGCACCGGCTTGAAGGCGATGTAGTCGAACCCATAGTGCTTGGCGCGCTCCGCGGCCATCACGATCTCGTGGATGTTCTCGTGAATCGTCTCGTCGTCGCGCGACGCGCCCTGCCACACGATGATGTAGGAGAAGCCGACCCGAACCTGCGGGTTGCGCTCCTTGATCTTGGGCACCCACTCGCAGATCGCGTCGAGGTCGACCTTCTTGTTGGTGGGCCGATGCATCTCGACGAACAGCTCGTTGCTCCCCGAGTCGAGCGACAGCCGGATCCAGTCGTTGGAGTCCATGTACTGGACGGCCTCGGCCAGCCGATCGCCGCGGCTGCCGTTCGTCACGATGGCGACCTGCTGCCCCGCCTCCTTCAGGAACTTCACGAAGTCGGCGAAGCCGGGATAGAGCGTCGGCTCGCCGCCTCCGATCACGATCACGGAACGCAGTCCGCGCTCGGCCATCAGCTGGATCGACGCGCGGAGCTCGACCTCGCGGTGCTTGTGGGCCGTGTTGAGGATGTCCCAGTCGATGCAGTGCGTGCACCGGAAGTTGCACGCCGTGGTGAGGTCGAGATTGATCGAGACGGGCGCGAGGGCCGGCGCCTTCGGCTCCGGCTCGCCGCTGGCTCGCGCCTGCGCCACCGCTCGGCGCCAGTTCACGTACTCCTGCACGTGACCGGCCACGGACGGCTGGCGCAGCTTCCCCGTAAAGTCGTGAATCGCGTGGGCCATGCTCCCACTCCTCGCTCGTAGCCCCCCTCGAGCGCGTGGAGTCATAGCATACAAGCGGATTGCGGGCATGACGGCGGGTGCGGAGCCGGCCGCAGACCGCGCGTCAGTCGCCGAAGTGGCGCTCGCAGGCCAGCACGAGGCTCTCGAGCAACTCCATTCGCTGCACGATTCCAGGGGCTTGCGAACCCGTCCCGGCCTGGCGGACGGCTTCGAGCTCCCGCACGAAGGCGTCGATCCGCAGCCCGAGCGGATCCTGCACCGGCACCTCGCGCCCCCCCGCGGCAAAGGCGATCGAGTAGTCCGCGGCATCGACCTTGCGCTCCGCCCAGCGCCCGTTGACTCCGTACCCCGCCGCTCTGGGAAACGTGTCGCTCGGAATCAGGTCGACCTCGGCAGCCACGGCGGCGCCGGAAACTCGGTAGGTGAACTCCACGCGCAGCGATGCCGCGGAGG
>CAZLBF010000175.1:0-17434 GCA_964557495.1 uncultured Myxococcales bacterium | reverse complement strand
CGTCGCGAGCGCGCACGCGCCGGCCAGCCACTGCGCGACGGCCCCCGCTGGCCGGCCGATCCAGAGTGCGGCGGCGGCGCCCAGCCCCGTTCCGGCGAGCAGGCCGAACAGGTGCGCGCCGAGGTCCGCGCGCGCGCCCGTGCCGAGCATGGCGAGCAGGCCGAGTCCCCCGGCGAGCGGAATCCAGGCGGGTGCGCGCCGCGAGCGCAGCCGGCGGCGCCGGGTGAACTGCATGCCCGCGAGAATCCCGACGGCGCCGAACAGCGCAGTCGAGGAGCCCACCGAGCTGTGGTGCGCCTCGTGGTAGCCGGCGTTCATGAGGTTGCCTGCCACGCCGGTGGCGAGGACCAGGGCGCCGCCGACGCCGGGTCCATGGGCGCGACACACGACGGTGACGAACAGCGCGCACGCGAGCGCGTTTCCGAACGCGTGCGTGAAGTCCGCGTGAAGCGTGAGCGCCGTGATCACGCGCCAGAGCTCGCCGGAGAGGATCGCGGCGGCATCGGCGCTCCCTCGCTCGAACCATGCGACCGAGAAGTCGCGCGGGCCGGTGACGGCGAAGAACAGGAGGATCGCGCCGGCCAGCGCGAAGCCGATTCCCGTCCGGCCGTACTCCGGCACGGCCTCCGGCGGCTCCGGACGCGCCTGGTTCTCGCGCTCGTAGGCGTCGACGACCGCGCGCGCGCGCGCCGCCTCCCCCTCGTCGACCGAAAGCTGCCAGCTGCCTCGCGCCGAGCCGAGGCCGTTCGAGATGCCCTGCGAGGAGAGCGCGAGCGACCAGGCCTCGGCGCGCCGCCGGCTGCGGGTCGAGGCGACGATCTCGAGCATCTCGAACCGGGATCCCGGCGCTTACGCGAACAGCGCCTCGCAGCCGGTGCCGGACACGACGTCGTCCACGAAGGCGCGGTCGGCGGGGTCGAGCGCGCTGCGACCTTCTCGCTGCCACTGCAGGCACTTCGCTTGATACCCGAAGGGGGCCTGAGTCCACTTGCGTCCGGCGATCTCGCACTCGACCTGCGCGGCACCGCTCTCGAGCGCCGCGGCGTTCGCCAGCAGGAACGGCGCGTAGACGCGCCCGATCTCCGAGACGAACGGGCGCAGCAGGTCGGCGGCCGCGTCGCGCGACAGCCAGTCGTCGTCGGAGGGCTCGAGCCAGGCCAGATCCTCCAGCTGGTTGAGCCAGGCGATCACGCGCGGTGCCTCCCGCTCGGTGAGCGCGACCGACGTGGGGTCGAAGAGCGCGAGCTGCGACAGCTGACCCATGAGGCCGAAGTCTCCGGCGCCGGGACGTCCGCCCATCAGGAACGGAGCCTGCGGCAGGTGCGTGTCGAGCAGGTGGAGCAGCCGCACGTAGCTCTCCTCGATGACGGGCTTCGTGGTCTCGTTCGAGCCCACGACACCGAGCCGACCGATCTGCCGGTCCGCAAAGGCGCGCGCCGCCTGCTCGAAGCTCTCTCCGCGCAGCCCGATCTGCCGCTCCAGCGGGAGGACGCGCGCCGCCTTCTCGATGTCGGGCGCGTAGGACCAGCGATAGTGGAACATGGCCTTGGTGAGCCACTCGTCGCCGTAGTCCTCGATCAGGCCGTCGAGGTAGGCGAGCGCGGGATCCGGCGGCACGACCGCTCGATCCCGATACAGCGTCTCGAGGCGGTGGATCTGAGGGGTCGAGTCGATCATCGCCTCGTCGGGCGCGCCGGCCTCTCCGGGGAACACGAGCACAGGAATCAGGGCGACCGGCACCTCCGGTATGCCGACGTCCTCCGGCGCGCCGCGCCGAATCCACCGGAACGGGATCCGGCGATAGCGCAGCACGGCGCGCAGCTTCCGGCTGTAGGGGGACCCGTAGGCACCGACGAGCTTGAGCGGCTGTGTGTGACTCATGGCTCCAAGTGACCCTCCCAGAAGCTTCGCTCGTCGTCGAGCGGTCGGTCCTCCGCGTAGCAGCGCGGTCCGAGGATCATGGTCGACCTCCTCGTCGCTTCGTAGGTCTGCCAGGCTGGAAGCTTCTCGTGCTCGGGATTCCCGGTACGCGCGAACTGGACCCACGCGTCCTGCATGCGCCGGCCGAGCGCCCGGGCGCCCCGCGTCATCCCGAAGACCGGCTGCAGGAGCGGCTCGCGCAGCGTCCCGAACACGAACGGGATCTCGATTCCGTGCGCGGCGCCGAGCTGATTTCGCGCCAGCGGCGGGGCCCAGGTAAAGAGATACGAGTAGGTCGCGGGAGTGTGCTGGGCGTGCAGCTCGGCCAGTCGCGTGGCCGGATAGCGGAAGACGCGGTCCGACTGGATCGCGACCCAGAGCGCGCTCGGCGACGCACGTCCCCGGCCGGTGCGCGTCCGGCGATAGGTCTCGAGCGCCAGCTCCGCGTACGGGGTTCCGTCCGGATCCCGCCCGGGAACCGTCCACTCCAGACGCTGCCTCAGGCCCGCCTCGTCGAGCTGGCGCCCGGTTCGGTCGCCGAGCATGAACAGCTTCCACTCGTCGCGGTTCGTTCCAATCAGTATGGGCACCGAGCTGGACGAGCCGTTCGCGATCGCATCGAGGGGCTGTCCCGGCAGCAGGTCGTCGTCGACGCTCGGCGCCCAGGGCAGCAGGCCCAGCTGCATGCCCCCCTTCAGTGCGATGTCGCGCTGAGCGCGCAGCAGCTTCGGCACCGTGATGCGCTCCAGCGCGAGCGTGTCGAGGGCGTCGACACCGAGCTCGCGCAGGAAGAGCTCCGCCGCGTTCGCCGCCTGCTCCGCCGACAGGACGTTGTGCGCGGCTCCACTCTGCATCACCGCGCGGTGGAACAGGCCCTGAGCGCTCGGTGTGCCCAGCAGCGTGGCCACGCTCATGGCGCCGGCCGACTCCCCGAAGATCGTCACGTTCTCGGGGTCGCCCCCGAACGCCTCGATGTTGTCCCGCACCCACTCGAGGGCGGCGATCTGGTCGCGCAGGCCGGCATTCGAGGGCGCGTCGTCGGCGCCCGGGATCAGGCCGCGCAGGTTCAGGAACCCGAGCGCGCCGAGACGGTAGTTGAGGGTCACGACGACGACGTCGTTGCGCGTCGCCATGCGACGGCCGGAGTAGAGCCGCGTCGATCCCGACCCCATCACGAAGGCGCCACCGTGGATCCAGACGAGCACCGGGCGCCGGCGGCGGTCCACCGCCGGGGTCCAGACGTTCAGGTAGAGGCAGTCCTCGCTGTGGCCGGTGCCGCCTCCCCCGATGAGCCGGGCGAGCAGCGGAAGCACGGGCGAGATCTGGGGGGCCGTGGGCCCGGTGCGCACGGCGCGCCGAACCCCCTCCCAGGGCTCGGGCGGCTGGGGCGGCCGGAAGCGCAGCTTCCCCACGGGCGGACGCGCGTAGGAGAGCCCTCGGAAGAGCTCGATCCCGCGGACGGTCTCTCCCTCGACCTTGCCCGCCCGCGTCGTGGCGACGGCTCCCATCGAGACTCCTCACTGCCGGACAGCCCGGAGGGTAGCCTTAACGACGGCGCGGCCGCCCCCGGAAGGGAAGCGGCCGCGCCCGGTGGAGCCGCGCGCAAGCGCTGCGCGGGAAGCCCGCCCTACTCTTCCGTGGGCGGAATGACCTCCCCTGCAGCCTCGGCACCCTCGGTCGCCGCCTCCTCTGCGAGCGCGGCAGGCGCCTTCTCTCCCGAATCCACCGAGGGCTGGCTGGTGCTCGTCTGGTCCCCGCAAGCGGTCCAGCCAAGCAGGCCGATCGTCAGCCCGACCACAGCAATCAATCGAGTCATTGTCGATGTCCTCCCAGAACCCCCTGTGTCCAGCGAGAGGAGTAGCCCTCGGCCGCCACCCCGAATGTGATCCCGGTCACTTGACGACGGGCCGGCGTGGTGCCTTCAGAGCTGTCCGCGTGCTCACCACATCTCCTCGAGGAGCCGGAGCAGCTGGTCCTCCGAGGCGAGCACCGCGTCCGGAGAGCCTACCTGCCCGAGCTTGCGGGCGACGCCCCGCGCGACCTCGCCCAGGCCCGCGCGGTCCGCGTCGACCTCGCGGAGGCGCTGGGGCAGGGCGAGCGTCCCGATCAGCGCCTCGACGCTGTCCCCCGCCAGCGCGGCCAGCTGCCCGGGGCTGCGCCCCCCGCCGGCGATGCCGAGGGCGGCGGCGACGCGAGCCTGCGCGTCGAGGGTCTGGGGGGCGAGGAAGCGCATCAGCGGCGGCAGCACGATCCCGCAGGCGATGCCGAGCGGAACCCCGAAGCGCGCTCCGATCTGCCGCGCGAGCGGAGAGCCGAGGCGCTCCCCGACGTCGAGCACGCCGAAGGCCGCCATCCAGGCTCCGATCTGGCACTGGAGCCGAGCCTCGAGCTTGTCGGGCTCGAGCGACGCGCGCAGGTCGCGGTCGAGCCGGCGCACCGCGTCCAGTGCGAAGGTGTCGGTGACCGGGTGCGCGTCGGGCGACCACAGGCACTCCACGGCATGGGCGAGGGCCTCGATGCCCGTGAAGCTCCAGACTCGGACGGGCGTCGCCGCGGTGACCTCGGGATCGAGCAGGACCACCTCGGGTACGCGGCCGCGCCGACGGCGGACCCCGCCGGGCCCGGTTGCCCGACCGGTGCCCTTCGGCGCCGGCGCGAACTCGTCGCTTGCGAGCGTGGTCGGGATCGCAATCTGCGGGAGCCCCTGCCCGGGCCCGTCCCCCAGGAGATCGAGCGCGGCTCGCTGGGCCGAGTCGATGCCGCTTCCGAGCGAGACGAGCAGGTCCGCCTCGGCTGGGGGAGGTCGCTCCGAGGCCTCCGACCAGGTACCGGCCCAGCGATCGCCGAGCATCCGCTCGGCCCTCTCGACGAGGTCGCTCCCCGCCTCGAACGTGCTTCCGGCCAGGATGAGCGCGCGCCGCCTGCCCAGCCGCTCGATCTGGCCGGAGAGCCCGGCGAAGGCGCCGCGGCCGATGACGACCCTCTCGAAGGGCACGAACCTGTACTCGCGAACGGAGCTCACGCGCCTCCTCCGGCCGAGCGCCCAGCATACCCCAGGCCCGTCGCAGCCAGATCGGGGCGGACCCCTCGCGCGGTGCCCCCTCAGTCCCTACTTTGGACGCGTGGGGGAAAGGGACGACGTCGCGGCCGTGGTCGCGCACGATCTCTCCGAGCCGCTGCGCGTGATCGCGCACTTCGGCGCGCGGCTGCAGGAGAAGCCCGACTCCGAGGTGTCGGAGTGCGCCGAGAAGATTCTCGGCGCGGCGAGCCGGATGCGGGCGCTGCTCGAGTCGCTGCGGGAGTACGCGCGCGTGGGCGTCCACCGGATCGACCGCCACCCCACCGATGCGGAGACGGTGCTGGATCAGGCGCTCGCCAACCTGAAGGTCGCCATCGAGGAGAGCGATGCGCGCGTGACCCGGGAGCGCCTCCCGACCGTGGAGGTCGACGGGATTCAGCTCGTGCGCGTGTTCCAGAACCTGATCGGCAACGCCATCAAGTTCCGCGCGGACCGGCCCCCGCAGGTCCACGTCTCCGCCTCGAGCGACGCGGAGGGCTACACGTTCTCGGTGCGCGACAACGGGGTCGGCTTCGAGACCGAGAGTGCGCAGCGCATCTTCGGGCTCTTCGAGCGAGCGCACGCCGACGACGACTACGCCGGTACCGGCACCGGGCTCGCGATCTGCTCCCGCATCGTCGAGCAGCACGGGGGGCGGATCTGGGCGGTGTCGCACCCCGGCGCCGGCTCGACGTTCTACTTCACGATTCGCTAGGAGCGCGACTCCTAGCTGCCGAAGGTGTCCGCGATCGCGGCGAGGTTCTCGCGCACGCGCTCCGGCCGCGCACCGGCGGTGGGAGGGTAGAGCAGCGGGTGCTCCGTGAGCCCCTCCCACTCGCGGAGTCGATCCCGCACCTCCTCGGGTCGTCCCGCGATCGCGATGGCGTCCACCAGCTCGTCCGGCACCGCCTCGCTCATGCCCGCCAGGTCCCCCTGGCGGAAGGCCTGCGCGCAGGCCTCGCCGATCTCGCGCCAGCCGTGGACGTCGAGCACGGAGTGGTAGAGCCGGGTCGTGTAGTAGAAGGCGATCTGCGCGCGCGCCTCGCGCCGGGCCTGGTCGACGTCGTCGGAGATCGAGCAGATCACGAACGGGGCCAGCTCGCAGCGCGATCCCTCGAGCTCGGGGAGCACCTTCTCCGCGATGTAGCGGCGCGTATAGATGGGGTGGCCGACCAGGCCGTCGCCGACCGCGGCGGCAGCGCGCAGCATGCCGCGGTTCACGCCCGCGATGTAGATCGGGACCTCGGCGCGAGCGGCGCCCGCGCGGGCGAAGGCGGGAATCTGGATCTGGTAGTACTTGCCGTCGTAGCGCAGCCCGCCCCCCTTCTGCGCCGCGAACGCGGCGCGGATCACCGCGACCGCCTCGCGCATACGCGGTGCGGGAGGATGCTCGAACGGAACCGAGTACCACTTCTGGTTCATCGAGCGCGTGCCGCTGCCGAGCCCGAGGATCATGCGGCCGCTCGAGAGCTCGTCGATGTCCATGGCGGCCGTGGCCGCGAGCATCGGGGTGCGCATGAACGCGTAGGCGATGCCGGTGCCCAGCTGCACGCGAGAGGTCGCGCTCGCGACGGCGGCGAGTCGAACGAAGCCGTGCTGGTTGAAGAACTCGAGCGTCCAGACCGAGTGGAAGCCGCGCGCCTCGGCGTGGCGCGCGGCCGCGACCTGATCGGCGATCGGTCCCGCCGCGAGAATCAATCCATGGCGCATGGCAAGACCTCCTGGAGCAGGGGACGGACCTCGGTCGCGAACCGCTCGAGCTGCGCCTCGCTCTCCTCGGCCGGTCCGACGGGGTCGATGATCAGGTGGCGCACTCCCGCCGACAGAAACCCGTGGACGCGCTCGGCCACGTCCTCGGGGCGCCCGAGCGCCGCGTAGCGCTTGGCGGCCCCGCGGAAGTCCATCGCGTAGCGGCGGCTGAGATGCTCGGTCGCGCAGTCCCACGCCCCCTCGAAGCTCGCGTCGATGCGGATGAACAGCATGTGGCCGGTTCCGAACCGCTCCAGCTCGCGCCCTGCCGCGGCGGCCTCCTTCTCGATCGCGATCAACCCCTCGCGGTAGCGCTCGGGCGTGACCACGTAGGCGACCCAGCCGTCGGCCTGGCGTCCGATCCGCCGCAGCGCTGCCGCCGCGCGGCCGCCGCACCAGATCGGCGGCCCGCCGGCCTGAACCGGTCTGGGGCGCATGGCCACCTCGGGAAACGGGTAGAAGCGGCCTCGGTTCGAGACCGAATCTCCGCTCCAGAGCTTGCGCAGCACGTCGATGGCCTCGCTCAGCCGCGCACCCCGCTCGCCGACCGGGACCCCGCACGCCGCGTACTCGTTGGGAAACTCGCCGCCGACTCCCACGCCGAACACGAACCGCCCCCCGCACAGGTGGTCCAACGTCGCGACCTGCTTGGCTACGGGGGCCGGGTGCCGGAGCGGCAGCAGGTAGACGCAGGTCCCCACCTGGATGCGCTCCGCGTGGGCGGCCACCTGTGCCATCTGGAGCAGCGGGTCGAGCATCGGCACGGGAAAGGCGATGTGGTCGCCCGTCCAGACTGACTGGTAGCCCAGCCGCTCCGCGACCCCGGCCGTGCGGCGCGCCGCCGCCGCGTTCGGCACGGTCGTGACGAATCCGAGCTGGAGCTCGCGATCGAGCGGCAGATTCATGCTCGCATTAGAGCACAGGGCCGGGCCCCAACCGACGGCCCCGCGCTACACTCCCGGGCATGGGGAGAGGGAGCCGGGGGTGGAGCAGCCTCTGCACAGCGCTCGTCTTCGGGGCGTGCGCGCTGGCTCCCCCCTTCGAGCAGCCCGCGCCGACTGCGGTGGCGAGCGCAGAGCCCGAGGCTCTCGCGCTGGTTCTCCGGGGGGGCACGGTGATGACCGCGGCGGGGCCGACGCTCGAGCGGGCCGACGTCCTGGTGCGGGGTGGAGAGATTGCAGCCGTCGGAGTGGACCTGGCGGTGCCTGCGAACGCCCGCTCGGTCGACGTCACGGGCCGCTGGATCACGCCCGGCCTGATCGATCCTCACTCCCACATCGGCGTCTATCCTCTTCCCCACAGTCCGGCCCACGGGGACGGCAACGAGGCGAGTGATCCGTTCACGCCCGAGGTGCGGGCGGTCGAGAGCTTCTGGCCCCAGGATCCGGTGCTCCGGCGGGCGATCGCGGGCGGCGTGACCACGATCCACGTGCTGCCCGGCTCGGCGAACCTGGTGGGCGGCCAGGGTGTGACGCTGCGCCTGCGGCCGAAGCTGGCGGCGAGGGAGATGCGCTTCCCCGACGCACCGGCCAGCATGAAGCTGGCCTGCGGCGAGAACCCCAAGCGCGTCCACGGCAAGCTGCGCAAGGGGGCGCCGCAAACGCGCATGGGCGAGGTGGCGATGCTGCGCCAGGAGCTCGAGGACGCGCGCGCCTGGGCTGCCGAGCGCGACGCCGAGGAGGAGACCGACTACGGTCATCAGGCGCTCGCCGCCGTCGTGGCGGGCGAGATCCCGATCCAGAACCACTGCTACCGCGCCGACGAGATGCTCGTTCGGCTCGAGCTCTTCTCGGAGTTCGGCATCACCCCGCGCGCGTTCCACCACGCGGTCGAGGCCTACAAGATCCGCGACCGCCTCGCCGCTGCCGGCGTCGGCGCCGTGGTCTGGGCCGATTGGTGGGGCGTCAAGCTCGAGCTGCTCGACGCGGTGCCCGCGAATGCGGCGCTGCTCGATTCCGCGGGGGTGGTAGTCGCGCTCCACTCCGACTCGCCGCGCGACGTCCAGTGGATGAACCGCGAGGCGGCCAAGGCGATGAGCGCGGGTCGGCGCAGCGGACTGGACGTCGGGCCGGACGACGCGATCCGCTGGATCACCGCCAATCCGGCATGGATCCTCGGCATCGACGGGCGCGTCGGAACGCTCGAGCCGGGCAAGGACGCCGACCTGGTGGTGTGGTCGGGCGATCCGCTGAGCGTCTACGCGCAGGCCGACCTGGTGTTCATCGAGGGCGAGCTCATCCACGATCGCGCCAGCCCGGAGCTGCTCGGAGGCTCCGACTTCGAGCTGGGACACGGGGGGAGCCGATGATCCGGATGCTGGCGGCGGCGGCTCTCGTCGGAGCGACGGTCTACACCGGCGAGGGGGAGCCGCTCGACGGGGCGACGGTCGTGATCGACGGTGATCGCATCGTGGCGGTCGGCCAGAACGTCGCGGTTCCGGCGGATGCCCGGCGGATCGACGTCGAAGGTCGGGTCGTCACGCCGGGCCTCGTCGACGTGGCGTCGCGCCTCGGAGTGACCGAGATCGATCTCGAGTCCACCTCGGTGGAGGCGACTGCGGCGCCCGAGCCGGAGGACGTCCACGCGCGGCTGCGCGCGTGGGACACCTACAACCCCGCATCGCTCGCGATCCCGGTCGCACGACAGGGCGGCATCACGTCGGTCGCGATCCTCCCCACCGGTGGGCTTATCTCGGGCCAGTCGGCCTGGGTCGACCTCGCGGACCGGGACCCGGTGCGGCGGGCGCCGATCGCGGTACACGCCTGGCTCGGCTCGGGCGGAGATCGGCCGGGGTCGCGCGCGCGGAGGATCATGCGGCTGCGCGACGTGCTCGCCGACGTGCGCCTGTATCGGGCCAACCGGGGGCCCTACATCGGGCGGCGCCTGCGCGAGCTCTCGCTGGATCAGGAGGATCTCGACGTGCTCGTGCGGGTGCTCGACCGCGAGCTTCCGCTGGTGATCGCGGTGGACCGGGCGGCCGACATCCGAACCGCGCTCGCGCTCGGCCGCGAGCATCGGATCCGCGTCGTGCTGCTCGGTGCGTCCGAGGGCTGGAAGCTCGCGGACGAGATCGCGGCGGCCGGCGTGCCCGCGCTCGTCGATCCCACGCACAACCTGCCGCTCGACTTCGACCTGCTCGCGAGCCGCGGGGACAACGCGCTGCTGCTCCAGCGCGCCGGAGTTCAGGTGGCGTTCACGCTGCTCGGCGAGTCACACCTGGCTCACCGGCTCCGCTTCGCGGCCGGCCACGCGATCGCGCGCGGCTTTCCGCGCGAAGCCGCGCTGGCCGCGGTGACGCGCGTGCCCGCCGAGATCTTCGGGATCCGGACTGCCGGGGTGCTGCGCAAGGGAGCGCGGGCGAATCTGGTGGTGTGGAACGGCGATCCGTTCGAGGTCACGACCTGGGCGACTCGCGTATTCCTGCGCGGCGAGGAGATCGATCTCACCTCGCGCCAGGACCAGCTGACCGAGCGCTATCGCTGAGCCCGCCGCCAGCGGTCGGGGGCCGCGCCGCGATCAGCTCCAGGCGAAGACCGGCTGCTCGAAGTGGTCGACGCGCGTCGCTCGACCGTGGAACGCGACCTCGAGGAGCTGGTAGAGCAGGGCGGCCGTGGGGGCGTGGAGGAAGTCGCCGCGAAACGGGATCGAGATCACCGGGCGCTCACTCTCCGGGATGCGCGTCAGCACCGGGGAGTCGGGGTGATCGAGCTCGGCGACGGGCACGCGGTAGGCGGCGGCCACCTCGACCGGGTCCGGCGTGAGCTCGGTCGCGTCGTCGGCCCACACCACCACCGGCGTGATCACGAAGCCCGAGCGCGTGGGGTAGTCGTCGAGCCTTCCGAGAACGTTCGGAGCTGCGGCCCGCACGCCGACCTCCTCCCAGAGCTCGCGCAAGGCCGCATCCTCCGGCGTCTCGCCTGCATCCAGCCGTCCCCCGGGAATCGCCCACTGACCGCCGTGGCGGCGCAGTCCCTGCGCGCGCCGCGTGAGGATCACGCTGGGCCGCTGCGCCTCGTCGGGGAGCAGCGTGAGTGCCACCGCGGCGGGGCGCCGCTTTGCGAGCGGGATCTCGAGGCGCGCGTGCCGCGCGAGATTGGCAGTGATCCTCCCGCGCAGCGCGGAGTCGAGGGAGGTCGCCGAACGCGGCATCGAGCCGCGTCAGCCCGCCAGGAACTCGCGGACGTGCTTCAGGAAGACGTCGAGCTGGTCGTGGTGGACCCAGTGGCCCGCATTGTCGACGTTGACGACGTGGGCGTTGCTGAAGTACTCGGCACGGCCGTCCGTCAGCGGGTCGCTGGCCCAGCTCGAGGTGCCGCGTAACAACAGGGTCGGGCACTTGATCTTCTGCCAGAGCTCGTGCGCCTCTTCGGCGTTGAACAGGTAGGGCGAGAAGGCGCGCACGTAGTTGTCGAACTTCCAGATGTAGGTGCCGTCCTCGTTCTGATCCGTGCCCTGGATCGTGAGGTGGCGCGCCTGCTCCGGGGACAGGAAGGAGTTCGCATCCTGCATGCGAGCCACCGCCTCGTCGATCGTCGCGTAGCGGTGCGGCGAGCGGCCGGCCATGCCGCGCATCATCTCGATCCACTCGCGCATGCGTCGGTCGGCGTGCTTGCCCTTGCGCTCGGCGATCATCTCGGGGGGCGGGCCGAGCCCTTCGATCGCCACCAGCTTGCTGACGGTCTCGGGGTAGATCCCGGTGTACTGCAGGCTGATTGCGCCACCGAGCGAGTGGCCGATGATCGTGAGCGGAGCGAGCTTCTGCTGATGCACGAGTTGGGCGACGTCGTAGACGTAGTCGATCATCGAGTAGCCGGCCCCGATCATCCACTGGGAGTCACCGTGGCCCCGAAGATCCGGCGCGAGGATGTGGTACTCGTCGCGCAGCGCCTGCGCGACCCAGTCCCAGTTTCGGCAGTGATCGCGCCCTCCGTGAACGAGCAGCAGCGGGGGCGCGTCCTCGTTCCCCCAGGCGACGTAGTGAAGCCGGAGGCGCTGCGAGAAGTAGCTGTGCGAGGTGGGTCCCGAAATCGGGTTCTGCATGCCGACATCGTAGCGGACCGGGGTCGAATTGGGGTACAACCGTGCGCGACGGAGGACCGATGACCGAGAGAGCAGCTGGGCGACTCGACCGCAAGGGGCTGGAGCGGCGTATCCGCTCGGGCGAGATCGAGACCGTGATCACCGCGTTTCCCGACCTGTACGGCCGTCTGGTCGGGAAGCGGATCACCGGGCACTTCTTTCTGGAGAGCGTCGCGGACCACGGTATGCACGTCTGCAACTACCTGCTCGCCTGCGACATGGAGATGGACCCGGTTCCCGGCTATGGCTTCACCTCGTGGGACACCGGCTACGGTGACTTCTGCTGTACACCGGACTGGTCGACTCTGCGCGTGGCGAGCTGGCTCGACCGGACCGCGATCGTGATGTGCGACGTCTTCGACGAGAGCAGCGACGCACCGATCCAGATCGCGCCGCGCCAGGTCCTGAAGCGACAGTTGGAGCGCGTCGCGGACGCCGGGTTCCTGGCGAAGGGGGCCTCCGAGCTCGAGTTCTTCGTGTTCCGCGAGACGTTCGAGAGCGCGCGGGCCAAGGGCCACGACAACCTGACGACCTTCGGCGAGTACATCGAGGACTACCACCTGCTCCAGGGCACCAAGGTGGAGCCACTCGTGGGGGCGATCCGGCGTCACCTCGACGACTCCGGCATCGAGGTCGAGTTCAGCAAAGGGGAGTGGGGCCCGGGACAGCAGGAGATCAATCTCGTCTACTGCGAGCTGCTCGAGATGGCCGACCGCCACGTGCTCTACAAGCACATGGCCAAGGAGATCGCCCACGCCCAGGAGCTCGCGGTGACCTACATGGCAAAGTGGAACGACCAGCACGCGGGGAACAGCCTGCACATTCACTTGAGCCTCTGGGACCCCTCGGGCAGGGAGAGTCGCTTCGCCGGGAGCGGCGCTCCCCTCGCCGGGACCGACGCGCGCCCCTCGGATACGTTCCTGCACTTCGTGGGCGGTCTGCTCGAGCACGCGCGCGGGGTCACGCTGTTCCTGGCGCCGACCGTGAACTCCTACAAGCGCTTCATGGCGGGCACCTTCGCGCCGACGGCGATCGGCTGGTCCTACGACAATCGCACCGCCGGCTTCCGGGTCGTGGGCAGCGGCGAATCGCTGCGCATCGAGTGCCGGATTCCGGGTGCGGACGCGAATCCCTACCTGGCTTTCGCGGCGCTCATCGCTGCGGGGCTCGACGGCATCGAGCGGAAGCTCGCTCCCCCCGAGCCCTTCGCGGGCAACCTCTACGAGGCGGAGGAGCTCGAGCAGGTCCCGCGCACGCTCGGCGAGGCGATTCAGGCGGCGGAATCGTGCGAGATGCTCCAGGCGGCGTTCGGTGCCGAGGTCATGGAGCACTATCTCCACTTTGCACGGACCGAGAAGCGCAAGTTCGACGAGGTGGTGACGAGCTGGGAGCGCGCTCGCTACTTCGAGCGCGGCTGACGACCGGTGAGCCGGAGCGCGCCCGTCATCGGCCTCACGACCTACGGTCCCGCGGGCGAGCTCGACTCCGTCTCGCTCCCGATCGCCTACCTGCGGGCGCTGGCCGACGCCGGCGGAGTTCCGGTTCTGCTCGGGCCCTCGGGCGCCGCCCTGCCTCGGGTGCTCGACTCGATCGACGCCCTCGTGCTCTCGGGGGGCGGGGATCTCGATCCCGCGAGCCACGCCGAGGGCCAACACGAGACGGTGTACGGCGTGGTTCCCGAGCGCGACGCCTTCGAGCTCGAGATCGCCCGGGCCGCGCTCGAGCGATCGCAGCTGCCGGTGCTCGGGATCTGCCGGGGGATGCAGATCCTGAACGTGGCGCTCGGCGGCGACCTCGAGCTGCACATCCCCGACGTGCGCGGCGAGGCGGTGGTCCACCGGCTCCCCCCCAGGAAGCCGACCTATCACCCGGTCCGGGTCGATCCCGGGAGCGTTCTGGGAGAGATCTACGGGAGGGAGGAGTTCCCGGTCTGCTCCTGGCACCACCAGGAAGTGCGTCGCCTCGGCCGCGGGCTCGAGCCGATCGCGTGGGCACCCGACGGCGTCATCGAGGGGCTCGTGTACACCGAGCATCCCTTCGCGATCGCGGTGCAGTGGCACCCGGAGCTGCAGGTGCCCGACGATCCCCTCCAGCGTCGGCTCTTCTCGGCGCTCGTGGGGCGCGCGCGTCCGTGACTCCCTCCGGGGGAGGCACTCGAAACCCGACGGGAACGGTCATCACCGTGGTGCGAGGGGGCTGCGAGGTGGTGTGCGGGGACGAGCGGCGCGAGCTGCGGCTCCTGGGTCGCAGCGCGCTGCGGGGCGTCGAGCTCGCCGTCGGCGACGAGCTCGAGTTCGACCCGGTGAAGGGGGTCGTGCTCGACGTCGCGCCGCGCCGGACCCGGCTCGAGCGCCGCCGCCCGGAGCACGACCCGCGTCAGCGCCAGGTGATCGCGGCCAACATGGACCGGCTCGCGATCGTCGTCTCGGTCCGGACGCCCCCCTTTCGCGCCGGCCTGGTCGACCGCTTCCAGCTTGCCGCCTACGCGGGCGGCCTCGAGGCGATCCTGGTGGTGAACAAGGTCGACCTGCTCGAGGGGGCGCCACTGCCCGAGGAGATCCGCGGCTTCGAGGTGGCGCTGCCGGTGGTCCCCGTCTCGGCCCGGAGCGGCCTGGGCCTCGACGCGCTGCGCCGACGCCTCGAGCGTTCGCAGACCGTGCTCGCCGGTCACAGCGGCGTCGGGAAGTCGTCGCTGCTGAACGCGCTCGAGCCCGAGCTGCGACTGCAGACGGGCGAGCTCGGCCGGAGCGGCAGGCGGGGCCGCCACACGACTCGAAGCTCGAGCCTGGTCCGCCTCGCCGGCGACGCGATCGTGGTCGACACGCCCGGGATTCGCGAGGTCGCCTCCGGCTCGATCGACCCGGCGTTCGTCAACCGCCTCTACCCGGACGTCGCAGCGCTCGAGCCGGACTGCCGCTTCCGCGACTGCCGCCACGAGGCCGAGCCGGACTGCGCCGTGCGCGCCGCGCTCGAGGCTGGGACCCTGTCCCATGCGCGCTACGCGAGCCACCAGACGCTGCTGCGCGACATCGAGGCGGAGGAGGCGTGAACGCGGAGCGGCTGCGAGGGCTGCTGTGCGAGCTCGAGGACGAGATCCAGCGCGACGTGCTGCGGGCGCGCGACGCATCTACACCCGACGACCTCTCCCGGGTGGTCGACGTGACCGAGGCGGACATCATCTACCACCTCGACCACCTCTCCGAGGCGACGGTGCTGGACTGGTTTCGGGAGCGCTGGCCGAGCGAGCTGCCGGTCGAGCTCGTCATGGAGGGACTGGAGCGGCGCGGTCGCGTGGTGTTTCCCGAGGGTGTGGTGCCCGAGGACACGCTCGCCAAGTGCATCGTCGATCCGGTCGACGGGACCCGGGAGCTCATGTACGACAAGCGCTCCGCCTGGGTCCTGGCCGGCGTGGCTCCGCAGCGCGGGCGGGAGACGCGTCTCTCCGACCTGGTCGCGGCCGCCATGACCGAGCTTCCGCCGACGAAGCAGCGCAGGGCCGATCAGCTCAGTGCCATCCGGGGCCTGGGGCGCGCCGGGCTCGTCGCCCAGCGACGCGACCTCGACAGCGGGGAGACGAGCTCCCTCTCGCCGAACCCATCCCGCGCCACGGATCTCACGCACGGCTTCGCCGCCTTCGCGCGCTTCCTTCCCGAGGGGAAGGGTCTCCTCGCGCAGTTCGAGGAGGCGCTCTGGGAGCGGCTCTACGGGCGTTCACCCACGCCCGAGATCTTCGAGGACCAGTACATCTCGACGGGGGGACAGTTCTACGAGCTGCTCGTCGGTCACGATCGCATGACGGGCGACCTCCGGCAGCTGGCCCTCGCCGCACTCGGGCGCGACTCGTCGCTCGTCTGTCACCCCTACGATGCCTGTACCGGCCTGATCCTCGAGGAGGGGGGCTGTCGCCTGACGGACCCGCGCGGGGCGCCGCTCGACGCGCCACTGGACTGCGTCTCTCCGGTGGCCTGGGTCGGCTTCGCCAACGCGGAGCTCGAGGCCCACGTGCGGCCGGCCCTCGACGCGCTGCTGGAGTCGTTCTTCCCTCGCGCTCCGAGCGGGTAGCCGCGCGAACGGCGGCGCGCCGAGTCGCCTAGAATCTCGCTCAGAACACGCTGGAGTGATCGCCATGGAGTGGAAAATCCCCTCGGCGGACCGGCAGCGCCTGCGGGAGCTCGCCTGCGTGCAGGCCGAGTACGCCGCGCTGCCGGTCATGAGCGAGCGCAAACGGCTCTGGTACGCGCTGAACGACGGCGCGCCGGACGCGCGGCCACTGATCGTCATCGAGAGCGGCAGCTTCGACTACGACTTCCTGCCCGTTCAGCTGCTCCGTTGCGAGAGCGACACCGCGCGCGGCATCGAGCGGCAGCTGCTGCGCGCGATCCGCAATCACGAGCTGATCGACGATGACAAGGTCGTGCCGGACAGCTTCGACGTGGGCTGGCTCGTCGTCATCGACGAGCTGGGCGTGGAGGTCCCCCGCAAGACGGTCGCGGACTCCCGGGGCGTCGAGGTCGGCTACCGCTGCCTCCACCCGATCGAGGACCTGAAGCGGGACTTCGAGCTGCTGCGCCCCGCGACCTGCCGCGTCGCCCGGGAGCTCACGCTGTCGCTGAAGGAGATGCTCGAGGAGCTCTTCGACGGGATCCTGCAGGTGCGCCTCCACACCGGCACATTCGGGGGGACGACGCTCACCGAACGCGTGATCTGGCTGATGGGGATGGAGGCATTCTTCCTGGCGCTACACGACAGCCCGGACGAGGTGCACGCACTCATGGCGTACCTGCGCGACAACGCGCTCCGCGTGATGCGCTGGGCGGAGCGCGAGCAGCTGCTGCGGCCGAACAACGGCAATCAGGACAGCTTCGGATCGAGCTACAACTTCACGACCCGCCTGCCCGGGCCCGGCTACGCGGACGGCCCCGCGCAGCTCTCCGACATGTGGGGCTTCGCGAACAGCCAGGAGACGGTGGGGATCTCGCCCGCGATGTTCCGCGAGTTCTGCTTTCCGTACTATCGCGACGTGTGCGAGCCGATGGGGCTCCTGTACTGGGGCTGCTGCGAGCCGGCGCACCCCTTCTGGGAGGACATCCGCCGGCTGCCGCACCTCAAGAAGGTGTCGATCTCGCGCTGGTGCGACCAGCGCTTCATGGGCGAGGCTCTCCAGGGCACCGACGTCGTCTTCTCGCGCAAGCCGAACCCGAATCTCCTCGGGGTGCACGCGGAGCTGGACGAGGAGGCCTGGGCGGCGCACATCCGCGAGACGCTCGAGGCCACGCCGGGCGTACGCGTCGAGTTCATCGTGCGCGACGTGTACACGGTCCACGGGAACCTCCAGAAGCCGCGCCGGGCCGTCGAGATCGCCCGCACCGAGATCGACCGGCACGCGGGCGGCTAGCTCAGGCTCGTCGCGAGGAGCCGCGGCGGGTTAGAGTGTGCGGGCGGGGAACCCCGCCGGGAGGCTGCCATGGATCTCAAGGACGTCCGCTACGAGGTCGACGGGCCGGTCGCGCTCGTCACGCTGAACCGTCCGCGCTACCGCAATGCCCAGAGCTTTCGCCTGCTCGACGAGCTCGACGCGGCCCTCGAGCGCGCCGTGGATGACCGCGACGTGCGCATCGTGGTGGTGAG
>CAZLBF010000174.1:0-11016 GCA_964557495.1 uncultured Myxococcales bacterium | reverse complement strand
ACCTCGGGCTGGCGGATCAGGTACAGGCAGACGAGCGAGAACGCGGCGAGGCAGTCGGCCAGCATGTTCGGATCCCCGAAGAAGGTGGCCGCGCGACTCGCCATGCGGGCGGACTGGGTGAAGCCGAACACGAAGTCCGCGACGCCGGTGACCGCGAAGATCCCGGTGCCGAGGGAGATCGCCTCCAGCAGCCGCGTACGGTCGGTTCGATCCTGAAACCACCAGTAGCCGACGAAGAACAGCAGCGAGGTGAAGAGCAGGGACTTCACCACCCGGAAGAGGTTCCAGACGCCCACCTCCGGGGCGAACTGGGGGAGCGACGTACCGCCGATCAGCCAGCTCGCGAGCAGCACCAGCATCAGCGAGATCACCGGCAGCGAGTAGCGCGGCGGCGGAATGCGCAGGCCGAAGCGCAGCAGCGTGAGCGCCAGCGCGACTCCGACCAGGGTCGTCTCGACGTTCAAGCCGGGAACCGGTAGGCGCGGGGCGACGAGGATGAGCGGGTAGACGAGCGCGAGCCCCACCATTCCGGCCAGGGGCCTCACGATCAGCAGCACCAGAACCACGAACGTCCCGGCGCCCGCGACCATCTCCAGCGACGTCACGGGATCGTCCCTCCCCGCATCCACCCCGGCGCCGGAACGGAGAGCCGCTCCAGCAGGGTCGGGGCGATGTCGAGCAGGTGCGCCCCCTCGAGGCGTCCCCTCCCCTCGCGCTCGGGGTCGCTCAAGACGAACAGACCGTCCCAGTCGTGGTTCGCGGTATCGGGCCCGGTGTCGTTCTCGGCCGCGAACAGGCTCCCGTCCCCGAGCCTCTCGGAGCAGCGCAGCGCCAGGTCGCCGGGATAGAAGAGCAGGTCGGGCGCCACGCCGGAGACGTCCGAGTAGACCTCCTCGGGGAAGTAGACCGCACTCCCGAGCCGCTCTCCGTCGGGGCCGCGCAGCGCCTCCAGCTGCTCTCGCAGCTCGTCTCGGGTCGCTCGGGCCTCGCCGGGCGAGAGCGCTCCCTCGACCTCCCGGCCCTTCACGTTCAGGTAGATCCGGCCGCAGTAGCCGCCGTCGGCCCAGGCGCGGCTCCGCTCCCAGTCGATCCGCTCCGGGCCGACGCGGGCCGGGGAATCCGCGGGCGGCGCCGACTCACGCAGCCGCAGGTACCCCTGCCGGCGCAGCCACTCGTTCAGCCGGAAGCTCCCCTCGAAGGGGCGCGCTCCGTGGTCGGAGACGACGCACACGATCGCGTCGTCCGGCAGCAGCTCGAGCGTCTCGCCGATCTCCGCGTCCAGGAGCCGGGGGTAGTCGCGCAGGATCTCCGCCTCCGCGGAGCCCGGGACTGCAAGCGAGCCCCAGTAGGCGTGCTGCAGTCGATCCAGACCGATCTCGTGCACGAACCCGAAGTCCCAGGGCCGGCTCCGGACCAGCCGCCGCACCACGTCGAAGCGCGTGCGCGTCATCTCGAACACCTCGTCGCGCAGCTGTCCGGGATCTGGGCCGCGATGCGCCTCCGCGTCGAACGCGTAGCCGCGGTCCGAGCCCACCCAGCCGGCGACCTCGTCGCGCAAGCTGGCCGGGAAGGTCCAGTCATCTGCGCCGGGCGGAGTGAGCATCCCCGAGACCAGGTGGCCGCGCAGCGGGCGCGGGGGATAGCTGGGCGGGAAGCCGACGACGATGGACTCGCGCCCGTCGCGACCGAGCAGATCCCAGAGCGTCGGAACCTCGAGGTCGGTCGCGTCGTGGAGCGTGGCGGTCCTCGCCTGCCTCGAACGTCGACCCCGGAACCCGTAGAGGCCGAGCTGACCCGGATCGCAGCCAGTCAGCATCGCGGCCCACGCGGGAATCGTGATCGGGGGGTGGACCGAGTGCAGCGGGCCGTAGGTCCCCTCCGCACACAGGGCCGAGATCACCGGGAGCTCCTCTCGCCAGCGGGCGAACCAGAGCTCCGGCGAGGCACAGTCGAGCCCGAACACGAATGCGCGGCGACCCCGCATCGGCCGCTAGCCCGCCGCGCGACGTCGATCGGCGCGGGCCGCCTCGGCGACGTCGGCCTCGCGGGTCCCTTCGGAGAGCCGCCTCTCCAGCGCGTAGAGCACCGCGACCCCGCCGAGCACGAGCCCGACCCAGAGTGCCCAGCGCGCCGCCGGGGTGAGCGTGCGCGCCCAGAGGGCGATCCCGCCGAGACCCGCCGCGAGCCCGTAGAGCGCGAACAGCACGCCGCGGATGCTCCACCCCGACCGCAGCAGGATGTGGTGAATATGGCTGCGATCGGCCGACATCACCGCCTGCGCGAGCGAGCGCGGACGGAGCCCGACGGGCCCCTGCTCCCGAACGTGGTTCGTGGTCCGGCGCAGGATGGCGAGCAGCGTGTCGACGAGCGGCAGGCCGAGCACCACGAACGGGATCACCAGCACGACCGCCGTCGGCGCCCGCTGGTAGGAGGCCAGGGCCACGACGGCCGTCGTGTAGCCGATCCCCATGGCGCCCGCGTCTCCGAGAAAGATGCGCGCCGGGGGGAGGTTGAAGCGGAGGAACGCGGCCAGCGCCCCCGCCAGGGCCAGCGATGCGATCACCGCGACGGCCGCGTCGTGCGACTGGCCGAGGATCACGAGGGTGAGCGCAGCAACGATCCCGATGCCCGCCGCGAGCCCGTCCAGCCCGTCGATCAGGTTGAAGGCGTTGGTCACGAGCACGATCCAGCCCACCGTCATCGCGAACGAGATGCCCCCCCCGGCGCCCAGCACCCAGCCGAAGGGCAGATCCAGGACGCCGCTCCGAAAGCCGAGAAACCAGGTGAGCGCAGCAATCGCGACCTGCCCCGCGAGCTTCAGGAAGGCGGGGATCTCGCGGAGATCGTCGTACGCACCCAGCGCGACGATCAGGACCACGCCCAGACCCAGCGCCGCGAGCGACCCCGAGCCGAACGCCACGCTCCGAACCGCCTCGCTCCAGGGTGCGACGAGACAGATGCCCAGGATCGCGGAGGCGAAGACCGCGATGCCGCCCATGTAGGGCACGGGGCCGGAGTGCAGCTTGCGATCGCTCGGATGGTCGAGCCAGCCGTAGCGAGACGCGAGGCGGATCATCAGCGGCGTCGCGACGAGCGCGAGGGCCCAGCACGAAAGCAGCGTCAGCGCCAGCGTCTGTGTCTGCACGAGACTCGCCCCTTCTCAGCCGCGCCAGCCCGGCTGGATCCGCCGGTGGCCCGCCGCCGCGGGAGTCAGCTCAGCGCTGCTCGGTGCCAAAGGCCCCACTTGAGCCATAGGCCTCGGGCTTGTCGTCGCTGCCATTGAACACCGTGCCAAGGAGCTTGCCCCCATCGATTCGCTCGAGAGTCGCTTCCAGGTCGTCGCGCGACGCCTTGCCGGCACACACGACGAGGATTCCCGCGTCGCACAGGTCGATCAGCGTGGTCGCGTCCGGAAGTCCCAGGACCGGAGGCGAGTCCACCAGCACCGTCTCGAAGCGGGCTTCGAGCTCTTCCAGCAGCTCCGCCATCCGGGTCGAGGCCAGAAGCTCCGAGGGCTGCCCGGGCATGGCGCGAACCGGAAGCACCCAGAGACGCGTGTCCGGGACCTGGACCAGCGCCTCCTCGAGCTTCGCATCCCCCGCGAGCACCTCCGCCAGGCCGGCTGCCGGGGGCTCCGAGAGCAGGCGATGCACGTCCGGGGTCCGCATGTCGGCGTCCACGAGACAGGTGGACCGCTCCGGATCCAGGCCGAAGGAGGCCGCCAGATTGACGGCGGTGGTCGTCTTGCCCTCGCCCGGCAGCGCACTGGTGATGGCCAGCGTTCGGATCGGCCGGATGCGACGAATCGACTGGATGCGCGCCCGCAGGCTGCGGTACTGCTCGCTGATCGGCGAGTCGGAATCGTTGAGCACCAGGCGCGCGCGCCGCCCGGCCCGAAGCTCGCGCGCGCGGGACTTGCGCTTACCGCTGCGGCGCGCCTGCGGCTCGGAGGGCCGGTCGAGGATCTCCTTGGGTGAGGTCGGTCCGCCCGCGGGTGCACCCAGCCTCGACCGCTGCTCCTCCGCTCGCTGGAGCGCCTCGTGGATCTTCCCCATGAACGCAGAGCCTCCTAGTACTACAGCCCGAGCTCGGCCGCGGCTCGACCGCGCGACCAGATGCGCCTCAGCAGACCCGTTCGCTGCGCCGGCCGCGCCGGCCGGGCCGGCTGCGAAGCCGACGTCACGATCGGGCTGTCGAGCCCCAGATCGCGCGCCGCCTCGTCGACCATGGCAGCCGCAATGCGCAGGGCTTGCTGCCCGAAGGCGATCAGCAGCGCATTGTCGCACAGCACGTTGATGATCCTGGGAATGCCGGAGGAGCGCGCGTGGACGGCCTTCAGCGCCGCCGGCGTGAACACCTCGCCGGTGTCGTGCCCGGCGATCAGCAATCGTTCGCGCACGTAGGCCGCCGTCTCCTGCGGACCGAGCGCGCGGATGGAATGGCGCAGCTCGACGCGCTGGCGGAGCTGTCGCAGCTCGGGCTTGGAGAGCTTCGCGTCGAGCTCCGGTTGACCGACCAGGACGATCTGGAGCAGCTTGGACTGCGGCGTCTCCAGATTCGAGAGCATCCGGATCTCCTCCAGGAGCTCGTTCGACAGGTTCTGGGCCTCGTCGATGATCAGCAGCGTCTGGTGTCCCTTGCGCAGTCGATCGATCAGGTGGTGATTGAGTCGATGCAGCGCCTCACTCTTGGTGTACGGCTCCATGCGCTCGATCTCGAGCTCGTCGAACAGGTACGAGAAGAAGTCCTGGACCGAGAGCTTCGTGTTGAACAGGTAGGCCGTCTGCACCTCGGAGCCGACCTTCTGGAGCATGGCGTTCAGGACGGTGGTCTTCCCGGTGCCGACCTCCCCCGTCAGCACGATGAATCCCTTGCGCTCCTGTACCGCGTAGACAAGCGTCGCCAGGGCCTCGCGGTGGCTCTCCGAGAAGTACAGGAACCGCGGGTCCGGGTTCACCCGGAAGGGGTCCAGGTCGAAGCCGAAGAACGCGTTATACATCGCCGCCTCCGGGCTCCTCGATCGCGGGAGCAGAGGGCACCGTGGGCAGAGCCGGCGAGTCGCCCGAGCGCACCAGGTAAAAGATCGCCGCGCTCCCGACGAGCAGCATCACACCGACGGCAGACGCCACGCCGATGCGCCGCACTCGCGCGCGCGCCTCGGCAATCTCGGCCGGCAGCCGGATGCGCGAGACCGACGCGAGCACCGGCAGCTGGACGGCCGCGCTCAGATCCTCGAGCGTGTACAGCCGCCGATCGGTCACCTCGCGGACGACCACCAGCGCGACGCCGCTGAAGATGCCCAGGATCGCGCCGATCGCGAAGATGAGCGGCCGGTTCGGGCTCTCGGGCGCCTCCGGCGCCTGGGCCGACTCGATCACGCGGAACTTCTCGCCCTTCTGCTTCGTCTCCATCGAGCGGGCGATGCCGGCGCGGTTCGCCTTGAACTGAAGCTGCTCGATCGCGTCCGAGATCATGTTGTGCCGGTCTTCGAGGACCGTGAGCCCAGCGGCAACGCGCGGCGTGTTCTCGATGCGGGCCTCGTACTTGTCGATCTCCTCCCGCAGCCGCTCGACCTCCTGCCCTCGCACGGTCAGGTTCACCTCGTAGTTGCGAAGCTCCTCGAGCATCCGCGCCTCGTAGGGCGTGGAGGGAGCAAGCTCGACCTCCTCCTCCGGCTCCTGCTGTGCGGCCGCCTCGAGCTGCGCCTTCAGGGCGGCGAGCTCCGTCTTGGCGACGCGAATGTCCGGGTGCCGATCGGTGAGGCCGTTCGCGCGCATGACGCTCAGCCGGAGCTCGAGCTCGGCCCTGCGCTCGGTGGGAGAGGAGTCCGGGGCACCGCCCTGCTTGGCCAGCTCGTTGAGCTGCTTGCGCACCATGTTGGACTGGTTGCGGGCAAACTCGAGCTCGGTCTTCTTCTCGTTGAGCTCCACGAACAGCCGCTCGAGAGAGCGGCGACTCGTCTCGAGCTGCTCGGGGAGCGACCCGAGGTGCTCCTCCTTGTAGTCCTGGATGGCGCGCGCGATCTGCGAGATCCTGGCCTCCTCGCGGTTGAGCTCGGCCTCGATGAACTCGCTCGTGCCCTCGGCGTCGGCGGCGCGCTCGCTGAGATTCCGGCGGATGAAATCGCGTGCGAGCCGGTTCGCCACCTCGGCGGCCAGACCCGGGTCGTCGCCGCTGTAGGCGATACGGAGCGAGTTGATCTCGAGCCCCTTCCGCGGGTCGAGCACCTCGGGAAGGATCGGCTGGATGGCGGTTCGCTCCCGCATCAGCTCCACCAGCTCCTCGCGCGGCGTTCCCTCCGACCCGGGAAAGAGCTCGAGGTCGTCGATTACCGCGGAGAGGTTGTCGCGCGAGAGGATCCGGAGCCGGATGTTGTGGAAGCGGGCCTCCTTGTCCTGAACGACGGTGGTCTCGACGAGCCGATCGGGGATGCCGGGAGGCTCGATCAGGATCGTGGTCGAGGCCGTGTAGACCGGGGGCAGGGCCAGGGCCACGATCGCCGCCACGACGACGCCGACCACGCTCGGCACCACCAGCCACGCGAAGCGCCGCTGGAAGATCCGGGCCACGTCCGAGAGTCGGAGCCCCGCCTCTGCGCGGCTGTCTCGGCGGCTGTCCCTGCCTGGGGCTGGCATGCAATCGTCTCCAGTTTCCGGTCACAGCACGCCCGGCTCGGGGGCCGAGCGCTCCTAGGCGCGCTTATGCCACAACCGTGCCAAAGCCGGAGCGGCCCGAAGCGCCGCGTTGGGGGGGTCGTGTGTACAGCACTACATATAACGTGAAACAGGTCTCCGCAGTCCGGAAACTTTGCCCAATTCGGGAGGCTTGGGCGACCCGAGTCCACAGCTCCAGGGCGCCCTGGGGCGTCCCAAGGCGGCCTGGAGCGCCCGGCGCGAGCTCAGGGAGGGGGGCCGGGGCGCAGCGAGCCCCGGCGCGCCGATCCAGGCCGTTCCCTGGCCGACTCCTAGGAGTCGGCCAGGC
This sequence comes from uncultured Myxococcales bacterium, assembly GCA_964557495.1. GTDB lineage: Bacteria > Myxococcota_A > UBA9160 > SZUA-336 > SZUA-336 > CAZLBF01. Next base: position 4,035 of record CAZLBF010000174.1, on the reverse strand, counting down.
CGCAGTCCTTGATCTTCTGGAGCAGCGTCTTGTAGCTCACCTCGAGGATCTTGGCGGCCTTCTTGCGGTTCCAGTTCGTCTGGTAGAGGACGCGCTTCAGCGCCTCGCGCGCGGCGTCGCGCGCGGCGCGCCGGCCGATGTCGCGGAGCGAGAGCGTGCCGTCCCCCTCTTCGAGGTCCGCGACGATCGCGTCGACCTCGCTCGTGGGCGGAGAGGCGCTCCGGGGCGGCGCGAAGATCTCCTGCGCGATCATGTCCTCGCTCTGCAGCACCACGACGCGCTTGATCATGTTCTCGAGCTCGCGCACGTTGCCGGGCCACTCGTAGTCGAGCAGGCCCTGCATGAGCCGATCCGAGATCGCATCGAAGCTGCGGTTGTACTTGTGGCTGAAGCGGCGCAGGAAGTGGTCGATCAGCACCGGGATCTCCTCGCGACGCTCGCGGAGCGGCGGGACCCAGATGTTGACCACGTTCAGCCGGTAGTACAGGTCCTCGCGAAACCCGCCCTTGCCGACCATGTCCTCGAGGTTCCGGTTCGTCGCGGCGATCACGCGCACGTCGACGCGTACGTCGTGCTGGCCCCCCAGGGGACAGAACTCGCCGTCCTGCAGGACCTGCAGCAGCTTCGCCTGCAGCGGAGGGCTCATCTCGGCGATCTCGTCCATGAAGATCGAGCCCGTGTTCGCGAGCTCGAACTTCCCGGACTTGCGTCCCGACGCCCCCGTGAACGCACCCCGCTCGTAGCCGAACAGCTCGCTCTCCAGCAGCTCTTCCGGAAGCGCGGCGCAGTTGACCTTGACGAACGGAGCCGTGCTGCGCGTCGAGAGCTCGTGCACGGTGCGCGCGACGACCTCCTTGCCGGAGCCGCTCTCGCCGTGGATCAGCACGGTCACGTCGGCGTCGGCGACCTGCTCGATCAGCTCCTTGAGCCGGATCATCTTCTCCGACGCCCACAGGTAGCTCTCGAGGTCCTGCTCTTCGTGCACGCGCAGCCGCTCGCGAAGCTCCTGGTTCTCGTCCTTCAGACTCTCGTGCTCGAGCACGTTCTGGATCGCGAGCTCGAGCTCTTCCTCCTCGAACGGCTTGTTCAGGTAGTCCGCCGCGCCGAGGTTCATCGCCTCGACGATCGTCTGTGCCTTTCCGACGACCGACAGCATGATCACGGGGATCTGGGGTCGCTGCTCCTTGATCTTCTCGAGCGTCTCGAGCCCGTCCATGCCCGGCATCATCACGTCGAGCAGGATCACCTGCGGCGCCGCCCCCTGGCCCAGCAGCTGGAGCGCCTCGGCTCCGTCCTCGGCCAGGAGCACGTCGTACCCCCGCAGCCCGAGCAGGTTCTTCAGGTAGGTGCGGATGCCTTCCGCGTCGTCGACGGCGAGCACCTGCGGGCGGCTCGGCGAGCTGTTGCGGGGCTTGTGGGTACGGGTCGACACGTTTCCTCTCCTCAACGATCTAGCGGAATCGTCACGCGGAAGACCCCTCCCGGCTCACCCGGCAGGGTCTCGATGGAGCCTCCGTGCGCCTCGAGGATCCTGCGGCACAGGGCGAGTCCCAGACCCACCCCGCCGCCGCAGCCAGAGCTCGCCGCGCGGCCGCGCACGAACGGAGCGAAGACCTCCTCGGCCTCCTCCTCGCCGACGCCCGAGCCCTCGTCGCAGACCGAGACCTCGATCGCCGCTCCCGAGTCGCACTCCACGACCCGGGTCTCCACCCGGACCAGGCTCTCGGCCGGGGCGAACTTCGCGGCGTTCGAGAGCAGGTTCAGCAGCACCTGCTCCAGGCGCGCGGCGTCCGCACAGGCGCTGTCCGGCTCCGCGCGCAGGTCCAGCTCGATGCCTATCCCGCGGTCCTCGAGAAGCGGGCGCGCCCCGTCCACGGCGGCCCGCACGATGCCGTGCAGCGCGACGGGACGGCGGCTCACCCGCAGCCCGGCGGGGCACTCGAGCGACGCCATCTCGAGCAGGTTGTCGAGCAGCGACGAGATGCGCTCGCTCGCCCGCCGCACCTCGCGCAGGAAGCCGCTCTGGCTCTCCGTCAGCGTTCCGACGCGCTCGTCGAGCAGCATGCGGCTGTAGCCGCGAATCACCGTCGTCGCCGTGCGGATCTCGTGCTCGATCATCCCGAAGTACTCGTCGCGCGGCACGTCTCCCGCCCCGGGATCTCTCCCCGAGCCTTGAAGCTGCTCGGTCAGGCGCCAGACCTCGCGCTCGAGCCGGCTCTCGCGCGAGCGGTCGATGACGACGTGAAGCGAGTCCGTGACGGCCCGCAGCGACACCGGCACCAGATCCCCGCGCGCGTCGCGGATGCGAACGGCATCGGGCGCGCGAGGATCGGAGAGCGGCCGACCATCGGGATCGGCCAGGAGCTCGGAGAGCCGCCTCCCGACCAGGTCGGGCTTGGCGTGCCGCGAGATGCGGGCCATCGCCGCGTTGGCGGCCGAGATGAAGCCCTTCTCCACCACGAAGACCCCGTGCTCGAGGGCGTCGAGGAGCCGCTCCAGGCTCACGGGTCTCAGAGCCGGGGTCTCCGGCCGCTCGAGTGGGTCCATGGTCATCTCTATCGGGGATTCGGCTCCGTTCACTTACCCAAAAGCATACCTTCTTTTCCCACCGCAGATGTCTAGGCCGGCCTCCGGAGCCTCGCCGAGAGGCAGCTCGAACGGTTAACCTCCGGGGCTCATGGAGGAGAAGCGACGGCGGTTGGAGGAGCTGAGGGGGGCCGTCCGGGCTCACGACCACCGCTACCACGTGCTCGACGACCCCAGCATCTCCGATGCCGAGTACGACCGCCTGTTTCGCGAGCTTCGCGAGATCGAGGCGGAGCACCCCGAGTGGGTGGTCCCGGACTCGCCGACGCAGCGCGTGGGAGGGCCGCCGGTCGAGGGCCTCGCGCAGGTCGAGCACCCCGTTCCGATGCTCTCCCTGGACAACGTGGCGACGCTCGAGGAGGCGACGGCGTTCGACGCCAGGGTCCGGCGTCTGCTCGGAACCGAGGAGCCGGTCTGCTACACGGCGGAGCCCAAATACGACGGGGTGGCGGTGGAGCTCACGTACGTCGCCGGCCAGCTCGAGGTGGGGTCGACGCGGGGGGACGGTCGCGTCGGCGAGGACGTCACGCACAACCTGCGCACCGTGCGCTCGATCCCCATGCGCCTGCAGCCGGGCGCACCGGAGATCCTCGACGTGCGGGGCGAGGTGTTCATGGGGATCGAGGGCTTCCGCACACTGAACCAGCGACGGCTCGAGCAGGGCCTGGAGCCCTTCGCGAATCCCCGGAACGCGACGGCGGGCACCCTGCGGCAGCTCGACCCGCGCCTGGCCGCCGAGCGGCCGCTCGACATCTTCGTGTACGGCGTCGGCCGCGGCGAGGAGGCCCTGGACGCGCGCTCGCACGGGGAGCTCGTCGAGCGACTCCGCGCACTCGGGCTCAAGACCAACGCCCGGCTGGCCCGTTCGGTCGGGACCGAGGGGGCCATCGAGTTCCACCGGACGCTCGAGGCAGAGCGCGACTCGCTCCCCTACGAGGTCGACGGAACCGTGATCAAGCTCGACGACCTCGCGCTGCGGCAGCAGCTCGGTGAGCTGGGTCGCTCTCCGCGCTGGGCGGTGGCCTTCAAGTTCCCGCCGCGCCAGGAGACCACGCGGGTGCTCGAGATCCGCGCCTACGTGGGACGCACCGGAACCTTGACGCCGGTTGCAGAGCTGGAACCCGTGCCGCTCGGCGGCGTGACCGTCTCGCACGCCTCGCTCTTCAATCAGGACGAGGTCGACAAGCTCGACGTCCGCAGCGGCGACACGGTGCTGGTCGAGCGGGCGGGCGACGTGATCCCGCGCATCGTGAAGGTGATCCGGGAGCGGCGCCCCGGCCGCACGCGAAAGTATCGACTGCCCCCGAGCTGTCCCGCGTGCGGCTCGAAGACGCGCCGCCTCGAGGGAGAGGTCGCGCTGCGCTGCCCGAACCTGTCCTGCCCGGCACAGGTGAAGGAGCGGCTGTGCTATTTCGCGAGCCGCGCGGCACTCGACATCGACGGTCTCGG
>CAZLBF010000173.1:0-3466 GCA_964557495.1 uncultured Myxococcales bacterium | reverse complement strand
AGGGCCGCATCGTCCGCGCCGTTGTGGCCGTAGCAGCCGGCCCCCTCGGCGTGAATCACGCGCACGCGCTCCGCCTCCATCCCCAGGGCCTGCGCCAGCGACAGGCGCAGCACCGAGGCACCCTGGCTGTGGGTCCAGACGGTCAGGGCCCCCTCGGAGAGCTCGGCCAGGGCGGCGGACGGACCCAGCGAGGCGTGCATCTGGAAGGGTCGCCGGTAGGTGGCCTCGACGAGCCGCCCCTCGGGGGGGCGGAACGGCTCGACCTCGCCCTCTTTCGGAATCCCGTCGACGACGCGGAAGCTCTGCGAAGCGCCGCTCTGGAGACGCGAGTGAATCTCCTCCATCGGGGGAAGCTCCGGCGTCTCGCTCCACTCGGCGAGGGCTGCGAGCCTCCGCATCGCCTTCACCGCCTGCTCCTCCCGCTCGGCGAGGACCCCGATGAAGCGTCCGTCCCTCACGACCTCGAGCACGCCCGGCATGCCGCGCACCTCGCCGTCGTCGAGGGCGAGCAGTTGCGCGCCGTAGCTCGGCGGGCGCACCACGCGGCCGTGGACCATGCCCGGGCGCTCCAGGTCGTGCACGAAGCACGGCGCACCGGTCACCTTGTCGGGAAGGTCGAGGCGAGGGGCGGTCGTCCCCACGAGCGCGTAGCGCTCGGGGCGCTTGGGAGTGGCGCGGCCCGTCACCGCGCAGCCGAAGTCGCGGTCTCCCCAGAGCTCCCAGTAGGTGACCTGGCTCCCCGTCTCGCGGCAGCGCACGGTCCCGTCGGAGACCTCGAGGCGGTCCACGTGTACGCCGAGCGTCTCGGCGGCCCGCTCGAGCAGATGGCTCCGCGCGTCGGCGGCCGCGCGGCGCACGGCCTCGCCGCTCTCCTCGATCGAGGTGCTTCCGGCGGTGTAGAGCTCGTTCGGAGAGCTCGCCGTGTCGGCGGTCCGGACCCGGATGCGATCGATCGAGACGTCGAGCTCCTCGGCCCCGATCATCGCGATCGCGGTCTTGATCCCCTGGCCGATCTCCACCTTGCCGGTGCGCAGCGTGACCGTGCCGTCGGCGTGGATGCGGATCCAGGTGTCGAGCTCCGGGTTCCGGAGCAGGCTCGGCGAGAGCTCCGCGTCGGACATCGTCACCCCCGCAGCGCGGCCGCGGCGCGCTTGATGGCCCGGAGGATCCGGCTGTGCGCGCCGCAGCGGCACAGGTGGACCTGAAGCTCGTCGCGGATCTCGCGATCGGTCGGATCGGGGTTCCAGTCCAGCAGGGCCTTCGCGCCGACGATCAGGCCCGCGGTGCAGAAGCCGCACTGGGCGGCCCGCTCGTCGAGGAACGCCTGCTGGAGCGGATGCAGCTGTTCGGGGGTACCCAGGCCCTCGAGGGTCGTCACCTCGCGACCCCAGAGGGCGTCGAGCGGCAGCCTGCACGAGAGCACCGGCTCGCCGCCGACCAGCACCTTGCACGCGCCGCACTGTTCGAGCCCGCAGCCGAACTTGGCCGCCTTGAGGCCGAGGTCGTTGCGCAGCACGTAGAGCAGTGGAGTGTCGGGATCCGCTCGTACGCGATAGCTGCGGCCGTTGACCACGAGCTCGATCGGCTCCGCCACGCCTTTCCTCTCTCCGCCTGACGATCTTGCCGGAAGCTCCCAGGAAGTCCGGTCGGGAGTCAAGCGCAATCGGGCGGACGCGGATCGCTCAGCGAAGCGGCTTCGCGGCGTCGATGATCTCCTCGGGCGCGGGCCGCGTCTTGTAGCCGTCGCGAAACAGCTTGGCGCGCACCGTCCCGCTTCCGTCCACGAGGAAGAAGCCGGGGTGCGGGATGCCGCGCGTTCGGCCCGTCGCCGCCTCGTTCCGGATTCCCCAGGCGTCGATGGTCCGGCCGCCCGGATCGGAGAGCAGCAGGTAGCCGATGCCGTGCCCCTCCGCGAACTCCCGCAGGGTCTCCTCGGAGTCGTAGCTGATCGCGACGAGCCGGATGCCGGCTCGCTCGAGATCGCCCAGGCTCTCTTGCAGCTGCACGAGCTGCTTCTTGCAGTACGGTCACCAGTCGGCGGAGCGGAAGAACAGCACGGCCAGGATCTCGTCTCCCAGCAGGTCGGCGAGCGCGTGCAGCTTGCCGCTCGAGTCCCGGAGCTCGAACTCCGGCGCCTTCTCTCCCACGGCGACGCCGCGCTCGGCGAGTGACGTCGTCGCGAGAGCCAGACCGATCAGCAGGGCGGTGGCGAGCTTCATCTGTGCCCCATACGCACACCGCAGGCGCGAGGTTACAGGCTCGACCCGCGCGAGGCGGCGCGGCCCGAGTGCCGGAGCGCGTCTAGCGCGCCGACCTGCGGCGCCGCAGCGCCGTCAGGATCGCGAGCCCGGCACCGAGCAGCAGCTGCGTCGACGGCTCGGGGACCTGCTCGAGCTCGAGCGCGTCGATGTTGTCGTCGCCCCCGAACGGCACCGCCCCCGCCAGTGGCACCAGCCCGACGCTGGCGGAGCCCGCGTACAGGGCGAACGCCCCGGAGAAGTCGGTGAAGAACACATCGGAGGCGGAGAGCCCGAGAGCGCCGAGCGAGGCGGAGCCCGGGGACAGGCTGAACAGGGCGTAGTCGATGCCCGGCTCGGCGCCCGGTCCGCCGAAGCCCCCGCCCCCGATCAGGTTGTTGTCGAATACGACCAGGGCATCGATCGAGTCGGTGCCCGCGCCCGAGCTGTCCAGCCCCATGCCGCCGGCGAGCGCGTAGGCGACGAGCGGATTGCTGGCCGCTCCGGCCGCGACATCGAAGATGTCGGCGGAGGAGAAGCCGAGCCCGACCGCATCGTCGGGATTGACCGTGAAGTAGGAGTCGAGGTCGAAGAGACCGTCGGCAGGCGCAACGTCGACGAAGTTGAAGTCGAAGCCGTCCACGTTGTCGTGGCTGCCCGCGACGATCGGCGCGGCCGGCGCGATCAGGCCCAGTCCGGCCACGCCGTTCACGGTCAGCGTATTCGAGGCCGCTCCGCCGAGCGGCGCGGCCAGGACCCCCGCATAGGGGCTCGCGCCCAGGGTGCCGGCGAAGCTGCTGGGATCCACGTACAGATCCGTGGTGGTGTAGATGTCGGAGGGCTGCTGGAACGCGGCCGCGCGCGCCGCAACGGCGCTAGCCGCGGTACCGAGCGAGACGCGGTCGACGCTGAAGGAGATCCGGATCGGCAGTCCGTTGCTCGAGTGGTTGGTGGAGAGCGAGTCGATGTAGGAACCAGCCGGTCCGATGTTCTGCAAGACCGGTCCGGGCGCCAGTATCGAGCCGTCGTCTCCTCCGCCAGTTCCCACCGAAGGCGAGGGGGCGAGGGCGGGCCCGACCAGGCCGAACGGATCCTCGGCCCCGAAGCCGGGAATCGGCCCGAGAGCGCTAGCGAGCGGAGCCGCCGGGTTGTCGTCGAGCGTGAACGACGTCGCCAGGGCGACCGACGCTGGGGCCAGAGTGGCGCAGAGCGCGACAGCGAGCGCGAGC
>CAZLBF010000172.1:0-3328 GCA_964557495.1 uncultured Myxococcales bacterium | reverse complement strand
TCCTTCGCCAGCGAGCGGCTCCCCCCGGCGCCGCTGCGCACGGGTCGACGATACGCCCGTCAGCGGCTGGCGAGCAACTCCGGCACCTGGAGCACCGAGTCGGCGACCCGCCAGGCCGCGCTGAAGTCCTGCGAGGCGGTGAACGCACTTCGGATGACGAGGCAGTCGAGTCCCGCCGCGCGCGCCGAGGCCAGTCCGCGCGCCGAGTCCTCGAGTGCGAGTGCGTCCGAGACGGGTGCACCGAAGCGGGCGAGGCCCGCCAGGTAGGGATCCGGCTGCGGCTTGGCGCGCGCGTAGTCCTCGATGGTCAGGACGAACTCGAAGTGCGCGAGCAGATCTCGCCCGGCGTGAATGAGATCGAAGTCCCGCCGCCGGGAGGTCGTGATGACCGCCATGCGATGCTCGGGGGCGAGCTCGGCGAGCACCTCGCGAACTCCCGCCACCTCGATGGGCTCGGTCTGGAGCAGCTCCCGGTAGTGCGCGTCGCGCTCGGCGCGCTGCACCTCGATGCGCGCCGCAGGCACGCCCTGCTCGCGCGCGAGATCCCAGCACGAGCGGCCGGGGGCCATCAGCTCGAGATAACGCGGCTCGGACAGCTCCACGTTCAGCGGGACCAGCGCGTCCCGCGTCGCCGCGAAGTACCAGCGCTCCGTGTCCACGAGCACGCCGTCGTGGTCCCACAGCAGAAACCGCCGATGGCCCCGCGCCGGGGTCGGGCTCAGTAGACGCCGCCCAGCTTGGAGTGGTCCCAGGAGACGACCTTCTCCGGCTTGATCTCGATCAGGACGCGCTTGGACGCGTTGCTGCGCATCATGTCGCGGACCTTGGGATCGGCGCGGTCGCCGAGCTTGTTCGCCTCGATGAGCGTGTCGATCACGCGCTCCGGGTCGCGGATCAGCTCGGCATGTCCGTAGAGCACCGCACCCTTGAGCTCTTCGTAGGCCTCGCCGGATTCCACGAGCAGGGTGACGCGCGGGTCGCGCTCGATGTTCCGGACCTTCTGGCTCTTGGAGTAGGTCGTGATGCGGATCGTCCCCTCGTCGTCGACCCTGAACCACATGGGCATCGCGTGCGGAAAGCCGTTGGGACTGCTCGTACAGAGGATGATGGTGTGGCTCTCGGCGACGAACTTGCGGATCTCGTCATCGGTCAGTCGGATCTGGTCGCGCCTGGACATCGGCACCTCCTCGCGAGCGGGGCCGCAGTGTACTACGGAACGAGCGCCCTCACCTCCTCGACCAGTGCAGCGGCCCGATCCGGCGCTCGACTCCCGTCGAAGAGACGTGCCACCTTGCGGTCGAAGCGCTCGGGCGCGAGCGGAAGGGAGGCCGCGACCGCGACGGCGCCCTTCTCGTTCATGCAGTAGCACTCGTTCAAGGCGAAGAGCACCTGGGTCAGGCAGGCCACCGCTCGATAGAGCGCGCCGTGCACGTAGGCCACGTCGCCACGGTCGGCGGGCTTCCGGGCGATCCCGCACGAGAACTCCGCCTCGAGGAGGAAGTGCGCGATCAGCTCTCGCTTGAGGGCCGCCGGGTAGGGGCGGGTCCGGCCCTTGAGCGCGGCGATCGCCCCTTCGGGATCCGCGAGCGGCACGCACGCGTCGACCTCCGCCAGGTAGATCGTGCTGTGAAAGCCGTGGGGATGACCGAGGCTGTACCCGCGCGTGAAGCGACCCGCACAGGCGGCGCTGATCGCGGACTCGACGGCTTCCAGGTTCCGCAGCAGCCAGTCGACCGGTATCCCCTCGACGACGGTCCAGGCGCCGCCGTTAACCCACGGACCCCACGCCCCGGGGCGCGTGACGAGGTCGTCGCGATGCGCGTCGTCGAGGTCGCGCGCGAGCGCGTTCAACGCGGCGCGCGGCGGCGGCGCCCCGGTTCGGTAGTAGATCCCCAGATCGACGTCGGAGTCGTCCGTCGCGCGACCGGTCGCGTGCGATCCACCGAGCGCGACGCCGACGACGCCATCGATCTCCGCGAGTCGCAGCGCGGTGCGTTCGGCCACCGCTCTTGCGTGCTCCCGGTTAGCGTGCTCCACTACGCCCATGCTCGGAATCGACCTCGGGGGAAAGCGCGCATTCGTCGCAGGGGTGGCCGACGACGGCGGGTTCGGATTCGCGATCGCGAAGAAGCTAGCGGAAGCGGGCGCGTCGGTCTGTGTCGGAACCTGGCCGCCCGCCCTGGGCGTGTTCACGAAGCTGCTCGACAGCGGACGGATGAAGGAGTCGATGCGCCTCGCGGGCGGGGGTGAGCTGGAGTTCGAGCGCATCTATGCCTTCGATGCCGAGCACGACCTGCTCGACGAGGTTCCGGCCGAGGTGCGCGAGAGTCGACGCTACAAGGCGCTCCCCGACTTCACGGTGCAGGGCGTCGCCGACCAGTTCGTGGCCGACTTCGGCGAGCGTCCGCTCGACATCGTGATCCACAGCCTGGCCAACGGCCCGGAGGTGCGAAACCCGCTGCTCCGGACGAGCCGCCGGGGCTACCTCGGGGCGATCAGCGCGAGCAGCTACTCGTTCGTGTCGATGGTCCAGCGCTTCGCGCCGATCCTGCGCGAGGGCGGGTCGTTCCTTTCGCTCTCCTACATGGCGTCGGAGCGCGCCGTCCCGGGCTACGGCGGCGGCATGTCGTCGGCCAAGGCGGCGCTCGAGTCGGACACGCGGCTGCTGTCCTGGGAGGCGGGACGCGAGTACGGCGTCCGCGTGAACTGCATCTCGGCGGGCGCGCTGGCGTCCCGGGCGGCGTCCGCGGTCGGCTTCGTCAACCTGCTGATCGACTACGGGCGCAACAACTCGCCGCTCCCGGAGGCGATCCACGCGGGCGAGGTGGGGGCAACCGCCGCGTTCCTGGCGAGCCCCCTCGCCACGGGCATCACGGGGAGCGTCGTCTACGTCGACAAGGGCATCCACGCCATGGGCATCGCCCCCGCCGCCTTCCCTGACCTCGAAGACCTCAGGAGCTGAGCCGAGCACGGCCCACTAGGCCCGCCCCAACTGCTACGCCTCGGCCAGATGAGGCGATCTGCAGAGGGTGCGCCGGTCGCCCACTACTTTGAGACTCGAATTCACCGCGCTGCGCACAGGACCGTTCTGCGCAGACTAAGCGCCCGTCGCACCCTCTGCAGACCGCGTCCCGGCCGGGTATCGGCGGGCGGAGCCCGCCTTCCGGGCTTCGCTCGCCGTTGGCTCGCTGCGCGCGCCGCTACCGCGGCACTTGCACGACTCGTCCGGGCGTCCTGCGGTCCTCCGACGGACACTCGCGTCCCGCGGAACGGTTCGTTCGGAACCGGGAGGCGTGTGTCGGGGAGTAGTGGGTGTCCGGCGGAGGAC
>CAZLBF010000171.1:0-25034 GCA_964557495.1 uncultured Myxococcales bacterium | reverse complement strand
CGGGCTGCGACGACAACTGCCCGTTCGAGCAGAACGCCGACCAGGCCGATGCCGGAAGCACCCCCGGCGAGGGACCCGACGGCCGAGGCGACGTCTGCCAGTGCGGCGACGTGAGCGACAACGGGACCATCACGCTGCTCGACTTCTCCCAGATCCGGCAGTGGGTGGCGTCGGGCGGGACGGTTCCTCCGTCGCCGAGCTTCGTCGCCGCCAAGTGCGACGTGACGGCCGACGGTGCCTGCTCGCTCGCGGACTTCGCGATGGTCCGCAAGGCCGTCGCCGGCGACAGCAGCGGGATCGTCAACGCCTGCGAGCCGGCCGTCCCCTAGCCGGTGGAGTAGAGGTCGTAGACCTCGAGGTCGCCGCTCCGCTGTAGCTCCTCGCTGAGTCTCCGGTACCAGAGGCCGAGCAGGCGCCCGCGCGCCTCGCGCTCCAGCTGCTCCTGGAGCAGGAGCGCCTGGCTCGCGATCTCGTCCTCGCTCGGCTCCTCGCGGTCCACCAGCCAGACCACGTCGAAGCTGTCGCCCGAGGCCAGCACGCGATCCAGGACGCGCGCCTCGCGCGTCAGCCCGAAGACGGCTCCGCGCAGGCCGGGGTGGCTGGCGAGCTCCGGCGGCAGGGGATCGCTCCAGCCGATGAGCGGGGTCGCGTCGACCTGGAGGCCCAGCAGGCGGGCCTCGTCGTCGTAGGCCGCGCCCTCCTGCAGCCGCTCCAGGAACGTCTCGGCGGCCTCGGCCGCGGCGTCGCGAGTGCGATCGCTCGCGAGCAGCTCGCGTGCGAGCTCGAAGCGAACCTCCTCGAGGCTCCGCTCCGAGGCTTCCTGGCGCTCCTCGACGCGCACCAGGTGGACGCCCCGGTCGGTCTCGACCGGCTCCGAGAGCTCCCCTTCGCCCAGCTCGAACGCAACCGCCTCCAGACCCGGCAGCATGCGCCCGCGCGGGAAGAAGCCGAGGTCGCCCCCGTCTTCGCGCGTGGCCGCATCTTCCGAGAGCTCCAGCGCGAGCGCCTCGAAGTCCTCCCCGGCGCGCAGGCGGGCCAGCGCGGCCGCCGCGCGCTCGCCGGCGTCGTCCCCCTGGAACAGCATGTGGCGGGCCCGCACCTGCTCGGGAATGCGGTACTCCGGGGCGCGCTCGCGGTAGAGCTCCGCGACTCGCTCCGGCTCGGCATCGGCCAGCGCGCGCGCCTCGTCCCCGGTCACCTCGTCACTCGTGGCGAAGCTGCTGGTCCGGGCCCTCGCGTAGCGCAGGCGGATCCGCAGCGCGTCCCGGCGGGCGCGCCGCTCGGCGTCGACCAGGGGGACCCGCTGGGGAGATCCCGCGGTCCGCTGCAGCTTGCGCAGCAGCAGGTCGCGCCGGATCTCCTGCATGTAGTTGCGCATGCCGCCGAGCTGATTGGCGAAGCGCTCGATGCGATCCTGATCCACCGCACCCCCGACGCGAAATCCCTGGTCCGCTCGGATCTCCGCGGCCACCTCGGCGTCGGTGACGCGCAGGCCGAGCGCCTGTGCCTGCTGTGCGAGGATGTAGCGGCGCAGCAGCGCGTCGAGCGTCTGACGATCGATCACGTTGCGCAGCGTGTCGGCGTCGAGGTTGTCCGGCAGGAACTGCCGGCTCGTCTGCTCGTTCTGCTCGCGGAAGAACTCGAACACCTCGCGCGAGACCTGCTCACTGCCGACTTTCGCGACGGCCGACCCGCGCCGGCCGCCCGAGGGCTGGCCGAACAGGACCACGAAGGCCAGGATGACACCGGCGATCGCGAGGTTCCGGATCCAGACTGAGATTCGAAGTTCCGCCATGGGTGAGGTCTCTCCGCGACGCTCCGGTGCGCGGAGCCGCCGTCAAGCGAAGCCCGCCGAGGGCCGATGCAAGCTAGGGGCGGACCATCCGAAACGCAAGCGAATCTGCGGGCTTCGGCCGCTTGCGGGAGAGGCTGCTCGCCCGTAGAATCGGCGCGCGGGAGCCGGTCGGCGGTTCCCCAGGAACTGCGGACGGTTCGATCATCTGTTGCTCGACCGTGAGGGAGCGCCGCATGGTTCTCGACCGATTGCTCGGCTACTTCTCGAACGACCTGGCAATCGACCTCGGCACGGCCAATACCCTGGTCTACGCCAAGGGGCGCGGCATCGTCTCGAGCGAGCCTTCGGTGGTCGCGGTCCAGATGGACGGCCGCGGGGTCAACCGCGTCCGGGCGGTCGGCAAGGAGGCGAAGAGCATGCTCGGCCGGACGCCCGGCTCGATCCGCGCGGTGCGCCCGCTCAAGGAAGGCGTGATCGCCGACTTCGAGGTCGCCGAGGCCATGCTGCGCTACTTCATCAAGCGCGCGCACAACCGGTCCATGCTGCTCAAGCCGCGCATCGTGATCTCGGTGCCGTCGGGCATCACCGAGGTCGAGAAGCGCGCGGTGCGCGAGTCGGCGATCTCGGCGAGCGCGCGCGACGTCTTCCTGGTCGAGGAGCCGATGGCGGCGGCGATCGGCGCCGGCCTGCCGATCACGGAGCCCTCCGGCAACATGATCATCGACATCGGCGGCGGCACGACCGAGGTCGCCGTCATCTCGCTCGCCGGCGTCGTCTACGCGAACAGCGTTCGCGTGGGCGGCGACAAGATGGACGAGGCGATCCTCAACTACATCAAGCGCAAGTACAACCTGCTGATCGGCGAGCGGACGGCGGAGCTGATCAAGATCGAGATCGGCACCGCCTACCCGAGCGACGAGCCGCGGACCATGGCGGTCAAGGGGCGCGACCTCGTCGCCGGCGTCCCGAAGACCATGGAGATCAGCTCAGAGGACATTCGCGGGGCGCTGGTCGAGCCGGTCAACACGATCGTCGAGGCCGCGAAGATCGCCCTCGAACGTACACCACCCGAGCTTGCGGCGGATATCGCCGACAAGGGGATCGTGCTCACCGGAGGGGGCGCGCTCCTGGACAACCTCGACACCTTGCTCCGCGAGGAGACGGGGCTCCCGATCATGCTGGCCGAGGATCCCTTCACGGCCGTGGTCATGGGCTGCGGTCGTTGCCTCGACGAAATCGAGCTGTTGAGGGATGTTCAGATCCGATCCTGAGACCCATCCCCCCCACGGTTGGGACTCGTGAGCGAGCTAGTTCGCCGTTTTCGCTATCCGCTGACGTACCTGGTACTGGCGTCATTCTCCATCATCGGTCTGGCCTCGCGGCCCGAGCCCGCGGAGCTGGGGATCGCCCCGCGTCTCGTCCTCGACGCCACGGCACCCCTCGAGCGCATGGTCGTGCTCCCGGTCTCCGCCGCCCGCTCGCTGTGGAACGACTACCTGGCGCTGGTCGGCGTTCGCCACGAGAACCAGCGGCTGCGCGAGGAGCTGTTGCGGCTGCGCGAGGAGAACCTCCAGTACCGCGAGGCGATCGTCGCGAGTGAGCGCTTCCAGCGCCTCGCGGACTTCCGGTCGGCTCGCGAGGTTCCGATGGTGCCGGCCAACGTGATCGCCCACGACGTGTCGCCCTGGTTCCGCTCGATCGTGATCGACCAGGGCGCGAGCTCGGGGATTCGTCCCGGCATGCCGGTGATCACCGACGAGGGGGTGGTCGGACTGGTCGCGGGCACGACGCCGGGCGCGTCGAAGGTGTTGCTCGTGACCGACCCGCAGAGCCGCGTCGACGCGTTCGTTCAACGTACCCGCGCGCGCGGCTCGGTGCGGGGACGCTCGATCGCCGCGTGCGAGTTCGAGTACGTTCTGCGCGACGGCGACATCCGCACCGGCGATCTGCTGGTGACTTCGGGCCTCGACGCGGTCTATCCGAAGGGACTCATCGTGGGGCTCGTCGCCGATACGAAACGCGAGCCCTACGGACTCTTCCAGCGCGCGCAGATCGAGCCTTCGGTCGACTTCGGCACGCTGGAGGAGGTCTTCGTGCTGCTGGACCGCAAAGAGCTGCCGAGCGAGGCCGAGTTCGCGTCGAGCGTCGCCGACCTGTGGAGCGAGCCCGACGCGGATCACGTGGCCTCGAGCGACCTCCCGGCGGACTGATGGCGAGGCTCCGCCTCCTGGCGCTGGCCCTGCTCCTCCTCCTCGCACAGCAGCTGATCGTCGCACTGCTTCCCGCCTGGGCCCGCCCGGACCTGTTGCTGGTGTTCGCCCTGGCCCTGGGGCTGCGCGCGCGGGCCACCGAGAGCCTGATCCTGGCCTTCGGAGTCGGCTTCGCTCTCGACGCGATGTCGGGCGCTCCCGCCGGTCTCTACGCGCTGCTGCGTGGAACGGCCTGCGCGGCGACCCGCCTCGTCGACCGCGCGCTCTTCCTGCGGGCGGCCCTGCCGTGGCTGCTGTTCGCGGGCGTCTACGCGATCGTGGACGGCCTGCTGCTCGGCGGGCTCATGCGCCTCTTCGCTCCCGCCTCGGCGCTCGGCTGGCTGGACGTCGTGGCCCGGCAGCTCGGTACCGCAGTCGCGACCGCCGTCGTCGCGCTGCCGGTGCTCTACGCGGTGACGCGCGCCGACGGCGAGTCCGACGCCGACGGCACGGTCCCGCTGATGGGCTCGAGGTCGTGACGTGACCTCGCTCGGGGCCTCTCGCGTCGCCGAGGACCGCCTGGAGCGGAGGCTCGTCTTCGTGAGCCTCGTGGTTCTGCTCGTCTGGATCGTCCTCACGGCGCGGCTCTTCTACCTCCAGGTGGTCCAGGGGGATCGCTTTCGCGTCTCGGCCGAGCGGAACAGCGTTCGGACCCACCGGGTCGAGCCGCCCCGGGGCATGATCCTGGACCGCAACGGGTCGATCCTGGTCGACTCGCGGCCCGCCTTTGACGTGCTCCTCGTGCCCCACGAGACCCCGAAGATCTCGGAGACGGTCGAGCGCGTGGCCCACCTGGTCGGCTTCGACGCCGAGCCGGTCTCGGAGCGGGTCGCGGTGGTCCGCGGCCGCGCCCAGTTCCAGCCACAGCGCCTCGCTGCCGACGTCGACCGGGATGCGCTCGCACGCGTGGAGTCGCGGCTCTGGGCCCTGCCGGGGGTGCTCACCCGCGTCACGCCGGTGCGCTCGTACCTCGACGGAGACTCGGCGGCCCACGTGCTCGGCACGCTGGGAGAGATCAGCCCGGCGCAGCTCGAGAGCCGACGCTTCGCCGGCTACCGGCGCGGCGACGTGATCGGCCGCTCTGGCATGGAGGCGCTCTTCGATCGTGAGCTGCGCGGTCGGGCAGGGGGCCGGCACCTGCTCGTCGACGCACACGGGCGCGAGCTCGAGGAGCTTGGAGCGGTCGAGTCGCAGCCCGGGAACAACCTGGTCCTGACCCTCGACCGGCGTCTCCAGCTCGTGGCGGAGGAGGCGATCGACGAGTCGGGACACGGCGGTGCGCTCGTGGCGCTCGACCCGCGCACCGGAGAGGTGCTGGCGCTGACCAGTCGCCCCGCGTTCAACCCCAACGACTTCGCCACCGGATTCGACACCGAGGCGTGGGACCAGCTGCTCGGGGACCCGCGCAAGCTGCTGCAGAACCGGGCGCTGCAGGGCCAGTACCCGCCGGGATCGACCTACAAGGTGGTCACGGCCATCGCCGGGCTGGAAGAGGGGGTCATCACCCCGGAGACATCGATCGACTGCAACGGCTGGATGCGGCTCGGCCGGCGCCGCTACCGCTGCTGGAAGCGTGGCGGGCACGGCGAGGTCAGGCTCCACAGAGCCCTGGTCCAGTCCTGCGACATCTACTTCTACCAGGTCGGCCGAGGGGTCGGTGTCGACCGGCTCGCCTACTACGCGCGCGCCCTGGGTCTCGGCCGCAAGACCGGCATCGAGTTCGGGAACGAGAACGCCGGCCTGGTCCCGACGGCCGCCTGGAAGGTGCGCCGCTTCCAGGAGCCGTGGGTCGAGGGGGAGACGCTCTCCATCGCGATCGGGCAGGGCTTCAACCTCTGGACGCCGGTCCAGCTCGCGGTCACCTACGCGGCGGTCGCGAACGGCGGGAGCCTGATGCGGCCCTACCTCGTCGAGCGGGTCGAGACGCCGCACGGCGAGGTCCTGAAGGCCGGCTCTCCCGAGCCGGTCGGCGAGGTCCCGGTCGCGTCCGCGACCCTCGAGCGAGTCCGCAGCGCGCTGCGGGACGTCGTGCAGGGAGAACGGGGAACCGGCTGGGCGATGCGTCGCCTGCCCGGCGGAGTGGAGGCGGCGGGGAAGACGGGCACGGCCCAGGTCGTCTCGCTGCGCGACGACGACACGCGCGAGGAGGAGGAGATCCCCGAGAAGGAGCGCGACCACGCCTGGTTCGTGACCTACGTCCCGGCGCAGGATCCGAGGATCGTGGTCGCGGTGCTCATCGAGCACGGCGGGCACGGCGGCTCGGCGGCGGCACCGGTCGCGCGCCGCGTGGTGGAGGCCTGGCTCGCGGCCGCGGCCGCGGCCGAGGCTGAGGCTGAGGCCGAGACCGAGACCGAAGCCGAGACGGAATCGGAGGGGGAGCGACATGCCCGGAATTGACCGGCGACTGCTCCAGAACTTCGAATGGCCGCTCTTCGCCATGGCGCTCGCGGTCACCCTGATCGGCATTCTGAACCTGATCTCGGCTGCGCCGGAGCAGACGGCGGGCATTCCCCCGACGGCGCTGCGGCAGATGGCGCTCTTCGGCGTGGCGCTGGTCGGGATGGTCGCGGTGGTGCTGCCCGACTACCGCATCTTCGAGCGCGCCGCCGTCCCGATCTTCGTGGTCTGCCTGCTCCTGCTCGTCGCAGTGCTCGCCATCGCTCCGCTGATCAAGGGGGCGCAGCGCTGGCTGGTCTTCGGGCCGGTGCGTCTGCAGCCTTCCGAGCTCGCGAAGCTCGCGACCGTGCTGATCGCGGCGCGCTGGCTGGATCGCAACGCCCAGCGCTCCGACATGCGGCTGCGCGACCTGATCCCGCTAGCGGGGCTGGTCGGACTGCCGTTTGTCCTCGTGCTCCAGCAGCCCGACCTCGGGACCGCCATGCTGATCGGGCTGATCGCAGTGAGCTTCATCCCGTTCACTGGAGTACCGACGCGCGGCATCGTCTGGCTGGGCGGCGTCGGACTCGCGGCGGCGACCTGCGCGTGGTTCTTCTACCTGCGCGACTACCAGAAGGAGCGGATCTTCACCTTCTTGAACCCGGAGCGGGACCCGCTCGGCTCGGCCTACCACGCGATCCAGAGCCAGATCGCGATCGGCTCCGGGGGCATCTTCGGGAAGGGCTTCCTGCAGGGGCCTCAGAGCCAGCTCGACTTCCTCCCGGAGCAGCAGACCGACTTCGTCTTCTCGGTGCTGGGCGAGGAGTGGGGCTTCCTGGGCGCGGCCCTGATCCTGCTGCTGTATCTGGGCGTGCTGCTGCGCGGCCTCTCGATCGCGCGCACGTCGAAGGAGCCGTTCGGCTCCTACATCGCGCTCGGTGTCGTCGCACTGCTCTTCTGGCCGACTGCGATCAACGTGGCGATGGTGCTCGGCCTCGCTCCCGTCGTCGGTGTCCCGCTTCCGCTGCTCTCGTACGGTGGCTCCGCCCTCGTCACCTGCTGGCTCGGCATCGGCCTGCTGATGAACATCTCGATGCGGCGCTTCCTCTTCTAGGGCTACACTTCGGGGATGGACGAGCGACCGCGCCGGATCGGCGCCTTCTTCGACGTCGACAAGACGATCCTGTCGGAGAACTCCGGAGCGCTGTACTTCAAGCTGCTCTACGAGCGCGGCGAGATGGACACCGCGACGATGCTGCGCCAGATGGCCGCCTACGCGCGCTACAAGCTCAACCTGCTCGACATCGAGAGCTGGGTGAAGTCGACGATGCAGACGTTCGCGGGCCGGAGCGAGCAGGAGTTCGAGAGGGAGGCGAACGAGTGGTTCCGCGAGTCGGTCCTGCCGACGGTCTACCCGGAGGCGATCGAGGCCGTGCGCGACCACACTCGGCGGGGGCACGTCGTCGCGCTCGCGACGGGCTCGACGAAGTTCGTCGTGAACCCACTGGCCGACTTCCTCGGCGTCAAGCACCTGCTGTACACGCACCTCGAAGTGGTGGACGGGCGCGTTACCGGCCGCGTGATCGAGCCGATCTGCTACGGCGAGGGGAAGATCTATTGGCTGCAGCAGCTGATCGAGCGCGAGTCCATCGACCTCGCCAAGAGCTACTTCTACACCGACTCGATCACCGACCTGCCGATGCTCGACCTCGTCGGCCACCCGCAGGTGGTCAACCCCGACCCGCTGCTCTACCGCGAAGCCGTTCGCCGTCGCTGGCCCGTGCGCCTCTACACGGCCCCCGACTCCGCCTGACCCCGGCCGTCAGGCGAGGACCGACTGCACCTTCTGATCGAGCTGCGCCTTGGGGGCGGCGCCGACCAGGGAGTCGACGACCTTGCCGTCCTTGAAGAAGAGGAGCGTCGGAATCGAGCGGACGCTGAAGCTGGCAGCGGTCGCGGGGCTCGAGTCGACGTCCAGCTTCGCGACTACGAGCCGCTCGCCGTACTGCTCGGCGATCTCCTTGACGACCGGCGCGAGCGCGCGGCAGGGGGCGCACCACTCGGCCCAGAAGTCCACCAGAACCGGAGTCTCGCTCTGGAGCACCTCGGGTCCGAAGGTCGCATCGGTCACCTCAAGAATCTTCGCCACGGGAAGCCTCCTCTTCACGACGAGCGAGCGCTACGAGTGCCTGTCGCTCCTCTTGGGTTCTGGGGATGAAGACATAGATGGGATCGTGATCGGAGCGGGCCAGCGCGGCGGCCGCGCGATACGCGCCGTCGACGCTCTCGCTCACGACCAGCGCGCCGGCGCTCTGGATCTCTGGAGCCCGGGCCCGATCGTCCGTGGGATACCAGAGGATGGCCCCGGGATACACGCGTGGGGCGGCCCGGCCCGGTTCCAGGACCTCGACGACCTCGACCTCCCCTCTGGCGACGAGCGGGCGGACCTCCTCGAGGGACACGAGAGAAAAGGAGCGAGGCAGTTCCGAGCAGCCCGAGACCGAGAGAGCGGCGACGAGCCCGATGGCCCGCATTCTCCGCCCCATCTCCCTGATACTATCAGAGGGCGTCCGATCCCACCGGCCTCGGCACGGCGGAGCCGTTCGGGCGGGTGACGTGCGACGAACCCGCCCCAGTTGCCCCCCGGGCTTGCGGTCGCGACCATGTCGCCGAGGAGCGCCATGCATCGAATTCGACTCGAGGTGAGCGACATTACCGAGGCGAAGGTGGACGCCATCGTCAATGCCGCCAACTCCGACCTGAAGCTCGGGTCGGGTGTGGCGGGGGCGATCCGGACGAAGGGGGGGCCCTCGATCCAGGCCGAGTGCGACGCGATCGGGCCCGTCGAGCTTGGCTCGGCGGCGATCACGGGCGGGGGTGACCTCGTGGCGCGGCACGTGATCCACGCGGCCAGCATGCAGCTCGGCGGGAGCACGAGCGAGGAGTCACTGCGTTCGTCCGTGTGCCGCTCGTTGGAGATCGCGCACGAGCACGGGCTGCGCTCCATCGCCTTCCCCGCCGTGGGCACCGGCGTCGGAGCGCTATCCCTGCAGCGCTGCGCCGAGATCATGTTCGAGGAGGCTCAGCGACACCTCGAGGCCGGCACGAGTCTCGAGGAGATCCGCTTCGTGCTCTTCGACGAGCGGGCCTACCGCCTCTTCGAGGAGGTTCAGGACGCGGCGCGGATCCAGGCCCAGCTCGAACGGATGCGCCGATGACGCTGTGGTTCCACGATCTGTCGGCGCTCTGCTACCTGGCCGCCGCGATTCTCGGCTGGACCGGGCTTCGCGGCGGCAGGACGGTGCCGTGGCTGCTCGGTGCGGGCGTCCTCTTCCAGGCGATCGGCTTCATCGGGTTCCACACCCTGGTGCCGCCGGTCTCGCTCGAGAGCAGCGCCGGCGGTCTCTCGCTCATGGGCTGGCTCGCCGCGAGCGCCTACCTGCTCTCGCTGGGCTTCGCGCGGACGCAGGCGGTCTCGGGCTGGGTCGCGGCGGCCGCCTTCTGCTTCACGGGCGGCGCGGCGCTGCAGCTTCGCCTCTTCGGACCCACGCCCGTCGTGATCGGGGGGACCGGGGCCTGGCCGCACGCCCACATCCTGCTCGCGGCGGCCGGCTTCAGCGCCCTCGCCGTCGCCAGCGTCGCCGGTCTGGGCTACCTGCTCAAGGAGCGGGCGCTCAAGTCCAAGCGCGGTCGGGGTGTCGAGCTTCCCTCGCTCGAGAGTCTCGATCGCCTGGGGTACCTCGGGCTGGCGATTGGCTTCCCGCTGCTCACGCTCGGTGTCATCACCGGCTTCGGGTGGGTTCAGGCGCAGGGAAGCTCGCTCTGGACCCGTCACGCGACCCTCTCGCTGATCGCCTGGGTCGTCTACTTCGTTCCGGTCGCCTCGCGCCTCGTCCAGGGGCGCCGCGGTCGCGGCACCGCCCGCTTCCTCGTGTTCGGCTTCCTGGTGCTCGCGCTCTCCTACCTCGGCTCGCAGGTCGTGGAGCTCGGCTCGTGAGCGTCGTGCTGGTCGGCATGTCCCACCACACCGCGCCCGTCGAGGTGCGCGAGCGGCACACGCTGCGAGGCGAGGACTACGCGGATCATTCGGAGCAGCTGCTGAGCGGCCAGGCCCTCGAAGAGGTAGTGATCCTCGCGACCTGCAACCGCACCGAGCTGGTGGCCATCGCACCCGAGCCGGAGGCGGGCGTCGCACACCTGAGAGCGTTCCTGCGCGACGGGATCGGTGACGGCAGCCTGCGACCCGAGCACTGCTACGAGCGCCGCGGGTCGGATGCCGTGGAGCACGTGATCCGCGTCGCGGGGAGCCTGGATTCGATGGTGCTGGGCGAGGCTCAGATCCTGGGCCAGGTCAAGCAGGCCTACCGCGCGGCAGTGGATGCCCGCTCGATCGGGCCGATCCTTCAGCGGCTCTTCCAGCGCGCCTTCCGGGCGGCCAAGCGCATGCGCAGCCAGACCGGTCTCGGCAGCTCGTCGATCTCGGTGGCGCGCGTCGGAGTGCAGCTCGCCAGCGAGGTCTTCGAGTCCTTCGAGGACAAGCGCATTCTGCTCATCGGTGCGGGAGAGATGGCGGAGTCGGCGCTGCACGGCCTGCAGGATGCGGGTGCGAGCTCCGTGGTGGTGCTGAACCGCAGCCTCGATCGTGCGCAGAGCCTCGCCTCTCAGATCGGCGGAGTCGCCGCGCCGCTCGACCGGCTTTCGGACGAGCTCGAGATGGCGGACATCGCGCTCGCGTCGATCCAGGTGGTGGAGCCGATCGTGTCCGCGGCCGAGCTGAAGCGCGTCGTTCCAGGCCGGCACGGCCGCCCCCTGCTCATCATCGACCTGGGTCTGCCGCGCAACGTCGCAGCCGACGTGAACCGCCTGGCGAACGTCTACCTGTATGACCTCGACGATCTGGAGGGCGTGGCAGAGCGCGGCATGGAGGCGCGTCGCGCCTCCGTGGCGCCCGCCGAGGCGATCGTCGCCGCCGAGGTCGAGCAGTTCGAGCGCTGGCGAGCACGCCTCGGCGTGACCCCGACGATCAAGGACCTCGTCGAGCGGGTGGAGAGCCTGGCGCGCGCCGAGGCGCAGCGTCGCGCCAGCGGCGGCTCCAGTGAGCTCGAGGCCGCCCTCGAGCGGGCCACGGCGTCGATCGTCGCCAAGCTGCTGCACCGCCCGCTGGAGCGACTCCGCGCCGAGGCCGAAGAGGGCGGGGGAGCCTACTACGCCGAGGCGGTTCGCGATTTGTTCGGCCTCGATGGCAACCCGACGGAGGAGAGCGAGGAGTGACACTGCTCAAGATCGGAACGCGCGGGAGCGATCTCGCGGTCGCCCAGGCAGAGACCGTGGCGCGTCTGCTACGAGCGCTCGGATGCGAGTCGGAGCTGGTCAAGATCTCGACCGCCGGCGATCGCGCGACCGGACCCATCTCCGAGAAGGGCGGCAAGGGCCTCTGGGTCGAGGACATCGAGCGGGCGCTGCTCGACGGCGGCGTCGACCTGGCCGTACACAGCGCCAAGGACCTCCCGGCCGAGCTGGCCGAGGGGCTCACGATCGGGGCCTACCCGGAGCGTGAAGACCCGCGCGACGTATTCATCGGAGGAGCCGGACGGCGCTATGCGTCGCTGCCCGCCGGCGCGCGGGTCGGCACCGGCAGCCTGCGGCGCATCGCGCTGCTGCGCAGCCTGCGCCCGGAGCTCGAGCCCGTCCCGATCCGAGGCAACGTGCCGACGCGCCTCTCCAAGCTCGACTCGGGGGAGGTCGACGGCATCGTGCTCGGCGCGGCCGGACTCGTGCGCCTCGGCCTGGACGATCGCATTCTCGATCCGCTCGATCCCGACCGCTACCTCCCGGCCGGTGGGCAGGGCGCGCTGGCTCTCGAGGTGCGAATCGACGACCCGGAGGTGCAGGAGGCCGTCTCGCGCCTCAACGACCCGGGCGTCTCGGCGCAGGTCCGCGCCGAGCGCGCGTTCCTGTTCGAGCTCGGTGCCGACTGCTATACACCGATCGGCGTTCACGCCACGCTGCACGGCACGCGCCTGCGACTCCGGGCGCTCGTGCTGTCGCCGGACGGAAGCGAGCGGATCGAGGGATCCGCCGAGGGGGACACGCGGGCCCCCGAGACGCTCGGGATGAGCCTCGGGCGCGAGCTCCTCGAGCGCGGGGCGAGTCGGCTGCTCGAGCAGGTCCCTTGAGCGAGGCGGGGAGACGGCGCGCGATCGACGGACGCCCTGCGCGCGGGCGGACTCGGACCGCCGCTCGGGCGTGAAGCCGGGACGCGTCGTTCTCGTCGGGGCGGGTCCGGGCGATCCCGACCTGCTGACGGTGCGGGCGATCCGGGAGATCCGCCGCGCCGACGTCCTGCTGTACGACGCCCTGATCCCTGGCGCGATCGTGGACCTCGCGGCTCCCGACTGCGAGCGGTTCGACGTCGGCAAGCGCGCCGACGGCTCGCTCGGCGTCGGGCAGTCCGACATCGCCACACTGTTGATCGAGAAGGCGCGCGTCGGTCACTACGTGGTTCGCCTCAAGGGCGGGGATCCGTTCGTCTTCGGGCGCGGCGGAGAGGAGGCCAGCGCGTTGGCCGAGGCGGGCATCCCGTTCGAGGTCGTGCCGGGCGTCTCCGCGCCGATCGCGGTTCCCGCCTACGCGGGCATTCCGGTCACGGATCGCCGGCTCTCGTCGTCGGTCGCCGTCGTGACCGGGCACCGGGGAAAGGAGCCGGTCGACCGCAGGATCGACTGGGAGGGCCTGTCGAGAAGTGCCGACACGCTCGTGATCTTGATGGGGACGCGCTGGCTCGACGACATCGTGCGGCGCGTGATCGAAGGCGGGCGAGACCCGGACGCGCCGGCCGCGGTCATCGCCAGCGGAACGACTCCCCAGCAGCGCGTCGTCCGCGCTCCGCTCCGAGAGCTCCCGGCCCGGGTCCGGGAGGCGGGGCTGGGTCCGCCGACCACGATCGTGATCGGCGAGGTCGCGCGCTTTCGCGAGACGCTCGCGTGGTACGAGCGCCGCCCGCTCTTCGGTCGGCGGATCCTGGTGACGCGCGCCGCCGCGCAGGGCCCCGAGTGGGCGGAGACCATCCTGCGCCGCGGAGCGGAGCCGGTTCTCGTGCCCCTGCTCGCATTCGAGCCGCCTGCCGATCCGGCGCCGCTCGAGCGTGCCCTCGCCGACCTCGAGCGCTTCGACTGGCTGGTCTTCACGTCGAGCAACGCAGTCCGCTTCGTCGCCGACCGCCTCGAGGCGGGACGGCGGCTGCCCCGGGTGGCCTGCGTCGGACCCGCGACCGCGGCCGCCGCCCGGGCCGCGGGCCTGGCGCCGGAGCTGGAGCCGCCGGGCCGGTCGCTCCCCGAGTTGCTCGCGGAACGCATGGCCGAGAGCGCGGATCTCGCCGGCGCGCGCGTGCTCTTCCCCCGGGCGGCCGGGGCGCGCGAGGCGCTCGTCGTCGCTCTCGAGGCCCGCGGGGCCGAGGTCGCATCGGTCGAGGCCTACCGAACCGGTGTGCCGGCCGAGGCGCGCGAGCAGCTCGCACGGGCCGCCGAGGCGGGGCTCGACGCGGTGCTCCTCGCGAGCCCCTCCGCGGTGGAGGCGCTGTTCGAGCTGCTCGGGGAGAAGCAGGCGGCCGCGCTGGCCGGGCGCGCGGCCTTCGCCTGCATCGGGCCCACGACCGCGGAGGCGCTGCGCGCCCGATCCGTGGAGCCACAGGTTGTCTCGGAGCGCCAGAGCGGCGACGATCTTCTCGACGCCCTGGAGCGCCACTTTGCGGAGGAGATGCATGGCCTTTCCTGAACACCGCCCGCGGCGGCTTCGCCGGACCGAGGCGCTGCGTCGGCTCGCGCGTGAGACCCGCGTGGAGCCCGCCGACCTGATCTACCCGCTCTTCTGTGTGGCCGGCCACGGGCAGACCCAGCCGGTCGAGTCGATGCCCCGCGTCAACCGCTACTCCGTGGACCGCCTTGCCGCCGAGGCGAAGGAGATCCAGGACCTCGGTCTGGGCGGCGTCATCCTCTTCGGGATTCCCGACGAGAAGGACGCCGTCGGCTCGGGCGCCTACGCTCGGGATGGGGTCGTCCAGCAGGCGGCGCGGGCCATCAAGGACGCCACGCCAGACCTCCTCGTGATTGCCGACGTCTGCCTGTGCGAGTACACGGACCACGGACACTGCGGTGTGTACGAGGCGGGCGAGGTCCGCAACGACGAGACCCTGCCCCTGCTCGCCCGCACCTCCGTCGAGCTCGCGCGCGCCGGCTGCGACGTCGTCGCCCCGAGCGACATGATGGACGGCCGCGTCGGGGCGATTCGCAGCGCGCTCGACGCGGAGGGCTTCGACGAGACCTCGATCCTGTCGTACGCCGCGAAGTACGCCTCCGCCTTCTACGGCCCGTTCCGCGACGCCGCCGAGTCGACGCCACAGTCGGGCGACCGGCGCGGCTACCAGATGGATCCGGCCAACGGGCGCGAGGCGCTGCTCGAGATCGAGCTCGACCTGAGCGAGGGGGCCGACCTGATCATGGTGAAGCCCGCGATGCCCTACCTGGACGTGATCCGCGCTGCCCGCGAGATCTCCCCGGTGCCGGTCCTCGCCTACCAGGTCTCGGGCGAGTACAGCATGCTCCACGCCGCGATCGAGCGGGGCTGGCTCGACGAGGACCGGGTGATCGAGGAGTCGCTCGTCGCGATCCGGCGCGCCGGTGCCGATCGAGTCATCAGCTACTTCGCGAAGGACTTTGCCAGGCGCGTCCGTGGCTGAGGTGGAGTACAAGGTCGTCGAGACGTCGACCGTCACCGACGACGAGCTCGAGCGCCTCATCAACGACACCGTGTCGCAGGGCTGGAGCCTCGACGGGATCCAGTTTGCGATGCGCGAGTCCTCGAAACGCCCCTCGATGGCCTTCCTGATGTTCACTCGGCTGAACCGCGATGGGCAGGACTGACGCAGGGCTGCCGATCTTTCGACTGGTCGTCCTCTGGGCGCTCGGGCTGGCGGGGTGCGCGCTCCGCCCCCCCGCCGAGACGATCGAGCCTCACCTCGTCGCCCTGGCTCCGCCGGACGTGCCCTCCGACCGACCCGTGCTCGGCGTCGGTCTGTTCACCGATGCGCGGCCGCCCGCGAGTTCCGACGCTGCGGAGCCCGAGATCGAGCTCCACTGGTGGGGTCTCTCCCGACGGGGTACCGACCGGACCGGGGACGCGGCGTTTGCCTCGAGCGTGGCCGAGGGCGCTCGGCGCGATGCGGCTGCCACCTTCGCGCGCAGCGGCGCCTTCTCGCAGGTCGTCTGGGTCGATGCCGACGCCCAGAGCGCCGCCGAGCGCGCACGGCGCGGAGACGTCGACTGGGTCCTGGTCGGAGAGGTCGAGCAGCTCGGCGCGGTGCAGTACAAGGATTCGGTGCTGAACGTCGGGCGCGTGGGTTGGCTGCGCAGCCGCGACTCGGACCCTGAGGGTCGCGCGACGCTCCGCTACGAGCTGGTCGACGCGACGGGGGACCGCGTCGATCTGAGCGTCACCCAGAACCACCAGAGTCCCGGACGCACGCTGAGCGGGGCTGCCCTCGACGCGCTCGCCGCCGCGAACGAGCAGGCCGCGAGCGACCTCTACCGCGTCTTCGTCCCCGAGTCGCAGCGCAGGCTCCGG
Source organism: uncultured Myxococcales bacterium (assembly GCA_964557495.1). GTDB lineage: Bacteria > Myxococcota_A > UBA9160 > SZUA-336 > SZUA-336 > CAZLBF01. Next base: position 8,996 of record CAZLBF010000171.1, on the reverse strand, counting down.
GAGATCCCGGTCCTCCTGCTCGACGGCTGCGGCTTCGGCGAGGGCCGCGCGCAGCGGCTCCTCGAGGACGCGAGCCAGATCTTCGAGCGCGAGGCCGGGGTGTGTCTGGAGGTCGAACGCCGCGCCTGGATCCCGCCGGCCGGGGTCCGCTCGCTCGAGCCGGCGCTGGAGCAGCTGCTCGCACTGGAGCCGCCCGCGGGCGGCTTCGTGGTCGCCCTGGTTCCCGTGTCGAGCTCGGCGCTCGACTCCCGCCGCGGACTCGCGCTCCCGCTCGGGAGGCACATCGCGATCGGCTGTCGTCCGGACTACGAGGTGAGGCCGCTGACGATCGCGCACGAGATCGGCCACCTCTTCGGCGCGGTCCACGTCGAGGATCGAGCCTCGGTGATGTATCCGCGGACCGGCTTCGACGCGCGCTTCTTCGACCTCCTGAACCGGCGCATCCTGCGAGCGACCCAGGCCCGCAGCTTCGGCGGCCCGCTCGATCCGGCGGCGCTGCGCGAGCTCGAGGAGATCTACGCAGAGGCTCGGGGGCTCGCGTCGCTCGTGAGGTCAGAGGACCTGGACGCCGCCGTGGCCGCCCTCCAGCGCGTCGATCCCGGCGGCTCCAACTGACGCGCCAGGCGGCACGGCTGCTTCACCGGGTGGGCTAGCGAGGAGCGGTCGCGAACTGGGCCCCGAGCTCGGCCAGGGCGTGGGCCGAGGCTTCGACCTCCGGCTGGCTCGCACCCGGCACCTGCACGCGCGCGATCAGGTGCGTGAGGCCGATCGCCTCTCGATAGCTCTCGATCCGATCGGCGACCTCGGGGGGCTCGCCCACGAGCGCCCACTCCTCGACTCCGGCCGAGCCGGCGTGGGGCAGGGAGTCTCCGACCTGGCGGGCGATCTCGGCCGCCTGTGCGGCGAGTGCGTCGCGGACGCGGCAGGCCGTCTCGCGCTTCTGGGTGACGAAGACGGTGCGGATCGCGGGCACCGGCAGCCCCGCATCGCGCAGGCTCCCGGGCAGCGCCTCGCGATGCCGCCGGTGGTTCTCTCGGAGCCTCGTGAGGGTCTCCAGGGGCGACGCGAGGTAGGGGAGACCGTGGGCGGCCGCCTGGGCCAGGCCCTTGGGGCCGAAGGCGGCGACCCAGACCGGCGGGTGGGGAAGCTGCACGGGTCTCGGGCTGACGCGAACGTCGGTTCCCTCGACCGGTTCGCCGCGCCAGACCCGAAAGATCGTCTCCAGGGCGACCTCGAAGCGCTCGCGCTTCTTCTCGCGCCGCACGCCGAATACCTCGAAGAGCGGGCGCCGGAAGCCTCGCCCCACCCCCAGGATCACGCGTCCCCGCGAGAGCTGATCCAGCACCGCCACGTCCTCCGCCACCTGGACCGGGTGCCGGACCGGGAGCAGATAGGAGGAGGTGCCGAGCCGGATCCGCTCCGTGCGGGCCGCGATCGCCGCCAGCAGGAGCAGCGGAGACGGGATCGAGACGGGGCTCGTGAAGTGGCTCTCGGGAATCCAGACCGAGTGAAACCCGAGCGCCTCCGCTTGCACGGCCTGCTCCACGATCTGCGCGTGCCACGCGGTCGCGTCGCTGGAGTCGATGGCTCCCGGCGCGAGCCCGATCGCCAGGCCGGCAGAGGAGGCGCTCACCAGAGCGGCGGGGGCGCTTTGTCGCAGCTCCAGCTGCCCCCCAGCTCGAGGTCCGACTCGCCTTCGCCGCCGCCCGCGTCGAGCGGCTCGTCGGGCTCCGCCTCCTCCAGGTCCAGCTCCTCCTCGTCGTCGAAGTAGCTCTCGGAGAACGGCGGGCTGTAGGAGCACTGGATCCAGAGGATGCTCGGGAACTCGAGCGTGTACGAGTCGCCGAAGTTCAGGTAGGTGAAATGCTCGTCGTCGTGCGCGATCCAGCCCATGCGCGGCCTCGGGACCTCGGACAGCTGGTCCGGGACCAGGTCCTCGAGCCCATCCGGATACTCGCCTTGCACCACCCGGTAGGACTCGAGCGCATCGATGATCGGGGGCGCAGTCTGGTTGCGCGCGATCTGGTGGTTTCGAACGCCGGCCCAGTTCGACAGGAAGATCGTCGCGCCCAGCACCGCGCCGGCCAGGATTCGCAGCGGAGCAGGCGCGCGGGCGACTCGAGCCGCACCCTGCCCGCGCGCGGCGAGCAGTGCGTAGACCGCGCTCGCGAGGCCCATCGCGACCACAAAACCGACGCTGGCCTCGGCACCGCGGGCCGAAGCGAGGGCCGAGCCCGCGAGCGCGGCCACTGTCGCGCCCCCGAGCCTGCCCCAGCCGCCCTGGGTGCGCTCCGCGAGCCACGCGCCGAGGCCCGCGGCGAGGTGGAGCGAAGCGATCAGGTATCCGATCAGAAGGAACCCGAACAGCGTCAGGATCGGCCAGGGGCTCAGGTTCGCCTGCAGGCTCGGCTCCCAGCCCGTGATCTCGGTGCTCAGCACGTACATCGAGAGGACGCCTCCGCACACGATCAGCGCCCGCGGAGTCCGGGCCTGGCGGAGCGCGCTCTCGAGCAGCGACGGCAGGAAGAACGCGCCGGAGCAGAAGAGCGCGCTGGCGAGCACCACCACCGGGAAGCGCCACGAGAAGAAGCTCCAGCCGATGGGGAAGACGAATCCCGAGAGGGTCAGGAGCGAGAGCGTCAATCCGAACGCAAAGACCAGTGCGCGTGCGACGGAGCGCGAGAAGAGCCGGATGCCGAGCAGCACGAGCGCCTGCGGTAGCGCCGCGAAGACCAGCACCGCTCCCCACGGAATGCCCTCCACGGAGCGAGCCCAGCGAACCAGGAAGCCGCGCGACCGCCACCAGGGCAGGTCCATCAGCTCCGACGGGCTCGGCGGCGGACCCAGGCTGTAGTAATAGGCGATGCCCAGTGCCAGGAACGCGGCTGCGAAGATTGCCCGAACGATCAACGGCGTCGCCGGACCAGCTCGAGCGATCGACCGCGCTCCGCCTCTCCGCGAGGCTGAGCCGAGATCTTGATCTCGAGTGAGATGTCAAAGTCCTCGAGCAGCGTACGGATCAGGTCGCGCTGAAGGACCACCGGATCGATCCCGCGCAGCCACTCGCCAAACTCGCGCACGATCGCTTCGAGAGCGTCCTTGCGGACGCCGCTCCCCTGGCGGGAGAGATAGTCGACCCAGTCCTGTGGCAACGAATCGGCAAAGGCCCTGCGTAGGGCCTCCTCGGTCAGCACGAAGCTGGAGAGTCCCAGCCCCGCGGCGCGCCGCACGAACTCCTGGTACAGGCTCTCGAGCGGCCCCGTACGCTTGTCCCGGCCCCGGCGAGCGCTCTCCGGGCTCTCCTCGGCGGGCGAGCCTTCCCCTTTGTCCTTCCCCGACATGGGCTGATCTTACCGGATGCGGACCTGGCCGGCCGGGCCAGCGCTGCGAGCGGCTCGCGCCTGTCCGCGCTCCCCGCGCTGGCGCCGAGCCCCGACATTGTCATGGCAGCTCGCTGCATGGTAGACGTGGACTCGTGAAGGTGTCCGAGATCATGAAGGAGAAGGTCGTCTCGATCAGCGCGGACGATACGCTCCGGATCGTGGGCGAGATCATGCAGCTGGGACACGTGCGGCACCTGCCCGTGGTGCGCCAGGGGCAGCTGGTGGGTGTCGTGTCGCAGCGCGATCTGCTGCGGGCGTCTCTCTCCAACGTGATGGGGCTGCCTCAGGATGAGCAGAGCCGCTTCCTCGAGGGGGTCCGCATCTCGGACGTGATGACGGCTCCTCCCATCTCCGTGAGTCCCGACCTGTCGGTCAGGGCGGCGGCCGGCGTCATGGCCGAGAAGAAGATCGGCTGTCTCCCCGTCGTGGCGGACGGGACGTTGCTCGGAATCGTGACCGAGACCGACGTCCTCAGCTACTTCGCCTCCCAGGCCTGACCTCCCGGGCCCGGCGCCGGACCATGACCGGCAACGCCAGGACCCCCAAGGCGCGAGAGCGAGCGATCAGACGTCGAGCGTGCTCCAGCGGCCCCTGCGGAAGCGCTCGACGAGCAGCACGGCCTTGACCGCGTAGTCCAGAACCAGCGCGCTCCAGACGACCTGGATCGTGGCGCCGAAGACCAGGGCTGCGAGGGTCGCGGGAATCAGTCGGCAAACGAAGAGTCCGACGAAGACGACCACCAGGGGAAAGCGCGTGTCACCGGCTCCGCGGAGCGCGCCGCCCAGCGTGAACTCCACCGCCATCAGCGGCTGGACCGCGCCGAGGATCCAGATGAAGTCCACCGTCAGGTCGACCACCTCGGCGTCGTCGATGAACCAGCGGGCGATCGGCCGCGCCGTTGCGATGACGGCGACCCCGAGCGCGCTCATCGCGGAGATCGATCCCGCGAGAGAGCGCCAGCCCGAGCGACTCGCACGGTCCGGACGCCCGTCGCCGAGGTGCTGGCCGACCAGCGTCGACGCGGCCACCGCGAAGCCGTGTCCGGGAAGGAACGAGAGCGCGAGGATCTGCGCCCCGATGTTGTACGCGGCGAACTCCGCCGTGCCGTACTCGCTCATGATGCGCATGAAGCCGAGCAGTCCGAGGTGCCACACGGCTCCCTCGATGGTCGCGGGGTAGCCGATCCGGAGGATGCGCCTCCAGATCCCGAAGTCGGGACGGAACGAGCGGCGCGTCGGGCGTAGGACCAGTCGCTGGCGGTCCCACAGGATCCAGAACACCGCGACCTGGAACACCATCGCGAGGCTCGACGCGATGCCGGCGCCCGCGACTCCGAGCCGGGGGAAGCCGAGGTTCCCGTAGATGAGCACCCAGTTCAGGAACAAGTTGAGCGCGTTCGCAACGGCGCCGATCGCGAGCGGGCTGCGCGTGTCGCCGGCGGCGCGGAGCCCGGCCGCGAAGACGAAGGTGAGCGTGAAGGGCACGTTCCCGACGAGGAGCCAGTAGATGTAGGTCTCTCCGTAGCGAACGACGCTCTCCTCGACGCCGTAGATCGCGATCCAGAACTCGCTGAACGGCAGCGCGGCCGCCGTCGTGAGCAGTCCGAACAGCGTGCCCATGATGATTCCCTGGCGGAGCATCGAGTCGGCCGCCGCCATGTCGCGCGCACCCACCGAGCGGGCCACCAGCGCGACCAGCCCCGTCGTGACTGCCATCACGATCGACTGGAGGAACCAGTAGACCTGGCCGCCGGCAGTGACGGCGGCGACCGCGTCTCGACCGAGCACGCCGACCATCTTCACGTCGGCCCAGCGCACGAGTGTCTGCAGCAGGCCGGCGGCGATGGTCGGCCAGGCCAGCTCCCATACCCCGAGCGCCTGCGGGGAGGGAGCGAGCGGCTCCGGCGGCTTGTCGCGCAGATCCAGGAGCTCGGATGCGATCTCGGGTCGGTCCTGGGTGTCTTCGTCCGATTCCCGGCTCAAGCGTCAGGCTCGGAGCTCGGACCAGCGCGCGGCGATGTGTCGGGCGGTCCGGTCCGCGAGCGCCGCGGTGGTGATCTGCGGCGGCGCGCCGAGGGAGGTCGGGAACACGCTCATGTCGGCGACGAACAGACCTCGCGTGTCGTGGGTCTCTCCAAAGGAGTTAACGACCGAGAGGCTCGGGTCTTCGCCCATTCGGCAGGTGCTCTGCGGATGAGTCGAGGAGAGCGGGATGATCCCCTCGCGGACGCCGCGACGGTCGATCTCGGACGTACCGTCCTCGGGGCGCAGCAGCAGCGCGCCGTCGAGATACGGCACGATGACGCGTTCGGCGCCGCTCGCCCACAGCACCTCGACCACGCGCTTCAGCGCCTGCGCGAGCTGGCGTCGGTCGGCGTCTTCGAGGGTGTAGGTGATGCGAGGGCGCCCGTCGGAGCCGCGCTCGACGCGGCCCGACGACTGGTCGTGCAGCAGCGCCAGCAGTCCCCCGATGCGCGGGTAGTCCCGCAGGATCGAGAAGAGCTCCCGTCCGAAGCCGGGCAGGCTCGCGGCCGTGAGCACGGGGTAGCCGGCGATCGGCATCAGCAGGTAGCCCCGCTTCGGGTCGCGCTCCAGGTCTATGAACTCGTCGATGTAGTAGGACTGCGGGATTCCGTAGTAGGCGTGGATCGGCTTCGGGAAGATGCCGGACGCGATCAGGTTTGGATGCAGGTGCAGGTTGCGCCCGACCGCGTCTCCGCCGAGACCGCTCGCCTGCAGGATGACCGGCGTCGCGATCGCCCCCGCACAGCAGACGACGACGGCGGCCTCGACGTCCAGCTCGCCCGCCGGGCGGCCCCGCTCGTCTCCGATCGTCGCGCGCACGCGCTTGATCCCGCGCCGCACCTCGACCCGCTCCACCTTCGCGTCGGCGAGGACCCGCGCACCCGCCCGGTCGGCGCGCGGGATGTAGGTGACCAGCATGCTCTTTTTCGCGTCGTAGGAGCAGCCCAGAATGCAGAAGCCGGCACGGACGCAGCCCACGCGGTTGTGGCGCGCGACCAGCCCGTGATAGCCGAGCAGCTCCGAGCCGCGCTGGATGGCGCGATTGTGCGGGTTCACCTCCTCGGGCAGGATCTGGGTCACGTGCAGCCCCTGCTCGACGCGCTCGAAGGAGGCGGTCAGCGACCCGAGCTCGCGGACGCCGTGCTCGTCGGCCCAGAGCTCGAGGATCGGCTGCGGAGCGCGAAAGCAGTAGCCGAGGTTGTGGACCGTCGATCCTCCCACGCCTCGACCCTGCAGGATCGTGACGGCGCCGTCCTCCGTCAGTCGCTGGGCCGCGTCCTCGAACAGGCGCGGCAGCATGGTCCCCTCGTTCTGGTCGAAGTCCCGCTTCGTGTGGTAGGCCCCCTGCTCGAGCAGCACGACGTCCAGCCCGCTCTCCGCCAGTTCGGCTGCGACCACCGCACCGCCGCCACCGGAGCCGATCACGCAGACCTGTGCGCGGAGCGTCTCGCCTCGGTGTGCGCGCGCCGACCCGATCACGACGGCCACCGAATCCAGGGACCGGGGTAGCCGATCAGGCCCCAGGTCTCCTGCCGGCTCCAGTACGCGAACAGCGAGATGTTCCGGAGCGCGTAGAAGACGCGCCGCCGCGTCTCGAGCCCGCTCCTGCGCCAGCCCTCCAGACTCGCGTTCTGCTCCTCGGGCGTGAGCGCCCCGAAGCGCTTGAAGCGGAGCTCGCCCGTGGCGGGCCACCAGTCGACGAGCTTCAGCGCCGTCCGGATCGTGTCGACGAGCGCGACGTCCAGCTGTGCGAGGAGCCCCTCCAGCGTCTCGAGCACGCCGATGTCGCGAGGCGCGGGCGTGCCCGGCTCGCCGGTGTCGACCATGCGCTCGATGATCGTCAGGAAGAGCCGTTGCTCGTGCGCGTCGAGGATCGCGTCTCCGCCAGGCGCTGCGCGCGCCGCTCCGGCGAACCCGGCCAGCGGCAGGTTCTGGAGCGCCACCAGCGTCGGCCCGAGGCTCGCGAGCTTCAGAAAGGAGCGTCGGTTCATGTCGCCTCGCCGAAGAAGCGCCGGAACGCGCGCGGGAGCGTGCGCCAGTCGGGCAGCTCGAGGTCGGGATCGACGCCGGAGTAGGTGTTCCAGAACAGGATCGGCGCGCCACGGCCCGACTCGCGCTCGAGCAGGGCGGCGAGCGTCTTGCCCGTGTAGGTGGTCTCGAGTCGGAGGCCCGCCTGGTCGGCGGCGCGGCGCACCGCCTGCTCTCCCGCCGAGGTCGAGTGCCCGTAGCCGTCTCCCCGGAAGCCCGCCTCGATCTCGATGCGGAGCGGCAGGCGGTCCCCCGGAAGCGCTGCGCCGCTGCGCGCCAGAAGTGCGATCGTCCTGCGAGCGAGTCGCGCGAGCCTGCGGGGGCTCGGCTCGAGCAGGCCCCGGTCGGTCACCCGCACCCCGACGACGCGCGTGGCGAGGCCCGCGATTGCCAGTCCGATGGCGAGGCCCACGACGCTGCCGCCGGTCCCGAGCGCGACGTAGGCGCACTCCGGCTCCGGCAGCGCACCGCTCTGAACCTGCTCCGCCAGCTCGAGCCCCGCGTCCACGAAGCCGAGCACGCCTGCGGGGTTCGAGCCGCCCGCTGCGACGACCGAGGTGCCCGGATGGCGCGCGAGCAGGCCGAGCGCGCGCAGCGCTGCGCCCGCCGGACCGCCACCGTAGTGGATCTCGGCACCCACGGCTTTGAACTGACGCAGCCGGAGTCGCACCTTGTCGTCGACCGGCTGGTGGACGAGCACGAGGTCACAGCGCAGCCCCGCACGCGCGGCGTAGAGGGCGGTGGCGAAGCCGTGGTTGGTTCCGAGCGCGCCGAAGGTCAGCACGCGCGCGCGTCCGGAGGCGCGCGCACGCCCCAGCAGCCACTCGAGCTTGCGCGCCTTGTTTCCACCGTACAGCGGTGCGCTCGCGTCGTCGCGCTTGATCCAGAGCGGCCCCGTCGCCGCGCTCCGCTCGAGCTCGCGCGCGCGCTCGACCGGGGTCGGCAGGCGGCAGATCGCCAGGTGCGGGAGCTTCTTCTCGACCTCGGGGAAGCGTAGAAGGAGCGACCGTCGCCGGTCCTCGGGACTCGAGGTCTCCAGGGTGCGGCTCTGCATGCGTGCGGTTTATGTCACACGCTCCTCCATTGCGTCAAAGGCGCGTTTGACACCTACCGGGGGATCGACTAGCTAGCAGCGTCGAGGGAGGGCGAGGGTGAAGCTCCACGAGATCGCGCGGGCGCTCGGCCTCGAGTTCGAAGGGGATCCAGAGATCGACCTCCGCGCGGCGGGGGGGCTGGAGGACGCGGCGGAAGGCGACCTCTCCTTTGCGACCGGCCCCCGCTATCGCGCGGCCTTCGAGCGCTCGCGAGCCGCCGCCTTCCTGCTCCCTCCCGAGTTCGAGTCGCTGGGCCGGCCCTGCCTGCGTTCACTCGCTCCCTACGCCGACCTCGTGCGGGCGATCGAGCTGCTGATGCCCCCCCTGGTGCACCCCGAGCCCGGCATTCATCCGATGGCCGCGGTCGCCGCCGACGCCGTGCTCGGAGCGGAGGTCTCGGTGGGTCCGTTCGCGGCGATCGGGGCGAGGACGCGGATCGGCGACCGGAGCGTCATCCACCCGCACGT
>CAZLBF010000170.1:0-16711 GCA_964557495.1 uncultured Myxococcales bacterium | reverse complement strand
TCCGAGACGGAGGCGATCATTTCGGGGAGGCTGGCCGGAGTCCGGGTGAGCTGACCGGCGCGAGCCGAGAGGAACGATCTCCGACGTGGAAGCGGCCACCCCACTCTCCGAGGCGGAAGCGCAGACGGGCCCCGATCCGCGGGCGTCGCGAAAGCTGTCCGTCGGCCTGAAGCTCTCCTACGGCATGCCCGCCTTTGCGGGTGCGGCGATGTTCGTACCCATCGCCGTCCACATGACCAAGTTCTACTCCGACACGGTCGGTGTGGCGCTCGGCTTCATTGCCCTGGCTCAGGCGCTGGCGCGCGCCTTCGACGCGATCACCGATCCGCTGATGGGCTGGCTCTCCGACCGCACCCGGACCCGCTGGGGACGGCGCCGCCCCTACATCTTCATCGGGGCTCCGGTCTCCGCGATCTTCTTCGTGGGCCTCTTCGCCCCACCCGAGAGCATGGATTCGCTGACCGCGGCCGCCTGGTTCACCGCGATGCTCTTCGGCTTCTTCGTGCTGCACACGATCTACGGGATTCCGCACTACGGGCTCGGGCCGGAGCTCACGAGCGACTATCACGAGCGCAACTCGCTGTTCGCGTACCGCGAGTTCTGCCTCCTGCTCGGCACCATGGTCGCCGTTGCGGTGCCCTCGATCGTCGTCTCCCGGCTCAAGAACGCGGGCGTCGATCAGGCGGTGGCCGAGCGCCAGGTCTACTTCTGGCTGGCCGTCGTCGCGGCGACGCTGCTGGTGCTGCTCTACTGGTGGCTCTGCTACCGGATCCACGAGAGGCCCGAGTACTACGCCCGCGAGACTAACCCGCTGGTGCCGGGCGTGCGCCGCGTGCTGCGCAACCGCCCGTTCCGCATCCTGCTCGTCTGCTACCTGATCACGGCAACCATCGGGGCGATCCCGGGCATTTTCATGCCCTTCTACCTGCAGTACGTGCTGGGTCTCGAGAACTGGCTCGAGCTGCTGGGTGCCATGCTGCTGGTCTACTTCGGCTCGGGGCTGCTCTCGGTTCCGATCTTCTGGCTGCGGCTGGCCCGGCGCTGGGGCAAGCGGAACGCGTGGCTCCTGCACTACCTCCTGGGCGCTACCGCCTCGCTTTCGCTGTTCACGATCCCGAGCATTTGGCCGGGGGAGGCCGGCATCCTGCCAGTCTACATCGTGCTGCTTTGGGCTGGAACGGCCTTCGGCGCCGGAGTCGTGCTGGCTCCCTCGATGCAGGCCGACGTGATCGACTACGACGAGCTCTACACCGGGAGGCGTCGCGAGGCCCAGTACGGCGCCCTCTGGGCGATCGTCAGCAAGTTCGCGCTGATTCCGAGCGTGTCGATCCCCCTCGCGGTGCTCGGCGCCGTCGGCTTCGCGCCGAACGTCGAGCAGACCGAGACCGTCCAGTGGACGATCCGCGCGATCTACGGCATCGCGCCCGCCACCATGTCGCTCGTGGCCTTCTTCATCGCCTTCCGCTTCCCGATCACGCAGAGCGTACACAGCGACGTGCTCGCCGGCATCGACGCCCACAAGAATGGCGAGACGGCAGAGGACCCGCTCACGGGCAAGCTCCTCCCGCCGCCGGCGGACCGCGGCCTCGACGAGGAGACCGGCTGGTACCTCGACCACTTCTCCGACGGTGAGCTGCGCCGGGCGCTGCGTCAGGGCCACGGCGTGCTCACGCGGGACGCCTGGCTGTGGCTGGGGCTGGCGACCGCCGTGTGTGTGGGATCCACGCTCTACAGCGTGTGGGCGCTCTCCGATCTGAGCGTTCAGCCCGGCCTGACCGTGGTGTTCAGCGTGGTGCTGGCCGGGATCGGGCTCACGGGCATCTGCTTCCACGCGATTCGCCTCCGCGTCTCGCGGCGCGCGCGGGACGTGCCGGACGAGGAGATCCGCATCCACGTCGACATCAGCCAGCGCTTCTCCCAGCGGCGCTGATCGGCTGTCTCGCGGGTCGCGCCGGGCTCGGCCGGTCTCAGCCGCCGGGCGAGCGCAGCTCGGCCGCGGGCTCGGCCCGTCGCAGCAATCGGCGCGGCAGTCGCTTGAGCCACTCGACCGCGTCGTCGAGGACGATGTAGAAGACCGGCACGACGAGCAGGGTCAGCATGGTCGAGGACATCATGCCGGCGGCGGTGGCCACGGCCATGGGCCTGCGGTTCTCGGCGCCCGGGCCGAGTCCCAGCGCGGCGGGCAGCACGCCGAAGATCATCGAGATCGCGGTCATCAGCACCGGCCGCATGCGTATCGGCGCGGCGCGGCGCATGGCCGCGACCTTGTCCAGCCCCTCGGCGCGCAGCTGATTGGCGTAGTCCACCAGCAGGATCGAGTTCTTGGTCACCAGCCCGAACAGCATCAGGATCCCGATCGTGCTGAAGAGGTTGAGCGTCATGCCCCCCAGGTAGAGCGCACCCAGCGCCCCCACCATCGCCAGAGGGAGCGCCAGCATGACCGTGAACGGGTGCACGAAGCTCTCGAACTGCGCTGCGAGGACCAGGTAGATCACCAGGATCGCGAGGCCCAGCGCCACCGTGAACTGGCGCACGCTCTTGCGGAACTCCTCCGCCTGGCCCGCGAGCTCGAGCGTGATCCCCTCCGGAAGAACCTCGGCCGCGACGGCCTGCGCGTCGGCGATCGCCTGACCGAGCTCCTTTCCGTCGAGGTTGGCGTAGATCGACACGCTCCGCTGGCGGCCGCTCCGGGTGATGTCGGTGGGCGCGGCGCCCGTCTCGAGTCGCACCAGATTGCGAAGCTCCACCACCTCGCCGTCCGGCGCGCGGATGTAGAGCCGCTGGATGGCGGCGGGATCCTCGCGGTACTCCTTCTCGAGGCGCAGACGGATGTCGAAGCGCCGCCCCGCCTCCTTGAAGGAGGCGACGTCGATGCCGCCGATCATGGCCCGCACCGTGGTCGCGAGCGTCGTGGCGTCGACGCCGAGGGCCGCCGCCTTCTCGCGGTCGGGGATCACGCGCACCTCCGGCAGTCCGAGCTGCAGGCTCTTGTGCAGGTCGACGAAGCCGCCGCGCGCCTCGAGCGCCCGGCTCATCTCGTCGGAGAGTGCATCCAGCTCTTCGAGCGAGGCGTTGCCCCGCAGCTCGACCGAGAAGTCGCCGTGACTTCCCGGGCCGGCATACATTCCGGACATGTCGAACAGGCGCAGCTTCACGCCGGGAACCCCGGCGAGCGCCTTGCGAGCGGCCTGGATCAGCTCCTGCACGGTCCGCTCGCGCTCGCGCTTGGGAACCAGGGTGCCGGCCATGATCCCCTCGTAGCTCCGGGAGGAGTGGCCCGGGCCGCTGCCCCCCGCCGCCGAGAAGAGACCGCTCAGCTCCGGCTGCGCCAGCAGCCACTTCTCGACCCGCGAGACCTGATCCTCGGTGTGCTTCAGGCTCGACCCCGGCGGGGTCTCGAGGTCGACGATGAACAGGCCCTGATCGGAGGGCGGGAAGAACTCGCTCCCCAGCTGGCTCCCGAACCACAGCGCCACGACCAGCGAGGCCACGGCGATACCGAGCGTTGCAGTGCGGTTGGCGAGCGCCCACTCGAGCGCGCCGCGGTAGCTGGCCTCGAGCTTCTCGAAGCCCACCTCGAGGTAGTGGTAGATGCTTCCGTGCTCGCGCTCCTTGGCGGGGGGAATGCGGGCCGCCAGCATCGGGGTCAGGGTGAGCGCGACGAAGAGCGAGATCAGCACGGCGCTCGCGACCGTGACGCCGAACTCGCCCAGGAAGTTCCGCACGATCCCTTCGATGAAGAACACGGGCAGGAACACCACGGCGATCGCCACGGTGGCGGCCGTGGCCGCGAAGGCGATCTGACGCGTTCCCTTGTGGGCGGCCTCGAACGACTCCATGCCCTGCTCGCGGTGCCGCTCGATGTTCTCGAGCACCACGATCGCGTCGTCGATCACGACCCCCACTGCGAGCGCCATCGCCAGCAGCGTCATCGTGTTGAGCGTGAAGCCGAACAGCCAGGTGAAGCCGAAGCTCGTGATCAGCGACAGCGGGATGGCCGCCGCCACGATCAGCGTCGAGCGCCAGCGGCGCAGGAAGGCGAATACGGTCAGCACCGCGAGCAGCGCACCGAAGACCAGCGCAAACTGGGTCTCGGCGACGGACTCGCGGATCGGCTTCGAGAAATCGATCAGGGCGTCGCCCGAGAAGATCCGTAGCCCGGAGGGGAGGGCCTCGTTCAGCTGGACGATCCGCTCGTAGGCCCCGTCTGCGATCGCGACGGTGTTGGAGCCGGACTGCTTGCGGATGCCGATCCCGACGATCCGCTCGCCGTCATAGCGCGCCACGTTGCGGACGTCCTCGGCGCCGTCCGAGACCCGGGCGACATCGACCAGGTGGATGGGAGCGCCGTCGACGTGGGCGATGATCAGGTTCTCGAGTGCCTCGATCGAGGCGAACTCCGCGTCGGTCTTGACCGCGTACTCGACCACCTCGCTCTCGATGCGGCCGGCCGGGATCTCCACGTGCTGGCGCCGGATCGCTGTCAGCACGTCACCCACTGCGAGGCCCCGCGCGCGAAGCGCTTCGCCGTCGAGCCAGATGCGGATGTTGCGGTCGAGGCGGCCGAACACGATTACCGACGCCACGCCCGCGATCGTCTCGATCTCGGGCTTGATCAGGCGGCGCACGATCTCGCTCGTCTGCACGACCGGCCGGTCCGATTGCAGCGGAGCCCAGATGATCGCCTGGTCGCCCGGGTTGATCCTGCGGACGAGCGGCGGCTCGACCTCGGGCGGCAGCAGGTAGCGCGCCTGGCTGACCTTGTCCCGCACGTCCTGGACGGCGACGTCTAGGTCGGTGCCGAGCTCGAACTCGATATCGATCCGCGCCTCGCCCGGGGAGCTGGTCGAGCGCAGCGAGGCCACGCTCGCGATGCTGTTCAGCTGCTCCTCCAGGACGTCGGTGACATCCTCCTCGAGCCCCTCGGGAGTGGCGCCTTCCAGGATCGCGGAGACCACGACCGTCGGGAACTCCATGTCGGGGAACTGGTCGATGCCCAGGCGCACGTAGCCCAGCACGCCGAAGACGACGAGCGAGGCGGTCATCACCCAGGTGAGGACCGGCCGCCGGATCGAGATGTCCGACAACGTCATTCGGAAGTCTTCTGATTTGCCAGGCCGTTCGCGACCGCGGGCGTAACCGGGTTCCCGTCGAGGTCGCGCACCGACACGCGCGAGCCGTCGACCAGGGCCGCGTGGCCGCGAATCACGACCGAATCACCGGGCCGGATGCCGCTCATGATCTCGATGTCGCCCTGCCGGTGCGTTCCGGTCTCCACGACCAGCCGCTCGACGAAGTCGCCCTCGTCGAGTCGGAACAGGACCGCGCCGTCCGCGCGTTGCAGGATCGCCTCCTCGGGCACCAGGGTCACGCCCTTGCGCTCGGCGACACCGAGGTCGGCGCGCGCGAAGAGCCCGGGACGCAGCCTCCCGTCGCCGTTGTCGATGCGGCCCTTGACGCGCAGCGTGCGGGTGCGGGGATTGATGACGGGCGAGATGAAGGTGACCGTGGCCCGGAACGCCTCGTCCGGATACGGCGCGACGAGCACCCGAATGGTGTCTCCGAGATTCACCCGGGCCGAGTCGATCTCGGCCAGGTGGAACTCGACCTCGATCGGATCGAGCGCCACCAGCTCGAAGAGCGGCTGGCTCGTCTGCACGTACTCCCCGACGCTGACCATGCGATCGGCGACGAGGCCGGCGAAGGGCGCGCGAACCTTGGCATCCGCGAGCGCCCTCTCGGCGACTCCGACCTGTGCCTCGGAGGCTTCCAGCCGCGAGCGGGCGGTCGCCAGCTCGGCCTCCGCCTCCTCGAGGCGCGCCTGCGCCGCGAAGTCCTTCTCCTTGAGCGCGCGAAAGCGGCGCCACTCGCGCTGAGCGTCGAGGAAGCTCGCCCGCGCGCCCTCGAACTCGGCACCGGCGCGCTTCACCTCCAGCTCCCGGCGCTCGGGATCGATCTTCAGCACCACGAAACCCGCCTCGACGGCTCTCCCTTCGTAGATCTCGATCGCGGTAATCCGGCCAGCCACCTCGGCCGCGATCGTGGCCCGGTCGCGCGCCAGCAGCTGACCCGTCGCCTCGATCTCGTCGACCACGTCGGCGACCCGCACCGGCTTCACCGCGACCGGCGGCGCGAGGGGCGCGGTGGCGTTCGTGTCTCCGCCGCAGGCGAGCGCGACGGCCAGCAGGCCGAGCAGGATCGGCTTGTGGGAGCTAGCTCTGTGCATTCGACCTTCTCCCGCGTGGGGCCGGCTGGCTCAGGACCAGACCGCGCAGCAGCGTGTCCACGCCGACGCTCGACAGCGACTTCGACCAGGGGAGATCCGGGCGGCTGCTCTGCAGGTCGATCAGCCCGTGCATCATCGCCCAGGCGGACTGCCGCGCGGCCTCGGGGTCCTCGGCGATCAGGCGCCCCGCCTCGGCCAGCCGCTCGAGCGGCTTCTCGAAGAGCGCGAAGACCTCCTCCGCGGCCTGGGGCGGCTCTCGGCCGTCCCCGCGGGGGGTCATCAGCAGGCGATAGTGGCTCGGATTGCGCAGGCCGAAGCGGACGAGGGCCAGCGTCAGCTCGCGCAGGTTCTCGGCGGGATCGGCGTGCTGAGGGGCTCGCCGCAGGCGCCTCAGCAGCTTGGAGAAGCGCTCCTCGAGCAGCGCGTCGACCAGCCCCGCCTTGTCGCTGAAGTAGTGGTAGATCGTGGGGGCGGTGTAGCCGCAGCGGGATACGAGACCGCGGATCGAGAGGCGATGGTCGCCGTCCTCCAGCAGGATCTCCTCGGCGGCGTCCAGTATGGTGCGCCGTGCCTCGGAGCGATGCCGGCGACGGCGCTGCTCGGCCGGCTGCAGGTCCATAGAACGCTGTGTAACCGATATAACGCCGTTACACAAGCGCGAAGGCGTCGCGCGGATCCTCTAGCCGCCGGCGTCTCCCGCCAGGCGACCGGAGCGGCGCGCGAGCTCGGCGAGGATCTCCGCGTGGCGGCTCCGCGTGATCCGGTAGCGCGAGAGGAAGATCAGCGTCACGAGGAACAGCAGCATCAGGCCCGGACCGACGGCCAGCCCGAGCTTGAACACCTTGTCGGGCGCGACCGTGGCCGGGTCCGCCATGGTCGGGAAGTCGATGATGTCGAGTGCGATGCCGGCCATGAAGCCACCGATGCCGGAGGTCGCCTTGGCCGTGAAGGCGATCGCCGAGAAGAACATCCCCTCCTGCCGCTTCCCGGTCACGATCTCGTTCTCGTCGACGACGTCGGCGATCATGGACGAGGTGCTGATCCCGATCGCCACGCCGGCCGACACCAGAATGATGACGTGCACCGCGATGATGTAGAACAGCAGCGGATGGCCGTTCGCCGGCATGAGGTCGAGCAGCCGCAGGTAGATCAGAAGCGGACCGAACAGGATGGAGAAGCCCGCGAGACCCATCACGGCTCGCTTCTTATCGAACCTCTCGGTGAGACGTCGCGTGAACGTGAAAGCGATGATGACGGAGATGAACAGCAGCAGCCCGAGGAGGCCCATCTGGGCCGTGCTGAGCCCCCAGAAGTAGGTGTTCATGTAGAGTCCGACTACATCGCTGAAGCCCCCCGCGACTGCGGCGAACAGCGAGGCTCCGACGAGCATCAGGTACGACCGGTTTCCGAACACCTCGCGAAGCTCTCCGCTGAAGCGCTGGAGCGTCAACGGAGTCTTTGCGGGAGGTGGCCGGAACCGCGGAATCAGCCGATGGGTGCCGAGGGCACAGGTCAGGATGGCGAGGAAGATCATCGCCGCGCACACGAGCGAGAACGCGCCGTAGGCCTCGGAGTTCAGCTGGCCGTTCGGAAACGCTTTGGACGGTGCGAAGAAGTACCAGTATCCGAGCAGGCTGGCGGTCAGGCCCCCGAACCAGCCGAACAGGAAGCGGTAGCTCATGAGCGTCGTCCGCTCGTCGTAGTGCGAGGTGAGCTCCGGAACCATCGAGTTGCTCGGAATCGAGTAGAGCGTCATCGACACCCGGACACCGACGGCGAAGATGCAGAGCCACAGGAAGAGCCCGTTCTGGCCCAGGGTCTCGGGGCTGAACACCAGGAAGGGATTGAAGAGCAGATAGAAGAACGTGGCCATCGGCAGGGCCGACGCGTACATGAACGGGTGACGGCGTCCCCAGCGCGAGTGGAAGTTGTCAGAGATCGAACCCATCAACGGATCGGTGATCGCATCGACGCACAGCGCAACGAAGATCGCGGCTCCGCTCAACGTCCCCGACAGGCCGAGCACCTGGTTGTAGTAGAAGAGCAGGAAGACGTTGAAGGCGGTGTTCTTGGTTCCCTCGGAGACCGAGCCGAGCCCGTAGAAGAGCTTGGTGGAGACGCGAAGCTCTTCCGGCTCCGGATGCGGTGGGGCGCTCATCGAGGGCGCACTCTAGCATTCGGGGATGGGTCGGTGTCGCGGAAGCCTCCGGGCGCCTGCTACATCAGCAGGGCGCCCCCGTCCACGGCGAAGCTCTGCCCGGTGACGTAGCTCGAGGCGTCGGAAGCCAGGTACAGAATTGCGTCGGCGATCTCCCTGGGCTCGCCGACGCGGCCCATCGGGATTCTCTGCCGGGCGTTCTCCTTCTGTTCCTCGGCCTGCTCATCGGGCATGAGGGTGAAGATCGCGCCGTAGAGGCGAGTGTCGATCGCCCCCGGCGCGATGCAGTTGACCCGGATGTTGAAGGGCGCCCACTCCAGCGCCATCACCTTGGTGGCCATGTGCACCCCGGCCTTCGCGATCGAGTAGTGCCCCGTCGGCACCTGAACCCGGTAGCCGCTGACGGAGGAGATGTTGACGATGCGACCGCCCCCCTGGTCGCGCATCCGCCGGGCCGCGGCCTGGCTGAGAAAGAAGAGCCCCTTCAGGTCGAGGTTGAGGACTGAGTCCCAAGCCTTCTCGTCCATGTCGATCGCCGGCGAGAAGAAGTTGGTGCCGGCGTTGTTCACGAGGATGTCGATCCTGCCGAGCTCGGCGACCACGCGGTCGACCAGGGGCTCCAGCTGATCGATCCGGCCCACGTGAGCCTCCGCCGCGAGGGCGCGCCTGCCCACGCTCCTCACCTGCTCGGCCACCCGCTCCAGGTCCGGCAGCTTACGGCTCGTCACCGCCACGTCGGCGCCGGCCCGCGCGAGCGTCACGGCCGTCGCCTCGCCGATTCCACGGCTTCCCCCCGTCACCAGCGCCACCTTGCCCTCGAGCGAGAACTGCGAAAGCTCCACGTCTCCATCTCCTCTCGGTAGACCGCCGTGCATCATAGACGCTCGGCGCCGCGCTGCGCGCGGGCGGAGAGGGGCGGGCCGCGAGGGCCCGGAGCTCCGGGCAGAAGGGAGGGCCGCCCGCAAGCGACCCTCCCCGTCCCCCCACTCTGCTCAGCTACGGGCAGTTCAGCGATTCAGCTCTTCACGGGGTCCGGGGGGACCATCCCGCGCTCCGCCGGCTCGACGTGGTTGGAGTGCCGGCGGCGTTGCGCCGCCGAGTCGAGCCGGTTGAGCAACCCGATCGCGCAACAGACTGGAGCAAGAGCCATGCCGAGCGCATCGCTACAGCCGAAATCTGGTGCGATCGACTCCCGCGTCGTCGAAGTGCGCGACTTATTGGGCGACGAGCGCCGATCACTTCTCGAAGTCCGGATCCCGGCGCGGCGTCGGCGTGTCGAGGCGCCCCACCCGGCGCGAGGCGTCGGGGAGACGCGCCACATCCCGGTGTGACAGCGGGGCCCACCGAACCGAGAAATCTTCCATTCGAGCGACAATTCTGGTTTCGCAGCGGGAGTCGAGCCTTGGCTCGCGCCCTGCGCACGCTGCGCGTCCCGCCTGCACGCCCGCGGAGCAGCTGCCGGTCGCTTCTCGGACACGCTGGGATTAAGCTTGTGGTTCGATGGCTTATGGCGAAGCGAGAGCCGCGGGCCCGGCGCCGCTCCGGGCGATCCGCGCGGCGGTGGGAGGCGCCTGGATCCACTCCGCCTCACTCACCGAGCTGGGTCTCGGCCCGTTCGAGAGCAGCGACCACAGCGAGGAGTTCAACGAGGCGGGCGACCACGTTCTGATCGTGGCCGACGGACGCGGAGCAGCGGCCGCGAGTCGCCGTTGCATCGAGGCGCTGCACGAAGCTTTTCGCGATTCGACCGAGCCGCTCGACGTGCGCCTGCGTCGCGGCTTCGAGACCGCCGCGGGGGAGATGCAGTCCGACGTCGGGCTTCGCGAGACGGGCGTTTCGCTGGTCGCGGTCGCGGTCAGCTGGGACCTGAGTGCGTACCTCGCTCGAGCTGGGGACTGCCGCGCCTATCGGCTGCGAGACGCGGTCCTGACCGACATCGGCGAGGAGACCTCGCCGAGCGATCCGCTCGGAGTCGGGCCGGGCGGCGAGTTCGACGTGCAGCCGATCGACATTCGTGCGGGCGATCGCCTCCTGCTCTGCTCCGAGGGACTGCGCCCGCTGCCCGAGGCCGAGATCGTCCACACGCTCGAGCTTCCCGGCCCGCGCTCCATGACGAGCCAGCTGGTCCGCCGACTGCGGCGGCGCGACGAGGCCGCGAACGTGACGGTGTGTGTCGCCGTCATCTCGGAGCCCTTCCCGGCCGCAGCCGAGGCCGGATCGGATGGGGAGACGTCGGCCGAGGAGAGTCCGGCGGTCCCGGCCGCCGCGGAGCCGGACGCCGCTCGCAGGAGGCTGCCTCTCGCCGTCGTCGGGCTCGCCGCGGCGGTCGTGCTCGCTGTCGGACTGGGGGTCAGGTTCCTCCTCGGGGACGCTGCCCTCGTGGAGCGCGGCGCGAGCGAGCTGCCGCCCGTCTCGGCACCTGCCGTCGCCGAGGCGGAGGTTGTCGCCGAGGTTGAAGCCGAGGCCGAGCCAGTCACGGAGGCTGAGGCAGCTCCCGAGGCTGAAGCTGTTGCCGAGGCAGAGGCAGTTGCGGAGGCTGAAGTTGTTGCCGAAGTCGCGGCACCCGTGTCCGAGCCGCCCGCGGTGGAGGCCCCGCAACCCTCGCCCCCCTCGGAGCGAACGGCGCCGAAGCTGGAGGCACAGCCAGCGCTGGCGCCTCCGCCCGTAGTGGAGCCGGAGCCGGTCGCGGAGGCCGAGCCGCCTCCCAGCGTCGCCGCTCCGCGCCTGGCGGCATCGCAGCCGACCCCATCGGCGCCACCAGAGACGCCCGCGCAGCCGGAAGCGAAGCCGGAATCGGCCACTCCACCCGCACCGGTCGAGGAGACTCCACCCGCGCCAGTGGCGGAGGCTCCACCCGCACCGGAGCCGGATGACGGGCCGCCGATCGTCGCGCCACCCGTTGCCGGAGCCGAGAAGCAATCGACGGCGCCCGCGGTTGCAGCGGAGCCTGTGGCCCTGCGCGCCGTGGAGGCCCGGAAGGCTCCGACCGTACGCGTCGAGCCGACTCGGGAGGCTCCGAAGGTGATTGTCGAGGAGGAGCAGAAGGGTCCGGCGCTACGTGTCGAGGAGGCTCCGGAGGCTCCGACGTTGCGCGTCGAGGAGGAGCAGCAGGCTCCCCCCGCGGTACGTGTCGAGGAGGTGCCGGACGCCCCGACGGTGCAGGTCGAGGAGGTCTGGCAGGTTCCGGCGCCGAGCGTGGCTCCCGACCGCAGGGCTGCGCCGGTGCCTTCGGCGGAGGTCGCTGCCACCGAGCCTGCGCCCGTCTCGTCCGGGGAGGTCGCTGCTCCCGAGCCTGCGCCCGTCTCGTCGGCGGGCATTGCTGTGCCTGCGCCCGTGTCTTCAGGGGAGGTTCCCGCACCCGAGCCGGCCCCGGCGATCGCGACGGAGTCGGCTGATGAACCGTCCGCTGCAACGGGCGCAGAGCCTGCGCCCGGCGACTCCGCCGTGGGAGCTCCGCCCGAGGTCGATCCGGCCGTCGCGCCGGAGCCCGAAGAGGCGCCTCTCGAGACGGGCGAGGGTCAGCTCGTGGCGTCTCTTCCCCCCGAGGTCGAGGAGCCCGCACCCTTGGAGCCGGGGGTCCAGGAGTTCCTGGACGACTGGGCGCGCTCGATCCAGGAGCTCGACTACCGGCGCTACAAGCAG
Source organism: uncultured Myxococcales bacterium (assembly GCA_964557495.1). Taxonomy (GTDB): domain Bacteria; phylum Myxococcota_A; class UBA9160; order SZUA-336; family SZUA-336; genus CAZLBF01. The sequence goes on along the minus strand of CAZLBF010000170.1, from coordinate 4,685 downwards.
CTCGGGTTCGCGGAGTCGCGCCGCAACTTCAAGCGGCGGCTGGAGGGCCACGAGGATCGCGCCGTCCGCTTCGAGCGGATCGAGGTACAGGGCACTCCCGGCGGCGATCTGCGCCTCAGTGTGGTCATGATCTACAGCTACACCGAGCGCGGCAGCCGCAAGCAGCGGGAGAGGCTGCGCAAGATCGTACTCCACCCCGCGAAGGGGGGGCTCCGCTACGTCGAGGCCTGGAACTAGGACGGGGATCTCGTCGTCGGGCCGGAGCCTTCCGCCGTCAGGCGCTCAGCTTCAGCACGCGCGGCCGAACCAGCCGCTCGAAGTCCGCATAGCTCAGCTGGATCAGCTCGGTGTGCGTTCCGGCGTTGAAGGAGATCTGCTCGTCCTCGGTGAGTCGCTGCGCGACGAACACCTCGAGGCCGTACAGGTTTCCGAACGGCGGCATCGCGCCCAGCTCGCAGCCCGGAAAGATCCCCGCGAACTCGTTCTCGCGGGCCAGCTCCGCGCTCTTTGCGCCCGACGCCTTCCGGAGCAGCTCGAGGTCGACGCGGACGGTGGCGGGCAGCACCGCGAGCACCATCTCGCCGTCGAGCTTGACCACCACGGTCTTCGCCAGCTCCTGCCCCGGAATGTGTGCCGAGGCCGCGATCTCCTGAGCCGTGTACGCCACCGAGTGACCGATGGTCACGTACTTGACCTTCTCGCTGTCGAGGAACTCCTTGAGTTTCTTGGCCGGCATAGCGTTGTCCTCCACACGCGACGCGTGGAGCGACGCGCGCTCTCACATGAGAATAGAGGATTTCTCGCGACCCGGGTTGAGAGATTGGCTCTCGCTGGAGCTCCCCGCGGCGGCCGGGGTCAGTCGTTCACGACCTGGAAGACGCGGTACTCGACGGCGCCGGGAAGCACGCGCCCCTCCGCCACGGCGACGATGGAGTTCATCCACGCGTAGCGGGGGTCGCCGGTCTCGAAGCGCGGCTGCGTCATGAAGTAGGTGTCGCCGTAGCTCGTCTCGCGACCCTCGGCGAGCGCCTCGACGACCTTCTCGTCCAGCACGAGGATGCCGTAGTACTGGATGTAGATACGCGCGCCGTCGTCGGTCTCGAGCGTACCGCGCACGTCGAGGCGGCCGACCCCGTCGTTTCCGACCAGCAGCCAGTCGGCGCCGCTGGCCAGGAGCTTCCCCTTGAGCCGCGGTCCCTCGCAGGTGCCTCCCTTGACGTCGAAGATCTGACGCGTTCCGAAGGGGACCGCTCCGATCTCGACGGGGGGCTCGAGGTCGGCCCGGTAGCTACACAGATACTCGAGCTTGGGCATCCATCTCCTCCTGGGGGGGTGTCAGATCATCCCCGGGTTGATCAGCACTCCGTTGTGAATCAGGAACGAGAGCACGTCGCTCACGAGCCTGCGCGCCTTGATGCCCGACAGACCCGACGCCGAGCGGGTCGCCTCCCCACTGCGCGCGCAGGCCCTCGGCCCAGGTGGCGACGCTCGCGTACTCGTCGATCGGCCGGGATCTCGGCGCGGTTCACGACCACGGCGCGCAGCCAGTGGGCGTTGACGGCACACGAGGCGATCCGCATCGCTTCGAGGATCTTCTGGATCTTCTCGCGCTCCACCGGCTGATCGGGGTCGAAGTAGCGGATCGAGGGTCGGATGCCGAGGACTTCCTTGAGTTCCACGAGGCTCTCCCTCTCGTCGTCCCGAGGCCGGGCGGGACCTTCCCGGGATCATACGCCCGGCGGAGAGCCGGATGGGGTCTCCGATCACACCGACCTCGCGAGTCGAGGTAGAATCCCGGTGCGCCCGGCTCCGTCGGGCGCGCGATCCGCGGCCCGGCGCGCGCCGCTCGCGGCGCTTCGCCCTCGGAATGGAGAACAAGCAATGTCACGAGCGGTCGTGGCCGGCGTGGGGATGACCCGCTTCGGCAAGCACATGGAGACGGGACTCAAGGCGCTGGGCCGCGAGGCGGTGCTCGCAGCCCTCGCGGACTCGGGGATCGAGAAGCAGGCGCTCGAGGCCGCGTTCGTCGGCAACGCGATGGCGGGGCTCATCACGGGCCAGGAGTGCATCCGCGGCCAGGTGGTGCTCCGGTCCGCCGGCATCGGTGCGATCCCGGTCATCAATGTGGAGAACGCCTGCGCGAGCGCCTCGACCGCGCTCCACCAGGCCACCACCATGGTCAACGCCGGAGTCTACGACGCAGTGCTCGCCCTGGGGGTGGAGAAGCTCTACCACCCGGACAAGAAGCGCAGCTTCGCCGCGATCGGCAGCGCCGTCGACATGGAAGAGATCGCGACCATCGTCGAGGCGCTCAAGCAGGCCGCGGCGCAGCAGGGCGCGAAGCAGGCCTCGAGCGGTGCGGGTGAGAAGCGCAGCATGTTCATGGACTTCTACGCCTCGGCCGCGCGCCGGCACATGGAGAAGTACGGCACCACGGCGCGCCAGTTCGCCGCGGTGGCCGCCAAGAATTCGTACCACGGCAGCCTCAACCCCAAGGCGCAGTTCCAGAAGGCGCTCTCGGTGGACGAGGTGCTCGCCGAGCCGATGATCGCCGAGCCGCTCACGCGCCCCATGTGCTCGCCGATCGGCGACGGCGCGGCGGCGGCCGTGATCGTGAGCGAGCGCAAGGCTCGCGAGCTCGGCGTCGCCAAGCCGGTCTACGTGGACGCGTGCGTGCTCCGCTCGGGCTGGGACCACGGCCCCGAGGAGGAGGGGACCGTCGGCCGCTGCGTGCGCGAGGCCTACGAGAAGGCGGGTGTCGGACCCGCCGACGTCGACGTGATCGAGTGCCACGACGCCTCGGCGCCGGCGGAGCTCACTTACTACGAGCAGTTCGGCCTGTGCGAGCCGGGTGAGGGCGGGGTGTTCATCGAGTCGGGCGCGCCGCACCTCGGTGGACGCATTCCCGTCAATCCGAGCGGCGGGCTGCTGCGCAAGGGCCACCCCGTCGGCGCGACCGGCCTCGCGCAGCTCGCCGAGCTGGTAGAGCAGCTGCGCGGGCAGAGCGGGCCCCGCCAGGTCGAGGGAGCCCGGATCGGAATGGCCCAGAACGGCGGCGGCAGCATCGGCACCGATGCGGCCGCCATGTGCGTCACGATCGTCAGCGCATAGGGGGACCCAACATGGCCCGAGAGCGTTCCGAACTGATCCTCGCAGACCTCATCGCCACCCGCGCAGAGCGAAAGCCCGACTTCCCGGTGTTGACCTTCGAGTGCGCGGGAGCGGAAGACGAGGTTCGCACCTTCGCAGAGCTCAACGAGAACGCGAACCGGCTCGCGGCGGCGTTGATCGCACACGGGCTCGAGCGGGGCGACCGCTTTGCCCTGATGATGCGCAACCATCCCGAGTTCGTGGAGACCATGATCGCCGCTTCGATCACGGGGACGGTGTTCGTGCCGATCGATCCACGCACCCGCGGTGAGAAGCTGGCCTACACGCTTCGCAACTCCGGCTCCAAGGGGGCCGTCCTCGGAGACACCAACCTCGCCCAGCTCGAGGAGGTCCGGGCACAGGCTCCGGACCTCGGCTTCGCGCTCGCGCTCGAGACGGGGGAGGACGGCGCGCAGTCGATCGCGGACTACCGCAACGTAGGGTCGCTGAACGAGGTGCTCGGCAAGCCCACCGACACGGTCGACGTGCGCCTGCAGAGTCCGCTGGACCCGCTCCAGATCATCTACACCTCCGGCACGACGGGTGACCCGAAGGGCGTCGTGATGGAGAACGGCCGCTACGGCGGGATGGCCATGCTCGGCAAGCTGATCTTCCAGTTCGCGCCGGACGAGAAGCTCTACACGGGCCTCTCCCTGACCCATGGCAACGCCCAGGCGGTGACGCTGGCGGGCGCGCTGTGTCTGGAGCTTCCGGCCGTGATCAGCCGGCGCTTCACCAAGTCGCGCCTCTGGGACATCTGCCGCAAGCACGGCTGCACCACCTTCTCGCTGCTGGGCGGAATGGCCACGGCCATCTACAGCGAGCCCATCCGGCCCGGCGACGCCGACAACCCGGTGCGGATGGTCACCAGCGCCGGCATGCCCTACGGCATCTGGGAGTCCTTCGAGCAGCGCTACGACGTGAAGATCCTCGAGTGGTACGGCGCGGTCGAGGGAGGCCTCGCCTACAAGCCGATCGGCCAGGGGCCCGTAGGCTCCTTCGGCAAGCCCGCACCCGGGCTCGAGATGAAGGTCCTCGACGAGAGCGACAACGAATGCCCGCCGGGCGTGCCGGGCGAGATCTGCTCGCGTCCCGCGAGCGGCGAGTCCGCCAAGGTCGAGTACCACGACAACCCGGACGCCTCCGAGAAGAAGACGCGCGGCGGCTGGCTGCGCAGCGGCGACATCGGTCACTCCGACGAGGAGGGCTGGCTCTTCTTCGACTACCGCAAGGGCGGCGGCATCCGCCGCAGCGGCGACTTCGTCAACACGGGCTTCGTCGAGAAGGTGATCGCGGAGCACCCCGATGTCTCGGACGTCGTCGTCTACGGCGTGCCGTCCAAGCTGGGCGCACCGGGAGAGAGCGACGTGGTTGCGGCGGTCGTGCCGGTGCCGGGCCGCACGCTGGACCCGGCGTCGGTCATCGAGCTGTGTCGCCGCGGCCTGGAGCCGAACTTCATTCCCTCCCACCTGCAGGTCGTGGACGAGCTCCCCAAGACCGCCTCGGAGAAGCCACAGGAACGCTTCCTGCGCGAG
>CAZLBF010000169.1:0-4273 GCA_964557495.1 uncultured Myxococcales bacterium | reverse complement strand
TCGAGCACATGGCGCGCATGAAGGACAAGGCGATCGTCGGGAACATCGGTCACTTCGACAACGAGATCGACATGGCCGGGCTCAAGAAGTTTCCGGGGATCGAGCGGATCAACATCAAGCCGCAGTACGACGAGTGGGTCTTCCCCGACGGGCACAGCGTGATGGTGCTCGCCGAGGGGAGACTCCTGAATCTGGGCTGCGCGACCGGTCACCCGAGCTTCGTCATGTCGGCCTCGTTCACGAACCAGGTGCTGGCGCAGCTCGAGCTCTGGACGAACCGGGACGCCTACGAGAAGTCGGTCTACGTGCTTCCGAAGCACCTCGACGAGGAGGTGGCGCGGCTCCACCTCGACCACCTCGGTGTGCGCCTGACGGAGCTGACTCCGGAACAGGCGGAGTACATCGGCGTTCCGGTTGCGGGTCCGTACAAGCCCGACCACTACCGCTACTAGCGGCCGGGCGCCAAGGGGGGAGGGCGTGGTCCTACGCGAGGTCAGGCGGGGTCAGCGGGGGCTGGTCCTGGCGATCAGAAGCGCGCGCGCGAGCGCCGCGCCGTTCGCGCTGGGTCTCCTGCTCGCCCTCTCGGGCGCCGCCTCCGCCGAGGTCAGCGTGCGCGTGCGCGTGGCCGACCGCGTCGACTCGGTACCCCTCGAGCTCTACGTCGAGCGGACCGTCGCGAGCGAGATCTACCCGAGCTGGCCGCTGGAGGTGCTCAAGGCGCAGGCCGTGGTCGCGCGCACGTACGCGCTCCACGAGCGGGCGCGCAACGCGGACCTCCACTACGACGTCGAGTCGAGCGTGGTTTCCCAGCGCTACCGCGAGGGCGCCGTGCCGGCTCGCATCCGCGCGGCAGTCGCGCAGACGCGAGCCGAGTTCCTGGAGTACGGAGACGGTCCGATTCTCGCGGCGTTCCACGCCTCGTCGGGTGGACGCACGGCCTCGTCGGAAGAGGTCTGGGGCCAGCCTCTGCCCTACCTCATCGGCGTCAGCTCGCCCGACGACGGCTCGCCCGACTACTTCTGGAGCTTCGAGATCGCGCGCGAAGATCTCGTCGACGCACTTCGCGCCCGGGGCTTCGCCGTGGGCGAGGGGCGTGACGTTGCGGTGACCGAGAGCAGTCCGAGCGGTCGCGTGCAGCGCCTGCGCGTCGGCGATGCCGAGGTCACGGGCCGGGAGATCCGCCGCGCCCTGGGCGGACGCGCGCTCCGGAGCACGAAGTTCGAGCTGCGAGTGTCGGATGAGGGGACGGTGCGCTTCCTCGGCAGCGGCTCCGGCCACGGTGTCGGACTCTGCCAGTGGGGAGCACGCGCACTCGCCGACTCTGGAAAGAGCTACCGCGAGATCCTTGCGCACTACTATCCGGGGAGCCGGCTTCGCACCGGGCGAAGTGCCCAGGCCCTCGGAGCGGGGGTGGGTCGATGAAGACCGAGATGGCCGTACAGCTGGCTCAGACCGCTCCGGACGGGGGAGGGGGAGCGGGCGGCTTCAACATGCTCTTCTTCATCGGCGCGATGTTCCTGCTGATGTGGGCCCTCCTGATTCGCCCGCAGCAGCGCCAGCAGAAGGAGCATCGCAAGATGCTCGAGCAGATCCAGCGGGGAGATCAGATCGTGACGAGCGGCGGAATGCACGGTCGCGTGACGGGTGTGGCGGACGACGTCCTCACGATCGAGATCGCGGAGCGCGTGCGGGTCAAGATCAACCGGAGCGCGGTCGCCTCGCGCAAGGGGGTCGGAGACGAGGCCAAGGATGTCGCCCCGGCCAAGGAGAAGTCGGCGTGACGCTCCGAACGCGACTGATCATGGTGGGTCTCGTCGTCCTGCTCGGGATCATTCTGGCCTTTCCCAGCTTCTTCTCACCGGAGGACCGGCAGGCCAGCGCCTGGATTCCGGACAACGGCCTGAATCTGGGCCTCGATCTCCAGGGCGGCATCCACTGGCTGCTCCGCATCGACATCCGCACCGCGGTCAAGCAGGAGCTCGACAACTCGCGGAATCGGATCCAGGAGGCGCTGGAGGAGGACGGCCTGGATTCGCCCACGATGGCCGTCGACGCCGACGCGGGCACCATCGTGGCCAGCGGCAGCCCGGAGACGCTGGATCGGCTCACGGTGCTCGTGGAGGACTTCACGACGTTCGAGGTCCTGCCTCGAAACGGTGACCTCACGCTGCGGCTCACGGAGGACTGGCGCGAGGAGATCGTGCGCCGCGGCGTCACGCAGGCGCAGGAGGTGCTGCGACGCCGCATCGACGGGCTGGGCGTGACCGAGCCGGTGATCGCACCGCAGGGCAAGGATCGGATCCTGGTGCAGATGCCGGGTGAGATCGATCCAGAGCGGGCCCGGAACATTCTGGAGAGCACGACGTTCCTGGAGTTCAAGGAGGTGCTCGACTTCGAGCCCAACGAGGAGCTGCTGCTGGCGAAGTACCCCGAGGGTCTCCCCGAGGGCCGCGAGATCGTCGTGACGCGATCGCCGGAGGGCAGGGTCCAGGAGGCGTTCGTGGTTCCCGAGACCGCCAATCTCGTCGGCTCGATGCTCGAAGACGCGCGCCTCAGCTTCGACCGCCGCAACCGCCCGATCGTCACGTTCCAGTGGGACGTCGAAGGTACGCGGCTGTTCCGCGAGTTCACCCGCGAGCACATCGACGATCGGATGGCGGCGATCATCGACGGTGCGGTCGTCACCGCGCCCGTAATCCGCAGCGAGATCGGACGCCACGGTCAGATCGAGGGTAGCTTCACGCAGCAGGAGGCGGCCGACCTCGCGGTCTCGCTCCGCTCCGGCGCGCTTCCGATTCCGCTGCTGGTCGAGGAGGAGCGAAGCGTCGGGCCCGCGCTCGGCGCCGACTCGATCCGCCGCGGGCTGATCTCGATCCTGATCGGTGGCGCCCTCGTCGTCGTCTTCATGTCGCTCTACTACCGGACGTCGGGCCTGCTCGCGGTCGCGGCGCTGGCGGTGAATCTCGTGATCATCATCGCGATCATGGGCCTCGCCGGCGCGACGCTCACGATGCCCGGTATCGCGGGGCTCGTGCTGACAATCGGCATGGCGGTGGACGCGAACGTGATCATCTTCGAACGAATCCGCGAGGAGACGCGCGCGGGCAGGAACCTGCGGAACGCCGTGCAGCAGGGCTTCCGGCGCTCCGCGCTCACGATCCTCGACGCGAACATCACCACCATGATCGCCGCCGTCGTGCTGTACCAGTTCGGGCGTGGACCGGTACAGGGCTTCGGCGTGACGCTCGGCATCGGGATCCTGTCGAGCGTGTTCACGGCACTCGTGGTGACACGCCTGCTCATCGACACCGTCTTCGCCCGTTGGCCTCGGGCACTGAGGGTCTAATGGAACTCGTTCGACCGGGAACCCAGATCAACTTCGTCGGCCAGTCGCGCCGATTCAGCGTGGTCTCCGCGGCGGTCTGCGCAGCGGTGCTCCTCCTCATGCTCGTGCGCGGCTTCAACCTCGGGATCGACTTCGCGGGCGGAACCCTGGTGCAGGTGGGCATCCCAGACGCGGTGGGTGCGGTGGACGAGGGGAGGGTTCGCGGTGCGGCCTCCGATGCGGGCTTTCCCGACGCCGTGGTCATGCGGTTCGGTGCGGAGGAAGAGCGAGCCTTCCTGATCAGCCTCCCGATCTCGGAGGAGGAGAGCAAGAACCTGACCCTTACCGTGGTCAACGGCCTCTCGGAGGCGCTCGGGCAGAAGGTCGAGGTGCAGCGGATCGAGTCGATCGGGCCCCGGGTCGGTGGAGAGCTTCGGCAGGCCGGGATCGGAGCGCTGCTGCTCTCGTGGGCACTGATCCTGATCTACATCTGGTTCCGCTTCGACCTGCGCTACGCGCCCGGCGCCGTCGTCGCGCTGATTCACGACGTGCTGATCACGGCCGGTGTCTTCGTGCTGCTGGGATACGAGTTCAACCTGCAGGTTCTGGCGGCGCTGCTCGTCGTGATCGGCTACTCGCTGAACGACACGATCGTCATCTACGACCGGATTCGAGAGAATTTCGAGCTGCGTGGGACGACGCACATCGAGGAGGTCGTGAACCAGAGCATCAACCAGACGCTCTCGCGCACGCTCCTGACCTCGCTGACGACGCTGGCGGTCGTGGTCTCGCTGCTTGTCCTGGGTGGTCCGGTGATCCGCGACTTCGCGTTCGCGCTCCTGATCGGCGTGGCGATCGGAACCTACTCCACCATCTACGTCGCCAGCGCCATGCTCATCTGGCTCGAGCGCCGCTTCACCCCCGCCTAGGAGTCCGACCCAAGACTCC
>CAZLBF010000168.1:0-8846 GCA_964557495.1 uncultured Myxococcales bacterium | reverse complement strand
CGGCAGCCGATCTCCCCGAGGCGCGCTTCACAGATGTTCAGGAACGATCCGGGCTGGAGGTACTCGACGATCGAGAAGGCGAGGGCCCAGCAGAGCCCGAGCAGCAGGTAGACCGCCACGATGGCCAGGATGCTCTCGGCCCCGACGTCGCGTTGCCTCCAGACGGTCGAGCCGATCAGCACCGCGACGGTCCCGAAGAATCCGAGGGCGAGCCCGAGTCGGACGAGCGTGAGCGCCGGGACCAAGTGGAAGGTGGCCGTCCAGTCGGCGATGGCGTCGAGCACCGCGATGCCGATGACGAAGGCGACCACCGCGCGGCCAACGTTCATATGCAGCACCAGGCCGATCAGCATGAGCTCGATCGCGAGGCGCACGAGGGCGCCGACTACCTCGTTCTCCAGGAAGAACGGAAGCAGCACGAACGCCGCGGTCATGAGCGCCAGCAGGCTCGTCAGGGCCGAGCTTGTCGAATGCCGGAATCTCAAGTGACGCCCTCCCGGGGCGAGCAGCCCGCCCGCTCGACCGATTATCCCAGTCGCACTAGCGTTCTGATACCCTCCCGCGCGGATTGCTCCGGACCTGCCTGGAGCGCCGCGGACAGGCTTGACGCCGGAGATCCCTTCGAGCCGGACACGGAGACGAAGCTCATGCACTGCTCGATGCCGACATTGCCGGGGCGCGCGCCGCTTCCCGCACGGCCCCGGGTAGCTCTGGTCGTCGCGACGCTGGTGCTGGGCGGGTGCCTCCCGCTTGTCGGGCCCGACTACGAGGAGCCCGCGGCGCCGCTCGCCACCGAGTGGATGGACCTGGGCGATCCCGAGCTCAAGCGCGAGGCGGCGGACTACAGCGCCTGGTGGACCGTGTTCGACGATCCGGAGCTCGATGCCCTCATCGAGCGGGCCTACGAGCAGAACCTGTCGCTGCGCATTGCCGGGATCCGGGTGCTGCAGGCTCAGGCCGCGCGCGGGATCTCGATCGGAGAGCTGTATCCGCAGCTGCAGCAGGCTGTGGGCTCGGCCGATCGGGTCGCCCTGAGCAAGCAGACGGCGATTCCGACGTCGGACCGGCATTTCAGCGACTGGCGGTCCGGCATCGACGCGGCCTGGGAGCTCGACTTGTGGGGCCGATTCCGGCGCGGGATCGAGGCGGCCGACGCGAGCCTGCTGGCGACGGTCGCCAGCTACGACGACGTGCTGGTCTCGCTCGTGGCCGAGGTGGCCGCCGCCTACGTGGAGGTCCGCACCTTCCAGGAGCGCCTCGCGGCCGTCCGGGAGAACGTCCAGGTTCAGGAGCGGAGCTACCAGATCGCCGACGTCCGCTTCCGCAACGGAGCGGTCACCGAGCTGGACGTGCAGCAGGCCAAGTCCCTGCTGCGCGACACCCAGGCGCAGATCCCCCAGCTCGAGTCGAGCATCCGCCAGGCGGAGAACACGCTCAGCTTCCTGCTCGGGATGCCTCCGCGAGACCTGCGGGACCTGCTCGGCGACGCGAAGCCGATCCCCGAGCCGCCCGCCGAGGTCGCCGTCGGAATTCCCGCGGAGCTGCTGCGCCGGCGTCCGGACATTCGCGCCGCGGAGCGCGAGGTGGCCGCACAGAGCGCCCGGATCGGAGTCGCGGCCGCCGACCTCTACCCGCACTTCGCACTGACTGGGTCCGTCGGTCTCGCGGCCGACAGCTTCGACGACATGTTCAGCTCCGGCAGCTTCGAGGGGTTCGGCGGCCCGGGCTTCAACTGGTCGGTCCTCAACTACGGCCGGCTGCGGAACAACGTGCGCGTCCAGGACGCGGGCTACCAGCAGAGGGTCGTCAACTACGAGAACGCAGTGCTCCGGGCGCAGCGCGAGGTGGAGGACGCCATCGCGGCCTACCTGGGGTCGAAGGACGAGGTGGTGTTCCTCTCCGAAGGCGCACAGGCGGCGGGACGCTCGGTCGAGCTGGCCGCGCTCCAGTATCGCGAGGGTGCCGTCGACTACTCGCGGGTGCTCGACTCCCAGACCATCAAGACCCGCTCGGACGACCGCCTCGCCTCTACCCTTGGCGTCGTGGACCTCAGCCTGATCGCCCTGTACAAGGCGCTCGGCGGAGGCTGGGAGCTGCGTCAGGGTCGAGCCTTCGTGCCGGAAGAGACCGAGCGGGAGATGCAGGCGCGGACGAACTGGGGCGACCTGCTGTCGCCCGACGAGCAGTCGGCGCAGCTGGAGCAGGCGGCTGCGGGCACCGAGAAGGACCGCGGGTGGTGGCGCTGGCGTTGGTGGTGGCCGCTCTGGTGAGAGGCGCCGCGCGGCTCGACGTTGCGGCGCGTACCGCGGCGTGACCGGGTCGTCGGGGAGCGTGCGGAGGCTGGCTGCGGCCGTCGCCCTGGCGACGGCGTGCAGCGCGAGCGAGTCGCCTCCGGGCGTCGAGGCGCCCGGAGCGGCGCCGACCGGCAGGCTGGCGAGCGAGGCCGGCTTCGTCACCGACGCCTCGTGCGTCGAGTGTCACCCGCAGCACTTCGAGAAGTGGTCGGGCTCGCACCACGACCTCGCGATGCAGCCCGCCGACGCCGAGACCGTGCTCGGAGACTTCGACGAAGCCTCCTTCACGCACTTCGGACTGACCTCGCGCTTCTTCAAGCGGAACGGGAGCTTCTTCGTGAATACCGAAGGTCCCGACGGACGCATGGCCGACTTCGAGATCCGCTACACCTTCGGCTACACCCCGTTGCAGCAATACCTGGTCGAGTTCCCCGGGGGGCGGCTTCAGAGCCTGACCATCGCCTGGGACACGCTCGAGGAGCGCTGGTTCCACCTCTACCCCGATGAGCGGATCGCCCACGACGACCCGCTGCACTGGACCGGGCGCTATCAGCGCTGGAACGCCATGTGTGCGGAGTGCCACTCCACGCATCTCGAGGAGCACTACGACCCCGAGAGCGACACGTACCGGACGACCTGGACCGAGATCGACGTCGGCTGTCAGGCCTGTCACGGACCGGGACAGGATCACGACGCGTGGGCCCGCACGCTGAAGGAGGGCGAGACCCCGAACCTCGAGGAGAGCGCGCTGCAGGTGAACTTCAGAACGGGTGACTCCCGCTACGAGGTCGACGTCTGCGCGCCCTGTCACTCGCGCAGACATGCGGTCAGTGCGGAGGACCGTCTGGGCCGGCCCTTCCTCGACGACTTCATGCCGCAGCTTCTGCGCGACGGCATGTACTACGCCGACGGCCAGATCCTCGAGGAGGTGTACGTCTACGGCTCGTTCCTTCAGAGCAAGATGTACGCACGGGGCGTGCGCTGCTCGGACTGCCACGACTCCCACAGCCTGAAGCTCAAGGCGGAGGGAAACGCGCTCTGCCTGCAGTGCCACCTGGATCAGGTGAATCCGCGCTTTCCGACGCTGGTGCCTAAGAAGTACGACGTGTTCGAGCACCACTTCCACCCGGCGGGCAAGCCGGGCACGCTGTGCGTCGAGTGCCACATGCCCACCCGCAACTACATGGTGGTCGACCCGCGCTTCGATCACAGCATCCGCCTGCCGCGACCGGATCTCACGCTGGCGCTGGGCATACCCAACGTCTGCGACGGCTGTCACGCCGACCAGTCTACCGAGTGGTCGGTGGATGCCGTCGCCAAGTGGTACGGGCCGGAGCGTCCGCCGGGCGCGCGCCGCGCCGAGGCGATCGCCGCCGGACGCGCGGGTGCGCCCGACGCCGAGTCCCGGCTGATCGAGCTCGCGCACGACCCGAACCAGCCCGCGATCTTCCGCGCGACGGCGCTGGACCTGCTGCGCCGGCACGGCCCCGCGGGCGGCGCGGCTCTGATCGAGGCGACGCGAGATCCAGATCCACTGGTGCGCGCCAGCGCGGTCCGCGGGCTGGACCGTCTGCCACCGGAGCTCCGGATCGAGTCGGTGACCCCGCTGCTCGAGGATCCGATCCGAGCGGTGCGCATCGAGGCGGCGCGCGTGCTCGCGTCCGTGCCGCGCGATGCCCTCGACCCGAGCCAGCGCCGCGCCTTCGAGGCGGCGCTCGCCGAGTTCGAGGCGGCCCAGTGGGCGCAGGCCGATCTGCCGTCGGCCCACCTGAACCTGGCCGTGGTCTACGCGAGCGCGGGCGAGCACGAGCGCGCCGAGCGCTCCTACCGGACTGCGCTCGAGATGGACCGCGACTTCCTGCCCGCCCGCGTCAATCTCGTGCACCTCTACAACGCCATGGGCCGCAACGACGAGGCCGAGCGGGAGCTTCGCGCTGCGCTCGCTCGCCCGCCCGCCTTTGTCCCCGCTCCCGCGGAGGGGGAGCTTCACTACTCGCTCGGGCTCCTGCTCGCCGAGGAGCAGCGCCTCGACGAGGCGGCGGACTCGCTGGCTCGGGCGGCCGAGCTGCTGCCCGCTCGAGCGCGGGTCCACTACAACCTCGCGCTGGCGCTTCAGCAGCTCGGCCGACGAGCCGAGGCCGAGCGCGCGCTGGTCGAGGCGCAGCGGATCGACCCGAGCGATCCGAGCATCGTCCACGCCTTGGTCGTGCTCTACGCGCAGCAGGGCCAGCTGGACGCCGCGCGCGACTGGGCCGAGCGGCTGGTGGAGCTGACACCCGGGGCACCCGGCCCCCGCCAGCTGCTGGAACGCATCCGCGAGGAGCAGTCCGCCCGCGACGGGTGAGCGGGTCGGCTTGGCGGCGTCAGAGGGTCAGGGCGTCAGGAAGCGCAGCTCGGGTCCCGACTCGATCTCGAGTGCGGTCGTCGGCGGGAAGAGGTCGGCGTCGATGGTGTAGGGGAGCGGGTCCTGCAGGCGCACGCGCAGCCGCTCGGCGCTCTGGTGGCGCAGAGCGCCTCCGGGAAGCGTGCTTCCCAGGGCCGCCACGGGAAGCTCGAGCGCGATCCCGAAGCCGGAGCTCTGGGTCGAGATCCAGTGGAACCGGCCCGCGTCCCGTCCCGCGAGGAAGAACGGCCTGAAGCCGAGCCCGATGTCGCGCACCACCGAGGCGGCGATGCCGGTGAGTCGCTCGCTGCTCGTGGGCTCGCCGTCGGACTCGAGCTTGGCCGCGAACGGCGCGAACAGGCTGCGCCCGAGCTCTCCGCCGGTGAGGACCGATGCGACGCTCCGCACGACGCTGAGCGCCGCGGCTCCCGAGCCGCGCGTGCGGTGCGCGTAGTAGTGCTCGAGCCAGCGCGCCACGACACCGAGGCCGAAGATCATGCCGTAGCGGGGCGGGTCCGCCGCGGAACGGACCGCCAGGATCCGGAGGCTTCGGCTCTCGATCTCCGCCCCGTCCTCGAGCAGCCGCGCGAGCCCGCGCTCCGGGGTCGCGCCCGTGCCGAGCGAGCGGGAGATGGTATTGATCGTGCCACCCGGGAGCAGGCACACGCTCGGGAGCGGCTCGTCGCTCCAGACCTCGATCAGCGGCGACAGGGTTCCGGTCACCGTCCCGTCGCCCCCCACCACGCAGAGCGTGTCCACCGCAGCGTCGTGGAAGTGGCGGAGCGCCGTCTCGACCTCCTCCACGCTCTCGGTCACGGCGAGGCGGTTGGGCGGGAGCAGCGCCTGCAGCCGATCGACGAGCAGCGGGCTGCGCCGGACGCGGCCCGCGTGCGCATTCACAACGACCCCGACGTCTCCGATGCGCCGTTCCCCCACGCCGGAAGCTTAGCCCACCCCTCCCACCCCCGCCGATCCCGGGCAGGACCCGCTACACTCGCGCCCGAATGAGTCTCTCGGAACGGAAGATCTGGCTGGATGGTGCCCTCGTGCCCTGGGAGTCCGCCAACGTGCACGTGATGTCGCAGTCGATCCAGCGGGGATCGCTCGTGTTCGACGTCATGGCCTGCTACGGGCCCCCTGGCGAGGTACGGATCCTCGGGATGCGCGAGCACGTCGACCGGTTCCTCGGGTCGGCCGAGCTGAACGGGATGCAGCTCGGGCTCGGGCGCGACGATCTGATCGCCGCGATCGGCGAAGGCGTGCGCGCCAACCCGGGCTGTCAGGTCGTCAAGATCAGCGGCTACCACTCCGGCGTCTCGCTCGACGTGCTGCCGCGGGGTCAGCGGCCCTCGGTCGCGATCGCGGCCTTCTCGGTCCGCGACATCTACGGCGCGGACCTGGAGGGTGAGCTGCCGCCGGCGCGCCTCCAGGTCGCCGAGACGATCAAGATCCCACCGACGGTTCTCTCGCCCCAGGTCAAGATCGCCGCCGGCTACACCGGTGCGGCCATCGCGAAGCAGCGCGCCCGTCGCGATGGCTTCGACGACATCCTGTTTCTCGACGCCCAGGGAAGGGTCGCCGAGTCCTCGACCCAGAGCTTCTTCCTCGTCCAGGCCGGCAGCCTGCACACGGCTCCCGTCGACCACGTGCTCGCGGGAGTCACGCGCCGGGCGGTGCTCGAGCTGGCCGCCGATGAGGGGATCGCCGTCGAGGAGAAGCCGCCCGAGCGCGACCAGCTCGCGTTGGCGGACGAGGCCTTCCTGACCGGCACGACGATCGACGTCTGGCCGGTCGCGCGCATCGACGCGCGCGAGTTCCCCCCGCCGGTCCCCGGGCCGGTGACCGAGAGGCTGGCCCGGCGCTTCGCGCGGATGATCGCGGGAGAGGACGCCGCGTTCTCGCCGCGCTGGATGCAGGCCGTTGGCTGAGTTGCCGAAGCTCCCGAAGGGAAAGCGCGTCCTGTCCGGGCTGCAGCCCACCGGGATCATGCACATCGGCAACTACTTCGGGGCGGTCCGTCAGCACATCGCGCTGCAGGAGCACAACAGCGCGATCATCTTCATCGCCGACCTCCACTCGCTGACCTCGATCCTTGACGCCGAGTCGCGGCGCGGCCTGGTCCGCGACATCGTGCTCGACTACATGGCGCTCGGGCTCGACCCGAGCCGCGCCGTCTTCTATCGCCAGAGCGATCTGCCGGAGGTGACCGAGCTCTCCTGGATTCTCTCGACCGTCACGCCGCTGGGCCTGCTCGAGCGCGGCCACGCCTACAAGGACAAGGTCGCCCAGGGTCTCGCCGCCGACGCGGGTCTCTTCACCTACCCGGTGCTGCAGGCCGCCGACATCCTGATTCACCGCTCCGAGCTCGTCCCCGTCGGGCAGGATCAGAAGCAGCACATCGAGATGACCCGCGACATCGCGGGGAAGTTCAATCACGTCTACGGCGACGTGCTCGTGGTTCCCGATCCGCTGATCCTCGACGACGTCGCGGTGGTCCCGGGAACGGACGGCCAGAAGATGAGCAAGTCCTACGAGAACACGATCGAGATGTTTGCCGGCCAGAAGCGGCTCCGGAAGCAGGTCATGGGCATCGTCACGGACTCGACCCCCGTCGAGGAGCCCAAGGACCCGGACGCGTCGAACCTGTTCGCGCTCTGGAAGCTGTTCGCGAACGAGCCGGAGCGGAGCGAGATGGCCGAGCGCTTTCGAAGCGGCGGACTCGGCTACGGCGAGGTGAAGAAGGACCTGTTCGAGCGCCTGGTGGCCTACTTCGGAGCGGCGCGCGAGCGCCGGGAGGAGCTGGCCCGCGACCCGGACTGCGTCGAGGACGTGCTGCGGGATGGCGCCGCGCGCGCTCGCGAGACCGCGGCTTCGCTCATGGACGATGTGCGGAGCGCGACCGGCGTCGGCCGGCCCTGACGCGCTTCGACCGGAGTCGGGCGTCAGCTGATCTGTGCGCGGTAGATGCGGTAGCTGACCTCGCCCTGGCCGACTCGGCCCTCGGCGAGCCCGACACAGCGGTTGAGCCAGGCGTAGCGGATGTCTCCGGTCTCGAAGCGCGGCTGCGTGACGAAGTAGGAGTCGCCGTACTCCGCGTCGCGCTCACCGCTCGCCGCCGCGATCACGCGGTCGTTGACCTCGAGCACGCCGGTGAACTGCATGTAGATCAGCGCCTCGTCCGTGGTCTCGAGCAGGATGCGCACGTCGAGGCGACCCACCCCGTCCGAGCCCATCAGCATCCAGTCTCCGCCGCTCGGGAGCACCGCGCCCGCCAGCCGAGGGCCCTTGAACTCACCCCCGCGGATCTCGAACAGCTGCCGAGTGCCGTAGGGTCCGGCACCCACGACGCGAACGTTCACGTCCACGCGCAGGTCCATGACGGGCTCGAGGTCGATCATCCCGGCCCTTGCTCCGAGCTCACAAGTCGATCGGATCCACCGGCGACGTAGAGGACTCCTCGACCTCCGAGAGCTCCTCCTCCATGGTGGACTCCGCCGGCTCAGGCACCAGTGGCGGATCCGACGCGGGAGGCTCCGGCGCCATCGAGGCGACTATGGGAGCGGGGTCGTAGTAGTACCGCTCTGCGACGATCTTGCCGCCCCGGATCTCGTGGACCGCGATCTCCTCGAACGTGACCGAGCGGCCGTTCTTGAAGCGAAGCTGTGCCTCCCACTCGATCGCGATCGTGTTTCCCTTGACCCACTGGTTCCGCGCGTTCCACGAGGCCGACTCGAGCTCGGCTTCGAATCCCGCCGCCTTGGCCCGGATCGCGTCGATCCCCTCGGCAGGTGCGCCTCCCCCCGGCTCGACCGAGATGCAGGCCTCGGCGTAGAGATCCTCGAGCGTGACCGAAGAGAAGTCGCTCGCGGCCTTGATGATGCGCCGCGCGACGCCGTCCATCGCACTCGCTGCGGAGGGCGCCTTCTTCGGAGCGGCCTTGCGGGCGGGCTTTCGCGCCGGCTTCTTGCTGGCGACCTTCTTCCGGGCCGGCTTCTTGCGAGCGACCTTCTTCCGGGCGGGCTTCTTGCGGGCCACCTTCTTGCGGCGCGCGACCTTCTTCCGGGCGGGCGCCTTCTTCCGCGCCGTCTTCTTCCTGCGGGCGACCTTCTTCCGGGCAGGCTTCTTGCGGGCCGCCTTCTTGCGGCGCGCGGCCTTCTTTCGAGCGGGCG
>CAZLBF010000167.1:0-5424 GCA_964557495.1 uncultured Myxococcales bacterium | reverse complement strand
GTCCTCCTCGAGAACCTGACCGGCCACCTCGACCCGGCCGTCTCCGCGCGACTTCCACTCGCCCGCCTTTGCGGCGCGGATCACGTTCTGCATCGTCCTTCCGAGTCGGGGCCCCAGCGCGCGTGAGTCCACCTGGAGCTGGATGCTCGCGTATCGCCCGATGTCCCCGGTCAGCACGACCTCCTTCACGTTCACTTCGTCGCGGATCAGGTCCCGGTACGGTTGAAGCTGCTCGACGTCCGGCCCGGCGACCGTCAGTGTCTGGAGCGGCTGGCGCACCCGTACGTTCTCGGCCCGGCGCAGGGCGAGCGCGGCCGAGCAGGCCTCGCGCACCCGATCCATGTCGCGCACCAGCTCCATGTCGGCCGGCAACGCCTCGGCCTCGGGCCAGCTCTCCAGGTGCACGCTCTTGTGGTCGGTGAGGCCCCGGTAGATCTCCTCCGAGATCAGCGGCAAGAGCGGGCTGGCGACCCGAGCCAGGGTCGTGAGCGCTACCCAGAGCGTGTCGTAGGCGGCCTGGGTCTCCTCCGGCTGCGCGTGTCGCCAGAAGCGATCGCGGCTCCGGCGGATGTACCAGTTGTTGAGCGCGTCGATGAACGAGGAGATGCGTTCGCAGCTGCCCGGCAGGTCGTACGCGTCCATCCGCTGCTGGACCGACTCGATCAGCTCGCGCGTCTTGGAGAGGATGTACCGGTCGAGCACGTGCGGGGAGTCGGTTCTCGCCTCGGCGCGCACCCCCTCCGAATTCGCGTAGAGACAGAAGAAGTAGTAGGCGTTCCAGACCGGGTTGAGCACCCGGCGCACGATCTCGCGGATTGCCTGTCCCTCGCGGTCGATCTGCAGGTTGTTCCCGCGCAGGATCGTGGAGGAGGCGAAGAACCAGCGGAGCGAGTCCGCGCCGTAGCTTTCGAACACTTCCTCCGGACTCGGGTAGTTGCGCAGCCGCTTGCTGAGCTTCTGTGCGTTCTCGTCGAGCACGATGCCGTGGCAGATGCAGTTCTTGAACGGCGGCCGATCGAAGAGCGCCGTCGAGAGGACCATCAACGTGTAGAACCAGCCGCGCGTCTGCCCGACGTACTCCGTGATGAAGTCGGGCGGAAAGTGATCGTGGAACCACTGCTCGTTCTCGAACGGGTAGTGCGCCTGCGCGTAGGGCATCGAGCCCGAGTCGAACCAGCAGTCGAGCACCTCGGGCACGCGGCGCATCATGCTCTCGCCGCTGGGATCGTCGGGGTTCGGTCGCACCAGCGCGTCGATCGCGGGTCGATGCAGGTCGTCGGGGCGCACCCCGAAGTCGCACTCGAGCTCGTCGAGGCTGCCGTAGACGTCGATTCTCGGGTAGCGCGGGTTGTCGCTCCGCCAGATCGGGATGGGCGAGCCCCAGAAGCGGTTGCGGCTGATCGACCAGTCGCGCGCACCCTCGAGCCACTTTCCGAACTGGCCCTGCTGCATGTGCTCCGGAATCCAGTTGATCTCCCGATTCAGCTCGACCATGCGCTCGCGGATCGCCGTCACGCGGACGAACCAGGAGGAGAGCGCCTTGTAGATGAGCGGCTCGCCGGTGCGCCAGCAGTGCGGGTAGCTGTGCACGTAGGACTCGTGCTTGAACAGGGCCCCCCGCTCGCGGAGCACCCGGGTGATCGGCGCGTTCGCGTCGAAGACGAGCTGCCCCTCCCAGGGCGGGACCTCGGCGGTGAACCGGCCCGAGTCGTCGACGGGACAGACGACCGAGATGCCGGCCTCGGTGCACGCGTCCATGTCCTCCTCCCCGAAGCCGGGAGCGAGATGGACGATGCCCGTGCCCTCCTCGGTGTCCACGAAGCCGGGTGCGAGCACGCGAAACGCGTTCTCGGCGTCGGCGAAGAAGGGGAAGAGGGGCCGGTAGCGCCGTCCCTCGAGCTCGTGCCCCAGGACGCTTCCCACACGTCGGCCGCCCTCGAGCTGCGACTCGTACTTTGCGACCGTCTCCTCGCCCAGGATGACGCGTCGTCCCTCGAGCTCGAAGAGCGCGTAGTCGATCTCGCCACAGATCGCGATCGCGAGGTTCGAGGGAAGCGTCCAGGGCGTGGTCGTCCAGACGAGCAGGTCGGTGGGGCGGTCCTCTCCGGGAACCGGCTCCAGCTCGAACCGCACCGTGATCGCCGTGTCCTGCACGTCGCGATAGCAGTCGTCCTGGCGCGTCTCGAAGTTCGAGAGCGGCGTCTCCGCCGCCCACGAGTAGGGCATGACGCGGAAGCCCTCGTAGATCAGCCCCTTGTCCCAGAGCTGTTTGATCGCCCAGATGACGCTCTCCATGTAGGGCAGGTCCATGGTCTTGTAGTCGTGCTGGAAGTCGACCCAGCGCGCCTGGCGCGTCACGTACTCGACCCACGCCTCGGTGTACTGGAGCACGGACGACCGGCAGTGCGCGTTGAAGCGCTCGATCCCGTACGCCTCGATGGCTGCGCGGCCCGAGACGCCGAGCTCCTTCTCCGCCTCCATCTCGGCCGGGAGCCCGTGGCAGTCCCAGCCGAAGCGCCGCTCGACCCGCCGGCCCCGCAGCGTCTGGTAGCGGGGGACGATGTCCTTCACGTATCCGGTCAGCAGATGGCCGTAATGGGGCAGCCCGTTCGCGAACGGGGGGCCGTCGTAGAAGACGTACTCGTTCGCGCCCCCCGGCCGCTCCTCGACCGACGCCTGAAACACCTTCTCGCGCCGCCAGAAGTCGAGAATCCGCCGCTCGAGCTCCGGAAAGCTCGGGTGGGGATCGACCTCGGGGTAGTGCTTGGGGCGCGTCATGGCTCCGCTCCGCGATGGGGTCGAGCTAGGCTATCGACCCCGGGCGGGCGGCACAAATGCCTCGAGAACCCTGGAGGCACGCAGGGTTGCACTCCGCGCCGCCATCGTTTATAAACTGACTGGTCAGTCGGTAACGGAGAATCGAAGCTTGGCACGAAGCACCGCCCGGGCACCCGCGAAGCAGCGGCGCGACGAGATCCTGCGGGCGGCGGAGCTCTGCTTCACCGAGCGCGGCTACCACGGGACCACGGTCGACCACATCGCCGAGCGCTGCGGCCTGTCGAAGGGCGCCATCTACTGGCACTTCCCCGGCAAGCGCGAGCTGTTTCTGGCGCTCTTCGACCACTACCGCGAGATGCTGGTCGAGGTGCGGCGCTCGGCCGCGGCGACCGTCTCCGCTCCGGACGGCCTGCGGAGCATTCTCCGCCACGCGATCTTCGGCCTGACCGACGTGGTCTCGCTCGTCGAGCTGGTCCTCGAGTACATGGCGCACGCCAGCCGCGACGAAGAGCTTCGCGCGCGCTTCCGTCTCATGTACGACGACCTGACGGCGATCGCGGTCGAGCAGGTCGAGCGCGGCGTCAAGGACGGCAGCTTCCGCGACCTGGATCCGGAGACGGTCGCGCGCGTGTTGACCTCGTTCGCCGACGGTCTGCTGATGCAGAAGATCGTGTTCCCGGATCTCGACCTGCCGCTCGCGTTGCGCGACGGCCTCGAACTCATACTCAGGGGGATCGAGAAGCCATGATGCTGCACTACCTCGCCATCGCCTTGCTGCTCGCCGCCGCGCCGCGAATTGCGCTCGCCGAAGCGCCAGCGGTGCCGGACGAGACCGAGGCGCTCGCCGAAGCGCCGGCCGTGCCGGACGAGACCCAGGCGCTCGTCGAAGCGCCGGCCGTGTCGGACGAGGCCAGGGCACTCGTCGAACGCATCGAGCAGATCTTCCGGGGCGACACGGCGCGCCTGAAGGCGGCCATGACGATCGTGCGCCCGCGCTGGACCCGCACCATCACGTTCCGCTCCTGGGACGATCGCCACGGCGACCGCGCCTTCATCCGGATTCTCTCCCCCTCCAAGGACAAGGGAACCGGCTACCTGCGCGA
The DNA here is from genome assembly GCA_964557495.1 of uncultured Myxococcales bacterium. Taxonomy (GTDB): domain Bacteria; phylum Myxococcota_A; class UBA9160; order SZUA-336; family SZUA-336; genus CAZLBF01. The sequence goes on along the minus strand of CAZLBF010000167.1, from coordinate 1,543 downwards.
GGGAACCACCTTCTGGACCTATCTGCCGCGGATCGAGCGCACCACCCGGATCCCGCCGTCCATGATGCTCCAGCCCTGGATGGGGAGCGACTTCACGAACGACGACCTGGTGCGGGAGTCCTCGCTGATCGACGACTACACGCCGCGCGATCTGGGCACGAAGCAGCTCGACGGCGTCGAGGTCCGCGGGGTGGAGCTTCTGCCGCACGAAGAGGCTCCCGTGGTCTGGTCGCGCATCGAGATCTGGGTCGAGATCGCGAGCCTGGCTCCGGTCATCGAGATCTACTACGACGAGCCCGAGCCGGGGCGCTTCGAGCCGATCCGCGAGATGCGCTTCTCGGACGTCCGCGACGTGCAGGGCCGACCGCTCCCGCACATCTGGGAGATGCTGACGTACGACAAGAAGGACAACATCACCCGCATCGTGATCGAGACGGCCGAGTTCGACGAGCCCATCAAGGACTCGGTCTTCACGCTCTCCAACCTGAAGAGGGCCGAGGCCGTGCGGTGACCACGCTGCTCCGGATCGCGTGGCGCAACCTGTGGCGCAATCCGCGCCGCACCGGGCTGACCGCCGCCGCGACCGTGTTCGCGATCGTCCTCACGATCTGGACGCTCGCGCTGGCGGCCGGCAGCCACGAGCGCTGGATCGACACGATCGTGCGCATCTACCCGGGGCACGTCGAGGTGAGCGCGGAGGGCTACCGGGAGAACCGCACGCTCGACTACGGGATGCGGCTGTCCGACGAGGGCCTGCGGGGCCTCGAGGCGCTTCCCGAGGGCACGGGATGGGCGCCCCGGCTCGAGGCCTGGGCGCTCGCAATTCCCGACCGCGAAGGCTCGCTGGGCCGGGCGGCGTGGCTCGTCGGGGTCGATCCTGCCCGCGAGCAGGGGCTCTCGCGGCTCGCCACGATGATCTCCGACGGCCGCTTTCTCAACGGCGAGCCGGGCTTCGAGGTCCTGCTCGGCCAGACCCTGGCCCGGAACCTCGACGCCTCAGTCGGAGACTCGATCATCCTGCTCTCGACCGACTACTACGGCTCGCAGTCGGCGGACCGCTTCCGGCTGGTGGGGACGCTCGCCGTCGGAGACCCGACGATCGACGCATACGCCGCGGTCGTTCGCCTCGCGGACCTCCAGGGCTTTCTGGAGTTCGAGGGTGGGCTCTCGCACGTGGCCCTGTTCTCCGAGAAGAGCGACGACACGGCCTCCCTCGCGGGCGACCTGGTGCGCGTCTTCGAGCCTGACGAGTACGAGGTGACGGCGTGGCCCGAGCTGATCCCGGAGGTCGTGCAGCTCATGGTTCTCGATGACATCGGTGCCTGGATCACCATGGGAATCCTCATCGTAGTGGTGGCCTTCGGGATCCTGAACACGATCCTGATGTCGGTGTTCGAGCGCGTCCGCGAGTTCGGAGTGCTGCGTGCGATCGGCATGCGCCCGCGGGCCGTCTTCTCGCTCGTGCTGGCCGAGTCCGCGCTGCTCGCCCTGGTCGGGATCGCGATCGGGATCGCGATCGCCATCCCGCTCGTGCTCTGGTTCG
>CAZLBF010000166.1:0-4275 GCA_964557495.1 uncultured Myxococcales bacterium | reverse complement strand
GGCCTTCGCCACCAATATCTTCGCGATCCGCTCCAGGCGCGTCCCTCGTTCCCCCTTCGGCTTCTCAGCAAGAACGCGCTCGATCTCCTGCTTCAAGCCGCGACCCTTCGGTCGTCCGCCTGGGTTCGCACTCTGACCCGGTAGCCATCGACCACGAGCGCCTCGCATGGTTCATCCCCCTGCGTGCAGAGTGTAGCGGTCGTCACGAGGACGCGCGGAACACGTGGTGCCGTCTGGTGCCGTTTTGGGTGCCGTTCGGTGCAGGAATGCGCCTCCCTGTGCCAACGTAAGTACCTAAGTTTCCGATGTTTCATCATCATCGAACTCAATCATAATCCGCGAGTCGGGGGTTCGAGTCCCTCCTCCGCTACCAGTAAGTCTGTGCACTCGGCCATTTCCACCCGTCGGGTGCGTGAACAGTGCGAGAATCCCTCGCGCAGGACAGGCTGCCCCCCCCTACTCGGTGCTTCGGGCGCCACGGCGCCAGAGGGCCAGGGCCGGCAGCACGAGGGCGGTGTAGAGCAGCGTCGCCAGGAGCAGGCTCGTGTTGATGCCGCTCCACATCGAGACGGCCACCGCGGAGACCGAGGCGAGCACGCCGCACGCCCCGTTGACTCCCCACATCCAGGGCAGCGCATCCTCAGACACCCTGCGAACCAGACGCAGACCGAGCGGGAAGCAGGTCCCCAGCGGCAGCGCCACCAGGGACACCAGGGCGATGACGATTCCCGACCGCTCGAGCAGTCCCCGCTGGATCGTGCTGTCGATGATGGGCTGGATCGAGAGCGTGGTGCCGACGAGGATCGCACCGATCGAGAGCGGAATCGCGCCGAGCCAACGTGCCCTGCCCTCGACGTCGATCAGATCCGAGAGGTAGCTCCCGATCCCGGTCGCGAGAATCATCGAGAACAGGATGATGGCGACCGTGTAGGTCGGGTGCCCGAGATAGATCGAGAAGCGCTGGATCAGCGGGATCTGGACGAACATGAAGCCCAGACCGATCAGCGAGAAGTAGGCGAGCCCCTGGCCGAAGCTGCGTCCGTCCATGCGCGGAAGCCCGGAGCGGAGCAGCGGTCCGAGGATCACGATCGCCACGCCCAGCAGGGCCAGGATCCAGAGAATGACGAGCGTCGAGGTCGCGAGAAGGTTTCCCTGGGCGAGCACGCCGGGCTGTGCGTCGAGCGCCGTGGAGAAGATCCGCGTCGGCTTGAGGATGTTGAAGAAGTAGGGGCGCTGGTCGGTCGGAACGGCGTAGTCGAAGTCGGGGTGCACGAGTGCACGCTCGAGCCCCTCGGGCGTGCCGCTCGAGATGATCCGGTCCAGAACGTGGTCGGCCGGGGGAAGACCGGGCGCGAACAACACGCGGAAGCCGAAGCGTCGGGCCGCATGCTCCAACGCCGCCACGTCGACCCTCGAGAGCGGATCGACCGAGACGAGCAACGTCGCCACCCGGCCACCCGTCACGACCGCCATGTGTCGGCGCGCATCGCGCACGCCGCGCTCCAGGAGCGCCGCCCGGGCGAGCCCGAGCAAGCGACTCGTCTCGGAGGCTCGCTCGGCCGAGTACCAGCGCGAAACGCTGAAGATGCCACCTGGCTTGAGGGCGGTGAGGAAGACCCTCCAGCCCTCCAGCGTGTAGAGCCCGTTCTCGCTCAGCGTGAACGCACCCGCCCCCGTCGCGGCCCAGGTGTCGATGAGCGACATCTGGATGATGTCGAAGCGAGCCGGGACGCGCGTGAAGTAGGAGCGACCCTCGTCGTGGACCAGCGTGACATCGTCGCGCGCGGCCAGCTTCGCGTAGTCCCGAAGCGGACCTTCGAGCAGGTAGATCAGCGCCGAGTTGATCTCGACCCCGACGATCGACCGACTTCTCGCCCAGAGCGCCGTGAGCAGATCGCGGCCGCCGCCCACGCCGATCACGGCGACATCGGCCCCCTTGCGCAGGTGGTAGGGAAGCGACGTGACGTCGTACTGGACCCATTCGAGCGACCCGAGATCTCCGTTCCAGCCGGTGACCGTCGTGATCGCGGCCCCGTCGATCTTGAGGATCCGGCGGCTGGCTCGGAAGGCGCCCGCGCCGCGCCCAGGGCCCCAGAACTGGGGCGGTCCGGCCAGCGGGCCGGAGCCGATGACCTGCCCGTGGATCGTCCAGAACTCGTGCTCGACCTCGAACGGCACGGGCTGGCCCTTCGGATAGAGCACGCGCAGCCCGCTCCCCGACCTGTCGTTCGCGAGTCCGCCGAGCAGCAACAGGGTCGCCAGGGCTGCGACCGGAAGCACCGGCCGGCCCGCGAAGCGGCGGAAGCAGATCGCACCCGCCGCCGCAATCGCTCCAGCGAACAGTGCCACGGAGGAGATGCTGAAGCCCTCCAGCAGCGCCAGGATCAGGAGGCTCCCGAAGGCGGCTCCCAGCAGATCGACCGCGTAGATCAGGCCACTGCGCCCGGGGATACGGGTCAGCGCGATCGCGACCACGATGCCCGAGACGTAGAAGGGCACCGCCAGGGCAACCGTCGAAAGGGTCAACGCAGCGATGTTGGTGGCACCGAGGTCGGCGCGGATGGGGATGCACAGATTCACGACGTGGAAGAGCGGGATCGCCAGCGCCAGTAGCGACGCGTGCCGCGCGAGACCGGCGGGCGCAAGCTCCCCCTCGAACGCACCGTGAGCCAGGTAGACGCGGACGGCCCCGGCCGCCATGCCGAACATCGCACTCGAGACCGCGAAGAACGAGAGGTGGTACCAGGTCAGGACCGATAGCAGCCGCGTGTCGAGGAGCTCGAGCAGCAACGTCGCCAGGGTCGTGAGAAAGAGCCCGATCAGGAAGGAGAGCCGACTCCCGGGCACCTGCATGCTGAGCCGCTTGCCGCCCACGCGCCGCCTAGCGAGGCGCCCAGTGCTGGCGCGAGGTCAAGGCGACGACCAGTAGGACCCGCACCGCAAGACGCGACCCGGCCGACCAAACAGCACCTCGCCCTGTCCTCATCCGCGTTTCCTCCTCTGACCGCTAGTGCGTGTGCGCGACGATCCGTGTCAGTCGATCGGCTGCGTGGGCGGGGGATTCAACCCCTCGAGGGCGCCTTCGTTCAGCCAGTCCGACATCAAACCGGTGGCGGGCTCGCCGCGATACGCCGTGTCCCACTCCTTGCTGGTTCCCTGCGGCCAGGAATCATGGTTGAAGGTGACTTCCCGAACCTCGATGTGTTCCTTCGTGACATTCAGGACGGTCAGGTCATCGGCCATGGCCAAGGGTCCGTCGTAGGTCTCGCGGACCCCGTCGTAGATTTCGAGCTCGAGGTCCCGGTGGTTCCAGTAGTGATAGGCGACCGCCATGCGAGGCTTCACCATGGACATCAGCTTGCCGAACCCTTGCGGCGGTGTGTGGATCCTCGAGGTGACCCAATAGGCCTGCTTGTAGGGCCAGCTCGCGATCCTCACCCACTGCTCGGGAGTGAAGAAGCACTCGTGGACCACGACGTCCGCGCCCTTGGCCTCCTTTGCGAACCACTTGTTCGGGACGCTGTCGCCACCGAACACGAAGCTCAGACCGTTCCAGTCCAAGCGGAAGCTGACGGAGCCGTCGCGGATGTGAATGGCCGGAAAGCTCGTCACCTTGACGCCGTTCTCGTCGTAGATGACGGCGGTCTTCGAGTAGTCGAACTCGTGGGCGACGATCTCACCGCCGGCGTTCGGCAGGGTGCCCGCGCGCGACGTCACGTCCCAAGCCCAGGCCTCCCGAAGGTGGTCGACATGGACCTTGGTCCCCAGCTCCGGAGTCGAGCCCGACGGACCATAAACCTGCAACGGGGTGTACCGGCCGTTCAACCAGCCCCCCACCCAGAGTGCCGCGATGTCGCCCACGTGGTCGGTATGGAGATGGCTCGCGAAGAGCTTGTCCAGCGTGGAGTAGTCGGGCTCGAGCCCGGCGAGCCGGTCGGAGGCGCCGGTCCCGAGGTCGAACAGGAAGGACTCGCCGTTGCCGAGCTCGACCAGGAACGACGCGGCTACGTTGCTGGGGGACTGGTTCGGCATGCCCGTCCCCAGGGCGGTGATGCGCATCTCGTCCGCGGCCAGCTTCTCGGTGTTCGGGAAATAGGTCCGGGGATACTTGTTGTTCTTGATCTCCTGGGGAATGCGGCCGGACGGGACGTTCAGGCCGTCGACCTTGTCGGGCTTGGCCGGGCTCAGGGTGGCCACCAGGGACGACCCGATCGCCACTGCAAGCAGCGTCACAAAGAACGATCTCATTCCGCGTACCCCTTTCGTCGCCCTGGG
>CAZLBF010000165.1:0-9470 GCA_964557495.1 uncultured Myxococcales bacterium | reverse complement strand
CGGACTTCATCGGTGTCGTATTCATCGCTCGTCCTCCGACCCGCTCGTCGTTCACCCGTCCGGACCGGAACTCGGGTGTAACACCGTCTATCGGAATCCTTCGAGCGATACTTGAAGGTGGCGGGAACCGGTTTCGAACCGGAGGAATGGCCGCGAAGCTGCGTACTGGCTGCCGCAGGATTCACGTTCACTTCGCGCGGGAGGTCCTTGGAAGTCATAGAGAATGGAGCGGAGAGGCCCGGAGTCCGACGCCGCTACGGGGCCCGCTCCGGCGCTTTCAGGCTCCTGGCGAGCTCCGTCTGGGCGCCGGCGCGAAGTACGCGAGGATCGACATCAGCACCGTCAGCACCACCCCCGAAAGCACGATCTGGTCGATACTGATCCCGCGGTCGAGCAGCCAGCCGAAGAGGACAGGGCTCAGGGCAGAGGCGAAGACCCCGCTGGAGCTGGCCAGGCTCACGATCGCGCCGAGCGAGTGCACGCCGAACACCTCCGCCCACAGTGACCCCATCGCGACGCCCATGAAGCCGAAGCTGAGTCCGCCCAGACCCAGCCAGACCGGCGCCGCGAGCGGGTGGGTGCTGGTCGCCAGCACGCCGAGGGCGGCCGCGTAGGGCACGAGCACCCACGGATACAGGCGTCGGGCCGAGAATCGATCCACCAGCGGACCCATGCAGAAGGAGCCGACACGGCCGAGGACCGCCGAGACGACGAAGCACGAGGCGACCCACTTCAGCTCCCAGCCCTTGTGCTCGACGAGGCGCCCCAGGTGGATGACCAGGCCGGTGCCGTAGAACGGGGGGAGCAGCGAGATCGGAATGGCGAAGTAGAAGAAGGGCTGACGCAGCACGTCGCGGCGCCTCCACCGCTCGGGATCTTCGAGCCCCTCCGAGCTCTCCGGCGCGGGAGGATACTGAAAGCGATCCGTCTTGCGGATCAGGCCGAAGCTCGTCGAGAGGAAGACCCCCAGCACCGCTGCGGCCAGGATCATCAGTGTCTGCTGCCAGCCGAAGCGCTCGATCAGGAACGCCAGCGTGATCGGGAATACGGCCGTTCCGAGCGCGAAGCCGATGCCGACCACCGCCAGCGCCTTGCCGCGCTGGGCGCCGAAGAAGCGGCTGGTCGACACGCCGCCGATCTGGGTCATCAGGCCCTGGCCCGAGAGCCGCAGACCCAGCACTCCGACAAACAGCACGGCGAGCGTCGGAGCGAGCGCGGTGAGGAGCAGGGCGGCCACCATCAGCAGGCCGACCGCAGCGCTGCAGGTGCGCAGGTTGACGCGGTCGATCACCGGGCCGAGCAGCGGAAGCAGACTCGCGCTCACCAGCGTGGCGGTCGAGTAGAGCAGGCCGAACTGGGTGGAGCCCAGCGCGAAGGCCGCGGAGATGGCCGGGCCGAAGACGCCCAGCGAGTAGGACTGGCCGGGGCTCGAGAAGAAGTAGTGGAGCCCGCCGAACGCCAGGAAGCGGGGATAGTCCCCAATCAATCTCAGGTAGTCTCGAATCACGCCTCGTTCCCGCGCTCAGCCGCCGCGTGTGCTTCGGGTCCGCGAGCCAGCTCGCCCCGGGCGTGGATTCGGCGCCTCGCCTCTACGACTCTCTCGCTCTCAGTCGGCCGGCACCTCGGAGAGCTTCTCGACGCGCGCCGGGATCGCCTTGTGGTAGGGCACGCCACTCAGCGCGTCGCGGTGCGAGGCGCGGATCAGCTCCTGGACGTTGACGCCGTGTGGCTCGAGCTTGCCCGTCTCCTCGTTCCGCGCCATCAGGCCGTAGCCGTGGGGCATGCTGAGGTTCCCCGGGTAGATGTCGCCGGTGATCATGGCCGGGACCGTCGCCTCGGCGTACTCGGTCACGAGCCGCACGCGCTCCCCCTCTTCGATCGCGAGGGCCGCCGCATCGCCGTCGTTCATGCGGAGATAGCTCGTCCGGAGCGCCTTCCGCCAGGTCGGATCGCGGTGGATCGTGTTGGCGTTCGAGTCCGTGCGCTCCCCCGTCTGCAGCAGGAAGGGGAACTCCGGGTGCTTCGTGAAGTCGGTGTCCTCGGGGATCTCGAGCTTGCGGAACAGCTCGAGGATCTCGGGCGCGTCGAGCACCGCCTTCTGGTCGGGTGTGCGAACCAGGCTCCAGTTGTCCGCGGGATCGACGCGGCACAGGAGCAGTCCCTCCGGGTGCTCGAGGAGCTTCTGGAAGAGCTCCGCCCCGGGATCGCCCTCGCCGCTGATGGTCCCCGACTCCAGCAGCGCCTCGCCGTAGCTCGCGGCGAACGCCGAGCAGACCACCTTGATCAGCGAGAGGATCGGCGCGGCCTCGCCCGCCTCGATCTCGGCTTCGAGCAGGGCGAAGAGTGGGTTCGACCGGTAGTCGAGCCCCATCGCGCGCGCCAGCTCGTAGAAGATCAGACACTCTTGCTTGACGTCCGGGGGCGGCTCGAGAATCGGCCCGCGCAGGTGCAGGTAGACCTCGGGGTGGCCCTTGGGGAAGGTCGAGGCCTCCCACTTCTCGTATCCGACGGGAACCGGGAGCACGTAGTGGGCCAGGTGCGCGGCCTCGGTCATGGCCGGGTCGATCACCACCAGCAGCTCGAGGTCCTCGAAGGCGCGCGTCATGGCCTGGGTGTCGGCGTAGGAGCGCAGCGGGTTGCAGCCCTCGACGAACAGCGCGCGGATGCGCTCCTCGCCGGCGTCCAAGATCTCCTCGGGCAGCGCATTGGGAGGGAAGAGCCCGCGGATCATGGGAATGCCGGCGACGCGCGTGCGCGGCTTGTCGGCTTGGCCGCCCGGACCGATCCCCGCGCCGGAGAAGGCGGTGACCGAGAAGTGCGCGCCCTCCGGCGTGCACATGTTGCCGGTGGCGACATGCAAGAGCGGGAGGAGGAAGCAGGACTCGAGCATGTTCAGGCTGTGGTAGATGCCGAGGTCGACTTTGATGCTCGCGCTGCGCGCCGTGGCGAGCTGACGCGCCACGTCGACGATTGCCTGCTCGTCGAGGTCGCAGAGCTTCGCCGCCTGCGCCGGCGTCACCAGGTCCGCGAGGAGCTTGGCCTCCCCCCAGCCGTGCGCGTGCTTCGCGACGAAGGCCTCGTCGACCAATCCCTCGTGCACGATCACGTTGAGCAGCGCCAGCAGGAAGTAGAGATCCGTGGCGGGGCGGATCTGCAGGTGCGCGTCGGCCAGCTTCGCGGTCTCGGTGCGGCGCGGGTCGACGACGACCATGCTGCGGGAGGGGTCCTTCGCCCGATCCTTCAGGACGGAGCGCGCCCGCTGGATGCCGTGGCTCATCCACGGGTTCGACCCGATGATCAGGAGGAACTCCGACTCGTGGGCGTTCGCCTCGAAGTCGATCCCGTCGCTGCCGAAGACGTGGCCGTTGATCCAGTACTTCTGCGTGAACTCCTGCCCGAGCGCGTTGAAGTGCCACGGGGAGCCGATCAGCTGCAGGAAGCTATTGGCGTAGGGGTAGTCCAGATGGTTCGCCTGGCCGCCGCCGCCCACCAGTCCGACGGATCGCGGGCTGCAGCGCGCGACGATGCCGCCGAGCTTCTCGGCGATCTCGGAGATCGCCTGGTCCCACGAGATCGGCTCGTGCGTCCCGTCGGGCATCCGCTTGAGCGGCTCCCGGACGCGCTGCTCGTGGTCCACCACCTTGCCGACGGTGACACCCTTGGGGCAGGTGTAGCCGCGACTGAAGGGATTCGAGCGGTCGCCCTTGACCTTGACGATCCGGTTCTCTTCGATGCGCACCGACAGGCCGCAGTTGATGCTACACAGGACACAGGCGGTGGAGTGCCAGTCGCCGTTCGTCTTCGGACTCATGGATCCGTACTCCCGATGATCGAGTTGGTCTATTTTCTAAACTCTATCTGGTCGAGCGCCGGGACTCAAGAGGGGTTCACCATGCTCTCCGGGTCCACGAATCGCAGGTGTCACTTCGACGCCGGGACGATCCGCTCTTGCACGCCTCGGATGGCGTCGGCGATCAGCAGCGGCTCCTCCTCCTGGAGGAAGTGACCCGCCTGCGTCTCGTGCACCTCGGCGTCCGGCAGCAGCTCGACCATGGCTCCCAGGCTCTCGCCGAAGATCGGGTCTCGGGTGCCCCAGACGATGGCAACCGGGCCCTCGAAGGATCTCGCGAAGCGCTCCGTGACGACGAGGGCTTGGACCACTGGGTGGTCCGGTTCGGGGTCGGTCGGAACCATGCGCGCGAGCGCGAGCGGAGCCAGGTTGTTCTCCATCCCGCGGAGCGGGTAGCGATACGCCGCGGCGACCTCGCCCCGGATCGATTCGGCGTCTCCCTGTGCGCGGTGCAACGCGCGCTGGGGAAGGTCGAAGTACCGAAAGACGAAGTCGCTGAGGATCGGGTACTGGGTGAAGCGGTGGAAGGAGGTCGCCTCGTAGCCGGGCGGAGGCGGTCGAGCGCCGGTGTTCAGGAGCACCATCCCCCGGGCCAGTCCCGGTCGATCCGCCAGGGCGCGCAGGCCGATCGGCCCGCCCCAGTCCTGGCCGACGAAGATCAGCTGCTCGAGCGCGAGCTGATCGAGCAGGGAGCCGAACCAGCGGACGTGATTCTCCAGCGTGTGCTCCGCGAACAGGCGCGGCTTGCTCGACAGGCCGAGCCCGACCAGGTCCGGCACGATGCAGCGAAAGCGGTCCGGAGGAAGCGCCTGGATGACCTTGCGATACAGGAAGCCCCAGGTGGGATTGCCGTGCAGCAGCAGTACGGGAAACCCCTGCCCGAACTCCATGACGTGCATGGTCTGCCCGCCGACCGCGAGCCGATAGCGCCGAGGATTCGCCGGCAGCATCGCCTCGATCCAGTCGGGTAGCGGCGGCGCCGTCTCGCGGGCGCCGGCCTCGGCGGAGCCGGCGGGGATCGCCGACTCGCCGCCGGGCGGACTCCGGTAGGCGCCCATCAGGTTCACGCACGCGGCCACGAGGACGATCCCCAGGATCGTCGCGATGAGGACCACAACCCGCTTCATCCCGCCCTCCGATGCGAAGCACGCCGCCGTTCGCGATGATAGGCCACGACGGACCGGCCGGGGCCGAACTCTCCGTGCAGGGTTGACGGCCGGGACCCGTTCGCCGAGCCTAGCGCCGCGCTCCCCGTCGAGAGGGCGCGGTCACGAGGAGGATTCCGATGGACTGGGGGCTGAAGAACCGGCTGTCCAGGCTCATGCCCAACGGCAAGTGCTTCTTCCTGCCGATCGACCACGGCTACTTCCAGGGGCCGACCCGGTGCCTCGAGAAGCCGGGCGAGACGATCGCACCGCTGCTTCCCTACGCCGACGCCCTGTTCTGCACGCGCGGCGTGCTCCGCAGCGCGGTCGAGCCGGTGGACTCGCTTCCCATCGTGCTGCGCGTGTCCGGCGGCACCAGCATGGTCGGCGGGAACCTCGCGAACGAGATGCTCACGACGACGATCGACGACGTGATCCGCCTGAACGTCAGCGCGGTCGGGATCTCGGTCTTCATCGGAACGGAGTACGAGCGCCAGACGCTCAAGAACCTCACCGACATGGTCAACGACTGCCAGCGCTACGGCATCCCGGTCATGGCCGTCACGGCGGTCGGACGCGAGCTCGAGAAGCGCGACGCGCGCTACCTCGCGCTCTGCTGCCGGATCTGCGCCGAACTGGGAGCGAGCGTGGTCAAGACCTACTGGTGCGAGGACTTCCACGAGGTCGTCGAGGGCTGCCCGGTCCCCGTGATGATGGCCGGCGGACCCAAGTGCGAGACGGAGCGCGAAGTGTTCGAGTTCGTGCACGACGGCATGCAGCGGGGCGCCGTGGGCGTGAACCTCGGCCGCAACGTGTGGCAGGCGCCGCATCCCGTAGCGACCATGCGCGGCCTGCGCGCGATCATCCACGAGGGTGCGAGCGTGGACAAGGCGGACTCCCTGTTCAAGAGCCTCACCGCCTAGCGCAGGGCTCGGGTCAGCCTCCTCGCTGCTGGCGGCCGATCTCCTCCTCGACGTCTCGCAGCCGGTCCTTGCCGAAGTAGAGCTCGTCTCCGACGAGGAAGCTCGGCGAGCCGAACGCGCCCCGCGCCACGGCAGCCTCGGTGCTCTGCAGCAGCGACGCCTTGATGTCAGGCGACTGGATGCCCTCCAGAATCGCGCCGGCGTCGAGACCGGACTCCACCAGGGCGGCCCGAAGCACGTCCGGATCGTCCAGCTTCTTGGGCTCGGCCCACATGTGGCGATACATCTCGTCGACGTAACGCTCGAAGCAGCCCTCGCGCCGGGCCACGAACGCACCCCGCATGATCTGGAGCGTATTGACGGGGAAGTGAGGGTTGGGCTGGAAGCGCGTGATGTCGTGGGCGTGCAGGAAGCGCCGCGTCTCCAGGGCGGTGTACTCCGGCTTGTTCTTGATCCCCTGGAGCGACACGGCCGGCGACACGTTGTGGGTGAGCTTGAAGATCCCACCCAGCAGAATCGGCACGTAGTCCACCCGCACTCCGGTTCGCTTCTCCAGCGCCGGCAGCACCAGGTGGCAGAGGTATGCGTTGGGACTTCCGAAGTCGAACAGGAACTCCACCTTGACGGCCATCCGCAACTCCTTCCGGCCGCCGCCCGCGTGGATCTCGTGGGCGAGCGGCGGAAGGCCAGGATAACGCGAAACGCTGCACACCTGGGCGCTCGCCGACGCGCGCGATGTCGCGAGCCCGGCGATCGTCTACCCTGGACCCCAAAGCCGGACAAGAGGAGCTGCGAGCCGATGTCGACGCACAAGGAGAGGATCCTCGCGGCGATGCGGGGCGAAATGGTGGACGTGATCCCCTTCGTCCCGCGCCTCGACCTGTGGTGGCTGGCCAACGTCAGCCGGGGCACGCTGCCACGCGAGTTCGAGGGCATGCGGCCCGACGACATCTCCCGCTCGCGGGGCTGGGCCGTCTATCACATGGTGGCCAACTTCGGCGACGTGAGTGGGCCCGAGGATGCCCTGCATCGCTCGATCGGTCTGTTCAACTTCAAGCAGTCGGTCTACCGCTGGCGCTTCGGCGGAGGAGTCGAGGTGAACGTCGTCGAGGACGAGGGTCGGCAGGTCGTGGAGTACCACACGCCCCTCGGCATGGTCCGCACCGCGGGCGGCCTCACCGAAGAGATGCGCAAGGCCGGCGTCTCGCTCGGCTGGGTCCAGGAGAACCTGATCAAGGAGCCGCGCGACTACGAGATCGCCGGGTACATCTTCCGCCACCTCGAGGTGTCTCCCAACTACGCGGCGGCCGCCGACTACATCGGCGCGACCGGCGAGGACGGAGTGGTCGCGGTCGGCGGACCGACCCTGGCCGCATCGCCGGTGCACCAGATCCAGAAGGAGCTGATCGACCCCACGCGCTTCTTCTACGAGTACAGCGACAACCCGAAACGGATCTACGAGCTGGCGGAGAGCATCGAGGTCTACTTCGATCAGGTGCTCTCCATCGTGGCGGAGTCCCCGGCGGAGGTCGTGCTCTGGGGGGCCAACTACGACGACATGCTGACCTATCCGCCCTTCTTCGAGCGCGAGATCCAGCCCTGGCTGCGCCGCGTGTCCGAGGAGCTGACCGGCAGGGGGAAGATCCTGGCCACGCACACCGACGGCGAGAACCTCGGCCTCATGGACCTGATTCGCGACTGCGGCTGTCACGTCGCCGAGTCGGTGACGCCCCATCCCATGACCAAGGTCACGATCGAGGAGTACTACCGCCGCTGGCGGGACCGGCTCACGATCATGGGCGGCATTCCCGAGAGCGTGCTGATGCGGGAGACGGCGACCGAGGAGGACTTCGAGGCCTACCTGGACCGCCTGTTCGCGAGCGTGGCGCCCGGTGACCGCCTGATCCTCGGCACCGCCGACTCCACCCCGCCGGACGCGGTCTTCGCCCGACTGGATCGCATCGCCGAGCGTGTCGCAGCGGAGGGCCGCCTGCCGCTCCGGCCACGCGCGTCCGGCTCGAGCGTCGCGGCTGCGCGCGCCGAGCCGCCCCGGCGCGACGCGGCGCCGACCCCCGGGGATCCCGCGCTCGAGGCGCTGGGCACGGCGCTCGTCGCCGGAGATCGAGAGGCACTCGAGGCCGAGGTGCGCCGGCTGCTCGAGCGGGGCGTCCCAGCCCAGCGGATCCTGAACGACGGCATGCTGCCGGCGATGGAATCCGTGGGCGAGCGCTTCCGCGCCAGCGAGGTCTTCGTGCCCGAGGTGCTGCTCTCGGCGCGCGCCATGAACGAGGCGCTGCGCCTGCTCGACCCGCTGCTGACGAGTGACGCCGGCGCCCCCGGCGCCCGCGTGCTGATCGGAACGGTCGAGGGGGACATGCACGACATCGGCAAGAACCTGGTCGCCATCATGCTGCGCGGCGTCGGCTTCGAGGTCCGCGACATCGGGGTCGACGTCGGCCCGCGGGAGTTCGTGCGTCAGGTCGGGGAGACGAAGCCCGACCTGGTCGGAATCTCGGCCCTCCTGACCACTACCATGCCGACGATGAAGGCGATCATCGACGGCCTGCGGGAGGCGGGCCTCCGCGAGGAGGTCAAGGTCATGGTCGGCGGCGCACCGGTGAACCAGAAGTTCGCCGATGACATCGGCGCGGACGGCTACGCCGCGGATGCGGGCGCCGCCGTGGAGCTGGCCCGGGAACTGACGGCTCCGGCGTAGCCAGCAGGAGAACAGACTGGGCCCGGCTGCGCGCCCGACCGCCTAGTCCTCGTGCTGCGCCAGCTTCTCGCTCAGCTCACGGATCCGCGCGGACATGGTCCGGAGGATGTTGAAGGCGAGGGACGGGTCCTCCTGGACCCGGCGCAGGAAGGTCCTCCGGTCCACGGTGAGGATCCGCGCCTCGCCGACGGCGCGGACGGTCGCGGAGCGGACCTCACTCTCGAAGATCGCCATCTCGCCGATGATCTCCCCCGGGCCGCACACCCGCAGGCCGACCTCCTGACCGTTCTCCTCTACGAAGACCTCGACCAGTCCCTCCTGGACGACGTACATGCAGTCGCCCGACTCTCCCTGGCACACCAGAACCTCACCGTCGCCGTACACCCTGCCCATGGCGCCAGCCGCCGCTGCTTTCCCCTTCACCATAGTCGCTCCTCCGCTTATTCCGCGCGTCTCGCGCTTCGGCGCGACAGTGCAACTGCATTGTTCCATAGAAAGCGGGCCAGGAAGGCGGGGGCGAGAGTACGCAGGAGAATCTCGCGATACGGCGCGCTCCCCGTAAACATGTCCCACAGGACCGTGCTCATGCGTCGACGGTGGCCCCCCTTGCTCTGCTCGTCGGTGGTCATGCGCACGACGGCTCTGCGCGCGAAGCGCAGCCGCTCGATCACTCCCTTTACCGCGAATACCACCCTGCCGAGCGCGTTGTCGCTGCCGATCGAGCGACAGGCCGGCCAGTAGTGCCGCTCGAAGTCCCCCGCCCCGATGCCCACGAAGACGGCCGTGGTCGCCGCGGCCTTGGCAGTGCGGTAGGCGGCCCCGATCCCGTCCTTGTA
>CAZLBF010000164.1:0-3612 GCA_964557495.1 uncultured Myxococcales bacterium | reverse complement strand
AGCCGCGTACCGCTCGGGACGATCCTGGCCTACAACGCGCCGCCGCTCGGCCTCGGCTTCATGTTCTTCCTCGTCAGCCTTTACATGATGAAGTTCTCGACCGACGTCCTGCTGATGTCGCCGGCCGCAATCGGGCTCATCTTCGGGCTGTCCAGGATCTGGGACGCGATCTCGGATCCGGTTGCCGGGTACTTCTCGGACCGCACGAACTCGCGGCTGGGCCGGCGCCGTCCCTGGCTGCTGGCGGCGGTCATCCCCATCGCTGTCAGCTACGTCCTGATGTGGAATCCCCCGGCGAGCCTCACCGGAGGTCCGCTGATCGTCTGGATGGCCTTCGCGGTGTTCGGCTTCTACACCGCGATGACGATCATCGTCGTTCCCCACTCCTCGCTCGGCGCCGAGTTGACGCAGAACTACCACGAGCGGACCCGCATCTTCGGGGTCCGCCACATCTGCTGGGGAGGAGGCTCGCTGCTCTCGCTAGCAGGCATGTTCCTGCTCATCCGCTCCGAGGCCCCTCGTGAGACCGCATTTCAGATCACGCTCGGGGTCTCGATCGCCACCGCGCTGCTGATCCTGTTCGCGGTCGCGCGATTGCGGGAGCGCCCGGAGTATCGGGGCCGCGGGGCGGAGCACCCGTACTCCGCCTATCGCGACGTACTGCGGAACCCGCACGCGCGCAAGCTGCTGGTGACCTTCCTGATCGAGAACGTCGGAGTATCCAGCCTCGCGACCATGACTCCCTACGTCGTTCACTACATCGTCAAGCGCCCGGACCTGACCCCGGTCTTCATCGCCTGCTACATGATCCCGTCGCTGGTCTCGGTACCGCTCTGGATCCGGGTCTCGCGCCGCTTCGGCAAGAAGCCGGTCTGGATCTTCGCGATGCTGCTCACGGGCTGCAGCTTCGGCGGCATGTTCTTCATGCAGGAGGGCGCCGTTGCCCTGGTTGCGGTCCTGACGACGCTCGCCGGCATCGGCGGCGGCTGCGGTCCGGTCATCGCACCGTCGGTCCAGGCGGACGTGATCGACTACGACGAGTACGCGACCGGAGAGCGCAAGGAGGGCGCCTACTTCGCCTCCTTCAACTTCATGTTCAAGGGCTCGTCCGGCCTCACGCTCATGCTCACCGGCTTCGTGCTGTCGCTGTCCGGCTTCGTGCCGAACCAGGAGCAGACCGAGACCGTGAAGCTCATCCTGCGCATCCAGTTCGCCATCTTCCCGCTCGTCTGCTACGCGATCGGCGCCCTGATCCTGTCGCGATTCAAGCTCGACGAGCGGGAGCACGGGCGCATCCTGGAGGAGATCAGCGCGGCGAGGGAGAGGGAGCAATGAGGGCGCGGAGCTGCCTCCCGATCGCTCTGGCGACGCTGTGCTTCGCCCTCGCCGGGCCGGCACGCGCGCAGCTGGATCTCTCGAGCGTCTCGTTCGATCTCGAGATCGAACGACGCAGCGGCGCGGCCAACCGGATCGCAGTGACGATCCTGGCCCAGGGCACCGGGATCCAGAGCGCCTCGATCACGTTTCCCAACTCGGTGCTCGCGCGACCGCTCACCGTGGACCTGAGCGGGAACTGGGTGCTCAGCTCGACCTTCGCGGACGAGGCCACGCTGAACGCGGAGTTCCAGAACGGGGACTACCTGCTCGATCTCAATACCGCTGCAACGACGGTCACGATCCCCTACGTCCGGCCCCTCGTCCCGTCGCCCGCGATCAGCTCTCCGGCGCAAGGCTCGACCGTTCGGCCGCGGAGCGTGGAGTTCCGCTTCTCGCCCTGCTCGCCGATCTGCGACGCACCGGGGAGCTCCGCCGCAAAGTTGACGAGCGGGACCGGAGTCGTCGCGGAGGATCAGAACCTGGATCCGACGGCCTCGTCCTGGGTCCCCTCGGACGCTTCGGGTCCGATCCAGCTGGAGGGGAACGCCAGCTTCACGTTCGACCTCGTCCACACCGCTCGAGGCTCCCCGACGACGGTCAACGATCCGAACGATGCCTTCGACTTCGCGCACAGCTTCGAGCACTCCGACCAGGTCCAGTTCTCGACCAGCTTCCTGTTCCCCGAAGGAGCGTTCTCGATCCTGGTCGACGATCGGGCGAGCCCCATCTTCGATCCGAGCGGCTCGGTCCAGACCACGGCCGCCGGAATGGACCTGGAGTGGGTGTTCGCGGTCCGGCCGAACGGACAGATCCGCGGGATTGCCGCGATGGACGTCGACCGGGACGGGAACCCGGAGACACCGGCCGTCGTGAAGGGATGGCTCTACGGCAAGCGTGGTCGCCTGCTGCAAAAGACGAAGATCAAGGTCAAGAGCCAGCCCCCCGGACCGGAAGCCAAGCTCAAGGTGATCGTCCGGGAGCGGATCGATGCGACCGCGCTGGGACAGAACGGCGACCTGCTGCGCACCGGAACGCAGAAGACCCGCGGGAAGCGGAGCGGAGAGAAGATCTCCGAAGTCGCGACGATCATCGACTCGATCGCCGGCGCCCGGCTCGACTGGACGCTCGACTTCGAGATGCTGGTCGGCGACGACGAGACGATCCAGATCCTGGACGCCCTCTTGACCCTGGGGAGCGGCGAGTCCGTCGAGCTCGTCGGAGAGGGCGTCTTCGACACGGCGACCGGCCTGTCGGACATCAAGCTCCGGTCCAGAGGCGCATCCAAGGGCACCAAGATCCGGATCGAGGAGCTCCGGATCGATGACTCGGGCGAGATCGCGGGGGGAAGGATCCGGTACAGGGCGTTCGGCCAGCGCGGCGTGGCGATCCTTCCCTGACGGCCCCCCGGTGGAGGTCCACTCGCCCCGCGTGCGACAATCGGCGAAAGAGGGAGGAACGGATGGGAATTGAGCCACGCTTTCACACGGTCGAGAAGGACGGGCCGATCGTCATCTGGAGGTTCTCCAATCCTCCCAGGAACCTGGCGACCCTCGAGACGGGTGCCGAGCTCGTGCAGCTCGTGGAGGAGTTCGATCGCGACGCGGAGCTTCGGGTCGCGATCATCACCAGCGGGGTGCCCGGGATGTTCATCCAGCACTTCGACGTCTCGTCGATCCTGGGCTGGGCCGAGGCCCAGAGCCAGGCGAGCGACGAGGAGGCAGCCAAGCAGCTGGCATCCTTGCCTCCACCTCGAGGAATTGCCGACTACACCGCGAAGCCGGTCATCTGTGCGATCAATGGCCCGGTTCAGGGCGGAGGCTGCGAGATGGCGCTCAGCTGCGACTTCCGCTTCATCTCGCGCGACTCCTTCATGGGCCAGCCGGAGGTCCAGGCCGGGTTCCCGCCGGGAGGCGGAGGCACTCAGCGCCTGGCGCGCCTGGTCGGCGTGGGGCGGGCGCTCGAGCTGTGTCTGACGGGCCGGCGCATCTACCCCGACGAGGCCGAACGCCTCGGCCTCGTGACCCGCGCCTGCGACCCCGAGGAGCTCATGCCGACAGTGATGGCCTTTGCCCAGGCGCTGGCGGCGAAGCCGCCGCGCGGCGTGGAGCTCACCAAGCGAGCCATCCACGAGGGTGCCAGCATGACCCTGCAGGACGGCCTCGAGCTCGAGCGGAGACTGTTCTTCGAGGCGATCCGGAGCCCGGACGCGCTACAGCTGATGCGGCTCTACGTTCA
>CAZLBF010000163.1:0-3482 GCA_964557495.1 uncultured Myxococcales bacterium | reverse complement strand
CGGGGGCGGTGCCCGGGCGGGCAGACCGAGGTGGGTGAGGATCTTCGCGATCACCTCGGGCTGATCGATCGCGGCCACGATGCGCATGCGGCCGCGGGGACACTCCAGCACGTCGACGGCGAAGATCCGCCGCATCAGCTCGGCCCACGACAGGCGTCTTGCGCGGGGCGGAAGCTGCGGGTCCTCGGGCCCCGGGAGGCCGCCGGCCGGTGCGTCGCGCCCGGTCACGCAGGGACTCTCCGCGGGGCGATTCGCGTCCGCGCTGCCGGACGG
The DNA here is from genome assembly GCA_964557495.1 of uncultured Myxococcales bacterium. GTDB lineage: Bacteria > Myxococcota_A > UBA9160 > SZUA-336 > SZUA-336 > CAZLBF01. The sequence continues at coordinate 3,209 of CAZLBF010000163.1, read as the reverse complement.
CGGAGACTGGGCTCCGCGACGGGCAGGAGGCGGCGGCTCGACCGAGCGTGAGCGGCGGGCAGCCGCAGCGCCTGCGCTCTCTTCACCTCCGGTAGGCTCGGACGGTCGGTCCGCGACGACGGCGGGGCGCCGGCGTGCGGCGGGAGCGAGCACTCCGTGGTAGCGCACCAGGTGAGCACGCGGCGCGCGCGTCTATGATGGCGGTCAGCCCCGCCGCGCCCCGCTACCCCGCGGCGAGACGCTCCAGCTCGGCCGGGTCGACGTGGAGCTCGCGGGCGAGCAGCTTGGGCGAGGCCCCGGTCTCCCGCAGCATCTCGCGCACGTAGGCCTCGTGGCCGGTGGCCGTCTCCCAGGCGTGCTCGAAGCTCTCCTCGAGCATCGCGGCGAGCCCCTCGGAGGGAATGCCGTAGCCCTTGCGCGTCGCCTGCTGATCGCCGGCGCTCTCGGGAATGCCCATCACGACCAGGCGCCGGTCCACCACCAGGTAGCGGATGTCCTGGATCAGGGAGCTCGAGTAGCGGATCTCGGCGCCCGCCTGGCGGTAGCGGGCGCCCACATGGAGCCGGTCGGGAAACCGCGGGACCAAGTAGCGGACCCTCCCACCCTGCCCGCGCAGCTTCTCGATGTGGCCGACGATGGTACGCACCCGCTTGTCGTCGTCCGCCGAGGGACGCCGGCCCGTGATCGACCCGATCACCTCGCGCTCCGCGTCCAGCATCGCGTCGGACACGGTCAGGAAGTACTCCTCGCGGGTCAGGATCCGCGTCGCCCGGCCCACCTCGACCAGCAGCCGGTCCCGGTGCCGCCCCTCGCGGATGCTGTAGAGCAGCAGGAGGATGGTGAAGAAGAGGAGGACCGACTCCAGGACGAGGAGGACGGTCGCGATGCTCATGTCGTGTTCCAAGCCGGGCTACAGGATCGCCCAGACGGCAGGCGAAGGCCACAGAGGAGAAGCGATTCAAAGGCCCTTCCTCGGGTCTGATACGCGCTTTCTGTCAAATCGTCGGGCTGGGGGCCTCTATGCGGCGTTCTGTAGCGTGGAGTGTCGGTCTTTGAATTTCCTGAGACCCGGTTGCTCACTAGTCGAAGGGTTCTTCGTCAGATGAACTTCTTGAGCTCGGGCCAGAGCTCGCGCAATGGGCGACGCGGGTCGCGGCAGACGTACACGGCCTTCTTCCGCAGGAACGGCATGCACCAGCCGCAATCGATCTCTTCCGCTCGCTCCACGCTCCTGAAGAGGGTCAACAAGTTCGAGCCCATCGGGGCGACCACCAGGAAGACGTCCCCGGCGGCGTCTTCTGCGCCCCAGAGCCAGTAGTTGTTGTGGATCCCGATCGCGCTCGGCAAGCCGACGGCGGCCCCGAGGACGTTGATCGCGCCTGCTTCGTGGAAGCTGTCGGTCAGAATCACGACATGCTCACGATCGTCGGGCGAAAGGGACTGGTATGCCGCATCGACCGCACGAACCAGCGGCGGGCCGTGAAAGCGCAGGGCGAAGTGCAGCGGGAGCTCGCTCGGTTCCTCGCGGGCCTCCGGGGGTGGCTTCAGCCCCAGTGCCCGCTCGTAGGCCACGTAGCGGTCGGGCGGAAGCAGGGGAATCGACATTGGAGCCCCGGTAACGAGGGCCAGGATGAGCAGCGTCGTCGCGGCGGGTGGCAGCCAGCCCATCGACGCTCGAGTGCCGAACCCCTCGACGGCGCGACCGGCGGCAGCGATCGCGATCGTCAGCGGCGGCGCCAGGTAATAGGTGCGCGCAGTACCACTCGCCATGAGGATCAGGAAGACGGTCAGCCAGACCCATCCGAGAGTCCGGTACGGCCGCGCTTCTGGGGCGAAGAACAGGTAGCTCAGCCCGATCAACCAGAATGGCAGAGTCAAAGGGTGCATGGCTAGGACGTGGAGGCGCAGGAAGACGAGCGGCGGCGCGAGAACGTTCTTCTCCAGCGTTGCGTTGCGCGTGAACTCGAGCACCGGCCAGCCGTGCTGAGCCTGCCACAGCAGGTACGGCGCGACGATCGCGAGCGCGATCGCTCCTGCGAGCCAAGGCCAGGGAGTGGCAAGCCAGCGGCGCTGTGGTGTCAGCAGGATGCCCGCGAGGATGCCGCAGCCAAGCCACACGACGCTCAGCTTGTTGAGCAGCCCGAGGCCTAGCACCACGCCGAGCGCGATCCAGGTTCGCGGGCTCTCGCTGTTCAACAGGCGCAGCAACAGATAGGCCGCAACCGCCCACAGCGTCTGGTCAATCGGATTCATCGAGTAGTAGCCGCCCATCGCGAGATAGACGGGGCCTGCCAGCACGCCGAGACCGGCCAGGCCCTGTGCGACCCAACCGCCCCCGAGTTCACGTGCCATCAAGCCAGCGAGAACGATAGTCGCGCAGCCCGCAAACGCCGGTACGAGGCGCACGGCCAGCAACGACTCGCCGAGCAGCTCCGTCCATAGCCGCAGCACGGCGATCGAGAACGGCGGGTGATCGACGTAGCCCCAGGCGAGATGACGCGCGCAGTCCAGGAAGTAGAGCTCGTCACCTACCCAGCCATAGGCGACCCACGCGCTCGAGAGGGCGTGGAGCAACAACTTCACGGCAGTCAGGCCGAGGAGGACCGACCAGGCGACCGGCGCGAGCGGCCGTTCATTCATCGATTCGCCTGCGTTGCTCCATACTCGCGGGCAAACTTGTTTCTTGGGTATCCGAGAGGATAAACGATTCAAAGGCCCTTTCTGGGGTCTGATAAAGCGCTTTCTGTCAAATCGTCGGGCTGGGGGCATCGATGCGGAAGCGATGCGCGACGCGCGCATCGCTAGCCAGAAGGCAGGCGCTTGCATCGTATCCCGGGAAGAGACTCGCTAGATGAAGTCGAGCGCGAGATCGTCGTCGATCTAGGGATCGAATGCAGGCAGCCCGGGGCTCGAATCGCCGCCCAGAGGCAGCCCCGGGGCCCAGCGGAACAGAAATTTCCTTCTCGGAAGCTGATTCGGGGGCTTATTCTTCCTACCAGTCGGCGTGGCGCGACACTCGTTCGATTCCCAGGGCGGAGGGATGCTCCGCCAGACGTTCGAGCAGGCAGGGGAGGCAGCATGACATGGCCGAGGATCCAGTCGACGTCCTGATCGTGGGCGCCGGGGCGTCCGGTGCGGCGCTGGCCTGGAGCCTCGCCGAAACCCGCATGAACATCCTCTGCCTCGAGCAGGGCGGGTGGATGAATCCC
>CAZLBF010000162.1:0-2698 GCA_964557495.1 uncultured Myxococcales bacterium | reverse complement strand
CGCCAGCCCCGCTCGCTGGAGTCGTAGCGCGCCGGCTCCTGGAGCCAGTGCACCTTGTCGCTCTCGAACGTCGCGAAGGTGCCCACCGCCGCTCCGGTCGCCCTCCGGCACATGCCGCAGTGGCAGTGGGTGACGCGGCGGGGCGGAACGGACGCCTCGAAGCGGATCGCGCCACACAGACAGGCCCCGGTGATGGTCATGGGCGCCAGAGCCAGCCGCGAGCCTCCATGCAGGGGCGAAGGCGCTCCTCCGGCTTCAGTGCAAAGCGGAGTTCGTCGAGGAGCCACGGCTCGAGACCCGTGGCGTCGCGATGCAGCTTCGCTGCGCAGAACCGGCGGTCGGAGAGGAGCTCGAGGTTCGGATCGTATCGATCCTGCGCGCTCCAGTGCTGCCTTCCCTTGTGCTCGTCGTAGCGTGGGAGCAGGAACGTCGCAGCGGCAAGCGCCACGAAGAGGACGACCGTGAGCACGATCAATCGGTTGATCGGGGGCTCTTCGAGGGCCATGTTCCTAGTCTACTCAGTTCTGGATCGGGCGCCGGTGGAGCTGTGCCCTCCGCCGACCGGCTACTGGACCTCGAAGCCTGAACTGGCGAATAATCCCGGAGCGCGACGGACGGGGCATGGCCTCGGGCGAAGGGGGAACACGATATGAAGTCGATGCGCGTAGTGCTGGCGGCCTGCATTCTCTTCCACGTCGGATGCTTCACGGTCTCGGTCGGAGACGCCCCGGAGCAGCACGCCGTCACGATCGGACTGGTGCCCTCCACCGGAGCCGCGTGGCACGCGGAGCAGGACATCCAGGGTCGCACGCCGCTGACGGGGGGCAGGCGCTTCACGGACGCGCTGGGGATGACCGGGTGGGCGGTCTTCATGAACCTCGTCTTCATCGGGATTCCCACAGTGCTGAACTGGGTGACGGAGCCCTTCAGCGACTGGGAGCCCCCGCGCTGGGGCCGCGGTCTCCCCTCGCGCTTCTGCAAGGAGAGCCTGATCGGGTACTGCAAGAGCCGCAGATTCACTCGGATGGCGACGCAGAGCCTCGGAGGGCCCGAGGCTGTCGCTGCCGAGGCGGGCGAGCACGAGACTGTCGCTCACGACCACGCCCGATAGCGCCCCGTCGGCTGCTCTCAGCGGGGGAGGGCGTCGCGAGACCGCGCTCATCCGGACGCTGCTGAGAGCCTGCCTGGAGCCCGCCGAGTCCGAGTGGGTCGCTGGCGCGCGGGCGGAGCTCGAGTCGGCGAGCGAGTCCGAGTACTCCAGGGTGCTCGTCGATCTCCACCTGCATCGCATGACCCCCTTTGTCGGATACGCGATCCGGACGCACGCTCTGGGCGACCTGCTTCCTGGCGAGTTTCGCAGCCAGTGTCTGGCGGCGCATCGAGACACGTTGCTAGCGAACTCGGCCCGGATGCACCGGCTCGCGAGCATTCTGCGAGCGCTGGAGGAGCGCGGTATCGAGCCGCTGGTGCTGAAGGGCGGAGCGCTCGCCGACGGCTTCTACCCGGATCTCGGCGCGCGCTCGATGAGCGACGTCGATCTGGTGATCGAGCGCCACCGGATCCCGAGTGTGAGAGAGGCGTTCGAGTCCGTGGGGGTGCCGCGTTCCCAGGCGCTCGACGCGGGGGACGCGCTGCAGTTCGCCGACCCGATGGGCATCACGTTCGACGTCCACTACCGGTTCCGGATCTTCGAGGGGCTGGACCCGGAGGGGTGGACCACCGTGGTGGAGCCTCGAACGCTGAGCTTCCCTCGGCTGCGGGTGCTGGAGCCCAGCGCGATGGTGGTCCACCTGGCTCACCACATGGGCGGACACCGCTCCGGCTCCGGGTATCTGCTTCGCTGGTTGATCGACCTGCTGCTCGTGCTCCGACGGTGGGGTGACCGGCTCGAGCCCGACCGCCTGCTCGGGATGCTCCAGATCGAATCCGACCTGGCCCTGCTCCTGCGCACCCTCCGGTTCTTCGAGGTCGAGCTCGGCGAGAGCCTCCCTGGGTGTCTCGCGCCACTGTCCCGCGGCGTGCCGCCGATCGGACTCCAGGAGGTTCTGAGGCAGCGCCGCCTGGCGCTGTGGGGACTGCCCCGGCCTCTCGGCTGGGCTCGCCTGGGAGCGTCCCGGGTCGGCGCCAGGGATCGGCGCGGCCTCCCGTACCCGTCCTGGAGCGATCTGATTCGCTGGCCCGGCGACGCCCTGCAGGCACGGGCGGCGCTGGGACGCGCCCGCCGCCTCCGCGCCGGCCGCCCTGGCCCCTAGATGCTTGACGAGGCGCTCGCGCTCAACATAGGATGGGAACTGGGCCTAAAAGCCAACAGCGATCGAAAGGACGGGGCATGAACGATCAGCCGAAGCGCGAGGCCAGGAAGAAGACGCCTGGAAAGGCCGGCTCCGAGAAGAAGCGGCCGTTCGCGAGTCCGAGAGTCACCTACGTACCGCCCAAGCTCGTCAAGCGCGGTGACGCGAAGCAGGTCACGGCGGGGTTCTTCGGCAGCTTCTACCCGTAATCCCAGGCTGAGGCGACGCGGTCCCCGGCGCCGGCCTCCAGCGGCTGCTCGCGACCTGACCTCTGCTCTCGGGGTTGGCGGGGTGGGTCTCAGCCCGACCCCAGCCTTGTGCAAGGTGCGCCTTGGATCCGATCACGTTCTCTCTCTGCGGCATCCCACTGAGTGTCGCGTGCGAGGATCCGCGCCAGGCCGACCAGA
>CAZLBF010000161.1:0-14832 GCA_964557495.1 uncultured Myxococcales bacterium | reverse complement strand
GCAGGCCGAGCGATTCGGCGGCCTCGCGGTACGTGGGCTGCTCGGCGGCGCGCGTCGGTGTCAGCGTCGACAGGACGAACTCGTCGCCGCTGCGAAAGCCCGCATTGGCCGGGTAGACCAGGCCGGGTCGCGCCGGGTCGGGCGGGATCACGTGCACGTGCAGGCCCAGGTCGGCGAGGCAGTCGCGCAGTCGGTGCCACTGGCGGATCGCGAGCGCGCGGTCCACGTGCTTTCGGCGGCCCCAGCGGTCGCGCGTGTGCGGGTTGGCGCCGCCGACCACCGAGAAGTGGCTCGGGTCGCCCATCAGGACCGCGTGCCTCAGAGCGGCCACGGGAATCCGGGCGGCGGCGTCGGTGCACCCGGCGCCTCGACCTCGAGCGACGCGACCGGGTAGGTGCAGTAGAGCGTCGAGGTCACGCCGGCGGCGCGGTCGTTTCCGCTCTGGCCGATTCCGCCAAAGGGGAGCCGCGACGACGCGCCAACCGTGCTCGCGTTCCAGTTCAGGAGACCCAGGCGGGACTCGCGCCAGACGCGCTCGAAGCGGGCCCGGTCCCGGGTGAAGACGCTCCCGACCAGGCCGTAGCGGGTGTCGTTCAGCGCGGCGATCCCCGCGTCGAGGTCGTCGACCCGCAGCAGGAACAGGTCGGGGACGAAGTGCTCCTCGTCCCGGTAGCGGCTCTCGCTCGCCGCACTCGCGACGCGGTGCAGGCTGGGCCGCACGTAGTGTCCCGGCCGCGGACCCTCGCAGGGCCCACCCGCGAGCAGGCACTCGGCCCCCTCGTCGCGCGCCCAGGCGAGCACACGGGCGTGGCCCTCGCGCGCGTCGGCCGAGATCAGCGGTCCCATGAACACGCCGTCGTCGAGCGGATAGCCGACTGCGATGCGCGAGAGCACCCGGCTCAGCTTGTCGGTAAACTCGTCGGCGATCGATGCTGCAAGGATGGCCCGGCTGGTGGCGCTGCAGCGCTGTCCCGCGGTCACGGCCGCGCCGAAGGCCACCGCGTAAACGGCGGCGTCGAGGTCCGCGTCGTCCCACACCAGGGCGGCGTTCTTGCCGCCCATCTCGAGGGCGACGAGCTTCCCGGGCTGATCGAGCGTCGCCTCGAGAATCCGGCGGCCCACCGCCCACGAGCCCGTGAAGAGCACGCCCGCGACGTCCGGGTGGGCGGCGAGGCGCGCGCCGCTCGCGCCGTCCCCCTGCACGCTGGAGACGACACCCGGCGGGAACTCCGCTCGATGCAACAGCTCGGCGTAGAGCTGGCCGACGGCCGGCGTGCGGTCGGACGGCTTGATCACGACGCTATTGCCGGTCGCGAGCGCGGGTACCACGTGGCCGTGCACCAGGTGACCGGGAAAGTTGAACGGCCCCAGTACCGCGAGCACGCCGCGCGCGTGCGCGCGCCAGCGGGCAACCTGTCCCGCCGCGGGCTCAAGCGCGCGCTCGCGGACCAGGTCGAGCCCATCCTCGAGCGTGATCCGCACCTTGCCGACCATCGCGGCCACCTCGGTGCGGGCCTCCCACAGGGGCTTTCCGACCTCGCGGGCGATCGCCTCGGCGAGTCGCCCCGATTCGGCATCGATCAGCTCGGCGAGGCGTTCGAGTCGAGCCGCGCGCTCGGCCGGGTCGGCGTCGCGCCAGGCGGGCCAGGCGCGGCGCGCGCTCTCGACCGCCTCGTCGACCGACTCGGCCGCGAACGGGAACGCGCCGAGCTCAGCGCTCGTGTCGCCTGGATCCTCGAGCCGGATCTCACCGGTCGGTGAGGAGGGCAGCCGGAAGCGACCGTCGACGTAGTCGCCGCGCGGCTCGAAGAGCGACGCCTCAGCCACGGCTCCGGGCCGACGCGGGGAGCGGCGTCAGCGCCACCGATCCCCCCTCCGAGATGTCGAGCTTGTCGAGCGCCTCCTTCGGGAGCCGCGCGCAGTCCGCCTCGAGCACGGCGCGCGTCGCGACCGCGCGGAATCCGGTCGCGTCCTCGACGGAGGCGATCCAGGGCGGTGCCTGCTCATCCGACCCCTCCTCCGCGACGACGTCCCGCAGCGTTTCCCGGATCGGAATCACGTCGCGCGTCGCGGCACCGAAGAAGGGTCCCGCGTCGAAGGGGTCGATCTCGCCGGTCCAGTGAAAGCCCGCCTGCTCCAGCAGGCGGACCGCGGGCAGCGTCTCCGGGTGCACCTTGCCGAGCTGAGCGGCCACCTCGGGCTCGAGGAGCGTGGCGTAGAAGCGGGTCTCGGGAAACAGATCCAGGATGAACTGCTTGCGCGTGGCGCTGCGCCGGTCCGCCTCCTGGTACGACATGCCGGTGAAGTGCCGGCCGAACGACTCCCAGAAGGCGCTTCGACCCTCGGCGTCGAAGCTCGCGCGCATCTCGGCGATCAGCCGGTCCTCGAAGGCGCCGGGGTGCCGCGCGATGTAGGCGTAGCGTCCCCACGAGAGCAGCTTGCCGGGCCAGCCGGGGCGGCCGCGCACGTCGGGGTGCAGGATCAGCGCCGCGAGCTCGGAAGGTCCGTCCTCGCAGGCGCCGAGTCGGAACGTGACGTGCTCCTTGCGGATGCCCGCCGCGTGCGACACGCGCTCCTCGCGCTCGACGCGCAGGTAGGTGTGCGGCAGCTCGGGCGTGCCGTGCTTCGAGATGATCGCGCTCGTGCCGACGACGCGCCCCTCGGCGTCTTCGAGCACGAACTGGTACTCGCGCTCCGCATCGGGCTGCCCGGAATCCGCGAAGGAGCGCTCGGAGCGCTCGAGGCGCGCGGCGAGGTAGGTCTCCTCCACCGGCAGGTTGAGCGTGTCGAGGTGGCGCGCCAGGTCGAGCAGCGCGCCCAGGTCGGCGCCCGTCGCGGGGCGCAGCCGCAGCGTCACGCGCCCGCCTCGCAGGCGAGACGCCGCAGCGTCTCCCGGTAGAGCTCGCACATCACCTCGAGCTGCGAGATCAGCGTGTGCTCGTTGGGCCGGTGCACGTTGCCCACCGAGACTCCCGCTCCGATCACGACCGTCTCGAGGCCGGCCGCCGAGAAGATCCCGGCCTCGGTCGAGGTCGCCTTGGTGCCGACCCGCTCGCCCAGACCCAGCGACTGCTGCGCAGAGACGACCGCGCGGATCAGGTCCGCGTCTCGAGCGGTCTCGAGTGGTGGATTGATGCGGAGCGGCTCCAGCATGGCGCACTCCTCCAGGGGACGCACGACCTCGAGCGGGTCCACACCGGGCACCGGCCGCAGGTCGAAGGTGAAGACGGGGCGACCCTCCCGAAACTCTACCCGCCCCAGGTTCGCGACGCTGTGATCCGGGTCGAAATCCGGGTCCTGCTGCGCCGGAAGCTCCATGCGGAGTCTCCGCCACGCGCACAGGAACTCGAACAGCGGCTCCTGCGGATAGCCCGAGCCGATCGCCAGCGTGCAGCGGTCGGGGACCTGGTTCACCGCCTCGCCTCCGCTGAAATCGGCGATCGCGGCGTTGTCGATCTCGGCCACGCGACGCAGCGCCGCCTCGATCGCGTTCTTGCCGAGGTGGGGCGTGCTCGAGTGCGCCGACTCCCCGTCGAAGTGCTCGATCGACTCCCAGTTTCCCCGCACGCGCTCCTGCACGACGGGCAGGCTCGCCTCGAAGACGGCGTAGCCCTTGTGCGCGCGCACACAGACGAGCTCCGACGGCTCTCCGATCAGCGCGTAGCCGAACCCGCGCGCGCCCCCCGCCTCGATCAGACGTCTTGCGCCGCGCAGCCCGACCTCCTCGGAGAACGTCCCGACGAGCCGAACCGGGCGCGTGAGCTCCGCGGGGTCCAGCTGGGCGAGCGCGGCGACCTTGCAGACCAGGTCGACCTTGGCGTCGGCCGCTCCGAGGCCGTAGAGGCGGTCCCCGTCGCGGGTCGGCCGGAACGGATCACCGCCCGTGGCCGTCCACGCGGCGGGCTCGCCGGGCGGCACCGTGTCGAGGTGGGTCACCAGGAGCACGCCGTCCCGCCCGCCCGGCTCCGGTCCCAGGTCGGCGATCAGGTTCCGGTGCCGGACGCCGTCGATCTCGACCTCGTCGAATCGGTGCGCGAGGCCGACCGATTCGAGCAGCTCCGCCGCCCGCTCGGCGATCTCCAGATTCCCGTCGCGCGAGACGGAGGGCGTCGCGATGAATCGCTCGGCCCAGTCGAGTAGCGGAAAAGGCATGCCGCCTTCGCCATCGGCGCCCGGACCGGAGCCCTTGAGGCGATTCAGCTGATATCGGAAAGGGACAGGGACGCCAGCCCGCGCAGGTTCTCGAAGGTGTAGATCCCCGAGTCGTGCCCGTCGGTCCAGTAGATCTGGACCGCATAGCGGCCGACCGGCTTGATCTGGACCGGCTTCACCTCCGCGGGCACGTCCTCCGGCTTGAGGATCGGCCGCCCCGTCATCTCTTCGATGCAGGCCGCGCACGGACACGCGAGTCGCAGCTCGCGCACCGGGTAGCGGCTGACCTGGCCGTCCTTCCACTCGATCCGCAGATGGCCCGGTCCGTCCTGCGCGATGCCCAGGGGGGTGGTGGCGTCGCTCATCTCTGAAAGGTAGCCCAGCCGGATGCTAGGATCCGCCGAAGTCGCGCGGGGCGGCGTCGAGCCGCGCTCGCGCTCCGGCGACGGCGCGAGTGCGTGCGTACGCCTCGAGAAGCTGCAGGGAGACGGGATGGCGGATCGGGAGACGGTGGCGATTCTGGGCGGGACGGGCGATCAGGGTCTCGGGCTCGCGTACCGGTTCGCGGTGGCCGGACGGCCGATTCGCATCGGCAGCCGCAAGGAGGATCGCGCGCTCGCGGCGGCGGAGGACGTGCGCACCAAGGTGGCCGACGCGAACGTGGCGGGCTTTCTGAACCCGGAGGCCACGCGCGCGGTCGCGGGCGGGATCGTGATCCTGTCGGTCCCGTTCGAGCACACGGTCTCGACCCTGAAGAGCATCCGCGACGAGCTCACGCCCGGGACGATCCTGGTCTCGATGGGCGTCCCCCTCGCGACGGCGATCGGCGACGTCGCCGCGCGCGTCGTGGGGATCTCGCAGGGCTCCTGTGCCGAGCTCTGCGCGAGCCTGGTGCCGAAGGGCGTCCAGGTGGTCTCGGCGTTCCAGAACGTCAGCGCCCACCGGCTGATGGACCTCGGCAAGTCGGTCGAGTGCGACGTGATCGTCTCCGGAGCCGCCGAGCCGCGCGATCGCGTCATGCGCCTCTGCGACGACATCCCGGGCTGTCGCGCGATCAACGGCGGGCCGCTCTACAACGCGCGCTACGTGGAGCAGATCACCGCGATGCTGATCGGCATGAATGTCCGCCTCAAGAATCCGGACGGGTTCGGGATCCGCATCACCTACCTGTAAGGGCGCGCCCGCTACACCTCGAGGCCGACCGCGCGCATGAGCGCGACGGCGTTGCTGCGCTGGACGACGCCCTCGCGCAGCCGGTAGTCAAAGCTCATCTCCCCGTCGACGAGGACGTCCTCGAAGTGGACGTTCGCCGCGCGGGGGCCGAGGGCGCCGACGATCTCGGTGAGGGCGAGGTCGTGCGTCGAGACCAGGCCGATCGAGCCGCGCTCGACGAGTCCCCGGACGATCGCGGTCGCGCCGTGCACGCGGTCGTGGGAGTTGGTGCCCTGGAAGATCTCGTCGAGCAGGAACAGGAGGGGGCGCTCTCCCCCCGCCCGCGCCGCGATCAGGCGCATCCGCAGGATCTCGGCCTGGAAGTGGGAGATGCCGTCCTGCAGCGAGTCGAGCACCCGCAGCGAGGCTCCGACCGCGATCGGCGAGAGCTGCAGCGAGCGCGCGCGCACGGGCGCACCCGCCAGCCCCAGCACCGCGTTGATGCCGACGCTCCGCAGCAGCGTGCTCTTGCCCGACATGTTCGAGCCGCTCACCACGTACAGGCGGAGCCCGGCGTCGAGTCGCACGTCGTTGCGCACGCACTCCGAGTCGGGGATCAGCGGGTGCCCGAGCGCCTCGGCGACGAAGCGCGGACCCTCCTCATCCAGCTCCGGGAAGGGATCGTCCGGGCGCTCCCAGGCGTAGGCCGCGAGGTCGAGCAGCGCCTCGAGCTCACCGACCGCGCCGAGCCAGCGCCGCACCGACGCCGCGTGCTCAATCCGCCAGGCCTCGATGGCGAAGGCGAGCTGGGTCGCCCAGAGCAGCACGGGGGCGATCACGGCGAACATCTGGTTGCGGCGGGACTCGACGAGGTCGACGAGCAGCATCAGCTGGCGCAGGCGCCGCGAGGCGGTGCCCCGGCTCCCCGAGAGCTCGGTCAGCAGCCCCGCGAGGCGCGGCGTCGCGAAGCGCTCCCGCTCGAGGCGCCCGAGCAGCGCAGCCACCAGGTCGAGCTGAGCCGCCGGGCGAGCCAGCGCCGCCAGGATCGACTCCACGCGCGGCCGGAGCCCGAGCCAGAGCGGGATCTCGGCGAGCAGCAGGGGCACCAGCGGCCCCGGTCCCGTCCCGAGCAGGAGCCAGCTCGCGAGCGCGGCCAGGTTCAGCGCGGCGAGCACCGCGAGCAGTGCGCGGAGCGGAGCGCTCGCCGCGCGCGGCGCCTCCGCCACCCACTCGGCGAGCCCACTGTGGTCGACCGGGTCGCTGAGCGCCGTACCGAGCACCGCGAGCTCCTCGCGCAGGTCGAGGCGCGGGATGAGCTCGCGGACCGCCGCCTGGCGCTCCCGCACCTCGTCCGGGGTGGCGGGCTCGAGCAGCCAGCGCGCGAGCGTCTCCTGCCCCGCCTCGGTCTGCGCACCGCACAGCAGCTCGTACATGGAGCCGCGGCCGAACAGGTCGAGCTGCGCCGCGTAGGCGTGGTCGGCCGCTGCGAAGCGCGCGCCGGTCACGCCCCGGCCCTGGAATCGGTGCTCGAGCCGCTCGCTGCCACGCTCGTAGAACGCGACGGCCCGGGTGGCCCGCTGCCTCTCGCTCGACGCGCCGCGATGCAGCGGGACGAGCACCAGGAACGCGCCTCCCGGGAGCAGGAGCCACGCGCCCGAGAGCGCGTCCAGCCAGACCGCGAGCGCGGCCGCAGCCAGCAGCGAGAAGGCCGCGAGGCGGGCGTTGGAGAGCGCTGCGACCCGCCGCGCACGCTGCTCGAGCCGGGCCCGCCGGGCGCGGAGCCGGGCCGCGTAGACCGCACCGGGAGAGTCCGCGCGGGCCTCGCGCTCGGCGTCCATGGGCGCGGAGGTTAGGTCACTCCCCCGGCCGTCGCTGCCGCGCCGTCGCCCATGCGCACCGCAGCTCGAAAGTCCTTGAATTCCAGGTACTTTCGAGTCCCACCGGAATCGCGCCGCGGCTCTCGCCCGGCTCTTGCGGCCGGGGGGGAACGGACCCGCCCGAGAAACCGCTTTGATCTCAATATCTTGGCGTCCAAGGTCGAGGGTGCCCCAAGATATGGGGTCGCGAGCGTTGACCTGTACCCCCGAGTGCGGCTTACTAGAGGGCTCTGGGTAACCAAGGATACTCCCAGGTGGCCAGGGGGGCGATTCGGGCTGCTAGGGAGGAGCGGGGGCGATCAGCCACGGAGGAGGCGCCGGCCCCGGGGGCCCCGAGGTTCGGGGCCTCTCCTTGACCCAGTGTCGGCGGAATCGGGCGCAGCCACGGTCCGGGAAGAGCATCGGGAGAGGTCGATGGAGCGCGACACAATGGGCAAGGAGTCTCTTGAGCCGCGTGTGAACGGAGTCGCGATCGAGCTGCGACGCCGCTTTACGCGCCCGGGGGAGGACGTCTTCGACTCCACCGAGTGGGAGCTGCGCAGGGCGCGGATCCAGGGCGACGCGGGCGACGTCGTCTTCGAGCAGGACGGCGTCGAAGTGCCGAAGTCCTGGTCTCCCCTCGCGAGCAACATCGTCGCCTCGAAGTACTTCCGGGGTCATCTCGGCACGCCGTCGCGCGAGACGAGCGTTCGGCAGCTGATCTCCCGGGTCGTCGACAAGCTGCGCGACTGGGGTCGCGAGGGGGGCTACTTCGCGCGTCCCGAGCTGGAGTCGGCCTTCGCCGACGAGCTCACCTACGTCCTCCTGCACCAGAAGGCCTGCTTCAACTCGCCCGTCTGGTTCAACCTGGGCGTCGTCGAGCCCGACGGCAAGCCGGTTCCTCAGCAGGCGAGCGCGTGCTTCATCAACTCCGTCGACGACAGCATGGGCTCGATCATGGACCTGGCCAAGGTCGAGGCGATGCTCTTCAAGGGGGGCTCGGGCGCGGGCTCGAACGTGTCGACGATCCGGAGCTCGCGCGAGAGGCTCGCGGGCGGCGGCATGGCGAGTGGTCCGGTCTCCTTCATGAAGGGCTACGACTCGTTCGCGGGCGTCATCCGCTCCGGTGGCAAGACGCGGCGCGCCGCCAAGATGGTGATCCTGAACGCGGACCACCCGGACGTTCTCGACTTCGTGCACTGCAAGGCGGACGAGGAGCGCAAGGCCTGGGCGCTGATCGACGCCGGCTACGACGGTCGCTTCAACGTTGTCGGTGGCGCCTACGACTCCATCCAGTACCAGAACGCCAACCACTCGGTGCGCGTGAGCGACGGCTTCATGCGCGGCGTCGAGACGGGCGGCCCGTGGCAGACGCGCGCGGTCGTGAGCGGCGAGGTGGTCGACACCCTCGACGCGCGCGACGTCATGCAGGAGATCGCCACGGCGGCCCACGTGTGCGGCGATCCCGGCCTGCAGTACGACACGACGATCAACCGCTGGAATCCGGTCAAGAACACCGGCCGCATCAACGCGACGAACCCGTGCAGCGAATTCATCTTCCTCGACGACACCGCCTGCAACCTGGCCTCGCTCAACCTGCTGAAATTCTGTGACGAGGACGGCAGCTTCGCGGTCGAGGACTTCCGTCACGCGGTCGACGTGCTGACCCTGGCGATGGAGATCGTCGTCGACTTCGCCGACTACCCGACGGAGAAGATCGCACGGAACAGCCATCTGCTGCGGCCGCTCGGACTCGGCTACGCGAATCTGGGTGCGCTGCTCATGCAACGGGGGCTGGCCTACGACTCCGACGAGGGTCGCAACCTGGCCGCGGCGATCACCTCGCTGATGTGCGGACAGGCCTACCGGCGCTCGTCCGAGATCGCGCGGCGCATGGGACCGTTCGCCGAGTTCGAGAAGAACCGCGTTCCGTTCCTCGAGGTCATGAGCCTGCACCGCGAGTACGCGGAGCGCATCCCGACCGCCGGCATTCCGCAGGATCTCCACGCCGCGAGCCAGCTGGTGTGGCTCGAGGTGCTCGAGCTCGGCCGGCGGTATGGCTACAAGAACGCACAGACGACCGTCATCGCTCCGACGGGCACGATCGCGTTCATGATGGACTGCGACACGACCGGTATCGAGCCGGAGCTGGCGCTGGTCAAGTACAAGCAGCTCGTCGGCGGCGGCGTGCTGAAGATCGTGAACCAGACGGTTCCGCGGGCGCTGGCCCAGCTCGGCTATGCGGAGAGCCAGATCGCCGAGGTCCTCGAGTACATCGACGAGCACGACACGATCGAGGGGGCGCCGCAGCTCGCCGACGAGCATCTCCCCGTGTTCGACTGCGCCTTCCGCGCCGCGCGGGGCGGGCGCTCGATCCCCTACATGGGGCACATCCGCATGATGGCGGCCGTGCAGCCGTTCCTGTCGGGCGGGATCTCCAAGACGGTGAACATGCCGAAGGAGGCCAGCGTCGAGGACATCGAGGACGCCTACCTGCAGGGCTGGAAGCTCGGCCTGAAGTGCCTGGCCATCTACCGGGATGGATCCAAGCGCACGCAGCCGCTCACGACGCGTGCCGAAGAGGAGCCGGCGAAGGAAGAGGCGGTGCCCCGGCGCCGGCGTCTCCCGGACGTGCGCTCCGCGCTGACCCACAAGTTCTCGATCGCCGGCCACGACGGCTACCTGACGGTCGGACAGTACGAAGACGGTGAGCCGGGCGAGATGTTCCTGAAGATGGCGAAGGAGGGCTCGACGATCTCCGGCCTCATGGACTCCGTTGCGGTCGTCACTTCGATGGCGCTCCAGCACGGCGTGCCGCTCAAGACGCTCGTCGACAAGCTGAGCCACAAGCGCTTCGAGCCGTCCGGCTTCACGCAGAACTCCGAGATCCCGTTCGCCAAGTCGGTCATGGACTACGTCTTCCGCTGGATGGGCTTCCAGTATCTGAAGGAGGAGGCTCCGGTCGGGGACGCGCAGGAGGAGGACGCCGCCGAGGTGGGCCTCGACAAGCCGGAGAAGGGGAGCTCCGAGCGCGTCGTTCCGATCCGGGGCGGCAGCCACGACGAGCGGGCCTTCGTGGGTCAGGAGGACGCGCCGCCGTGCATGAGCTGCGGCACGATCATGACCCGTGCAGGTGCCTGCTACCTCTGCCCGACCTGCGGGGAGTCCGGAGGCTGCGGATAGCCACCGCGGAGCCGCACGGCCCCGCGAGGCCGGCCCACTCCCGGCCGGCCGACGCGCGGCACCCTACATGAGCGTGTAGTCGGGTCCGTCGCCCCCCTCGGGCGTCGTCCAGGTGATGATCTCGTACGGGTCCGCGATGTCGCAGGTCTTGCAGTGGACGCAGTTCTCGTGGTGGATCATGAGCTTCTTGCGGCCCGGGTTCGCGTCGTCTTCGATCATCTCGTAGACCTCGGCGGGACAGAAGCTCTCGCAGGGGTTGTCGTACTCATCGGCGCAGGTCGTGGCGCACACCTCGGTATTCTCGACGTGCAGGTGGTGAGGCTGGTCGATCTCGTGGCTCGACCCCGCGAAGCTCACGGCCGTCACCTTGTCGAACGTGTACTTGTTGTCGTAGGCGACCTTGTTCTTGCGCTCGAGCTGTGCCGCGCTGAGCTCGGAGACCTTCTTGTAGTGGCTGTGGTCCGGCGCCGCGCTGATGCGCTTCCGGAGGCCGCGACCCCCCGTGACCATGAGGGCGGCGACGTTGACGAAGAAGGGAAGCTGCCTCAGGTAGCCGAGCCCGGCGGGCATCTTCTGGACCCACTTCCACGCGGCGTGGAAGTTGCGGGACTGGCGGTGCTGCTTGTGGGCCCAGCTGCTCTCGTAGCGCTGCTGCACCGACTTCAGCGACTCGGCAGTGAAGTCCTTGCTCTGGTGCGCTTCGAGGAGCGTCTCAGCGGCCAGCATCCCGCTCTTCAACGCCATGTGCACGCCCTTCAGCTTGAAGCCGTCGCACAGCCCGGCCGAGTCGCCGACCAGGAGCACGCCGTCGTGATACAGGCGCGGCTGGCTGAAGAGCCCCCCCTCGGGGATCGTCTTGGCCCCGTAGCGGACCATCTCGCCTCCCTCGAGCAGGTTGCGAATGAAGGGGTGCAGCTTGAAGCGCTGCATGTTGTCGTGCGGATCGTTGTAGGGATTCTGGCTATCGAGCCCCGTCACGAACCCGAGCGAGACCATGTTGTCCTTCATGTCGTAGATCCACGAGCCGCCGAAGACGTCGGCGTCTTGTGGCCAGCCCATGGTGTGGATCACGCGGCCCGGCTTGTGATTCTCGGGCTTGATCTTCCAGATCTCCTTGATCCCGGTGGCGTACATCTGGGGATTCGGCCCGTTCAGCTCCTCGAACTTCTGGAGCAGCTGCTTGGTGCAGGAGCCGCGCGGTCCCTCTCCGAGCACCACGCACTGGGCGTGGATCTCCGGCCCCGCTTCGAAGACCCCTTTCGCGTTGCCGTCGGCGTCGATGCCGCGGTCCTGGATCTGCACGCCGACGACGCGGTCTCCGTCGTACAGGAGCTGCGCGGCGGGGAACCCGGGATAGACCTCGATCTCGCGCTCCTCCGCCTGCTCGACCAGCCACTTCACGACCTCGCTCAGCGAGATCACCAGGTTGCCGTGGTTCGCGAAGTTGGGCGGTGTGAGCGGCGACCGGAGCGCCCGCTTCTCGGTCAGCCAGTACATCGCCTCCGAGGTCACCTCGTGGTGGACCGGAAAGCCCTTCTCCTTGAAGTCGGGCATCAGCTCCTGGATGCCGCGTGTGTCGATCACCGCACCGGAGAGCTGATGCCCTCCGATGTCCGACGCCTTCTCGATCACCAGCATCGCGGGGGCTTCGACGTTCGCCGCCTTGCACAGGTCCGCCAGGTGGATTGCGGCACCCAGCGTCGCGGGGCCGGCGCCCACGAAGAGAATGTCCACATCCAGACGCTCGCGCTCGACCTCGCTCATGACACCTCCTCCGGAATCAGCTGACTGCCGGAAGCCACGGTAGCAAGCGCGAGTCGCGCGGGGCTAGTCTCTTTCTGCCGCCGGGCCGCCTGCGCGCTCGTCGAGGCCCGGGCCGCCCGGTTGGCCCCGCTCGGGGACGAGGTAGTGGGAGGTGGCGATGAAGATCGCGAGCGCAGCGAGCAGGCCGAGACCGCCCAGCCAGAACGGCGCGGTGATCCCGATTCCGAGAAGCGCCCAGCCGCCCCAGTAGGGGCCCAGCGCCCGCCCCGTCTGCGCCATGGACTGGCTGTGTCCCAGGTACTCGCCGGCCTCCTCGGGTCCGAGCACCTTCGAGAAGAGACTCGTGAAGGTGGGAAACGTGATCCCGACTCCGCCCGCGACGGCGGTGGCCGCCACCATCAGGACCGGAGTGGCGTCGGACGCGGCGAACAGAAGCATGCCCGCGCCGGTCAGCGCGAGTCCCGTCTTCACCAGCGGAACCTCTCCGAAGTTGTCCGTCAAGGGACCGATCAGGAAGGCCTGCGTGGCGGCGACCACGAGGCCGATGTAGGCGAGGAACAGGCCGGTCTGCCAGACGTCCCAGCCGATCCGGGCGGCGAACAGCGGGAACATCGCCTCGAGCGCCGAGACCGACGCGAACATGTGGAAGAAGAGATAGAAGAAGAGGCGATTCCGCAGCGAGTGCACGCGGAAGAACGCCATGATCGGAGTCGGCACGCAGGCGCGCAGCAGCGATCCCACACCGGGCTTGGGAGCGTCCAGGGGTCGCGACTCGGGAAGGAAGAACAGCCCGAACAGGAACGCGACGAGCGTGAGCGCGGCCGCGGTCCAGAAGGGGGCCTCGGGATGTATCGGGTAGAGCAGGCCGCCCATGGCGTTGCCCGCCACGAACCCGACCCCGAACGCGGCGCCGATCAGGCCCATCCCGCGCGCGCGCTCCTCGCTGCCCGTGATGTCGGCGATGTACGCCTGCGCGGTCCCGATGCTCGCGCCGAAGAACCCGCCGAGCACGCGCGCCAGGTAGATCTGGGGAATCGTCTCGGCGAAGGCCAGCAGGGCGAAGGAGATGGCTGTCCCCACCAGGCAGACGAGGATGACGGGCCGCCGGCCGATGCGGTCCGAGATCCAGCCCCAGATCGGAAGGAACAGCACCAGGCCGATGGCGTAGAGCGACAGGATCAGGCCGATCTGGTCGGGCGGGGCGCCCAGCTTCTCCGCGTAGAGCGGCAGCACCGGGATCAGCAGACTGAAGCCGAGGAAGTCGATCAGGATGGTCGCGAAGATCACCCCCTCGACCATCCTCGGTCTTGACTGAGTCAACGCCATGGACGCGCTCGAGCACCCCCGGGAAAGCGGATCTGATATGGTCAGGTCGGAACAGCGTCAGGAGACCGCGCGCCGCGCGACCCCGGTCGCCGCATTCTAACGACTCGCGGTCGGGGGGGCTTCGGAAGGCCGATGGAGCTGCGAGAGCGACGCGTCGCACAGATCGTGCGGGACTTCTTCGAGGCCTACCTGCTGTCGGACCGGATCGGGGAGCACCTCCGCGCCGGAGATCTCGAGTTCACACGGGTCAAGAAGTTCGTCGGAGAGAGCGAGGAGAGCGCCCTCTACCGCCTCAAGGAGGCGTGTCATGCGCTCTTCCGGCAGGACGTCGATGCCGGCGGGCCGAGGCAGGAGCTGCAGGCCGAGGAGTTCTTCGACCTGGCCGTCGGGGGGCTCTTCCACGAGGCGATGCGCTTCCGCGAGGGCTACTACCTCACGACCACCTACGGTCCCCGCCTGGACCGCATGATGGAGCAGGGGGCCGCCTCGGGCACCCTCGCGGCCGCGTTCCGCCGCGTGTTCGAGGCCGGGCACCGCCGCATGGTCGACTCGCACGAGGAGACCCAGGCTCTGCTCCGCGAGACCCGCGAGCAGCTGAGAATCCTGCTGCGCCAGGCGCCGCCCGGCGGGCTCCTGGCCCGCTGCCTCGTCGAGCACCGCAGCCACACCGAGCAGGTCTTCGGCACCGAGCTTCCGGTCCTGCTCGAAGAGATGTTCGGCTCGGCCGCCGCCGCGTACGAGCTCGCGGTGGAGAGCCTGGTCGAGCACGGCCACTACTCGCACGCGGCCGCCCTGCTCGAGCGGGACGACGTGCGCACGTGTCGGGACTGGCCGGGAGCCGGGAGCTTCGTTCGAGCGATGGATTACTACTACGCCGGCCGCGCCGAGGAGGCGCTGGACCAGTTCGCCGACTGGGTGGCCCACGAGTCCCCCGGAGTGGCGGGCTGGACCGAGCGAGCCCGCCGGGTCCTCGGATCGATCGCGTCCGAGAGTGGAGGCTGCAGGGCCCGACTTCGCGAGCGAGCCGAGGCTCTGGCAGAGGATCTCAGCTCGGAGTCTCGATCGTAGCGGGAGCGCGGCGCGCGACGGCCCCACGCAGCCAGCCGATCGCACCGACGGCGATGCAGGCGACAGCCACCACCTGGGCGTTGGTGAGGGGTCCGAGCAGCGTGGGGTTGGTGCGGAAGACCTCGATCCAGAGGCGACCCGCACCGGCCAGAATCAGGTACTCCCCGAAGAGGAACGGCGAGCGCCCGCGCCGCGTCCAGAGGAGCACACCGCCCAGCGTCAGCCACGCGGTCTCGTAGAGCATGGTCGGGTGGACCGGGTCGATGGTGGGGGGGAGGCCGTTCGGGAACGCGATTCCCACCCAGGCGTCGGTCGCCCGTCCGTAGTCGTC
>CAZLBF010000160.1:0-5181 GCA_964557495.1 uncultured Myxococcales bacterium | reverse complement strand
CAGCTCGATCTCGCGGTCCAGCGAGGAGTGCTTGGCTCCGAGCAGGTCGGGAACGTCGAGCAGGCGCGCGAAGGTCTCCTCGTCCCAGATCTCGCCGTGCGCTGCGAAGCGGGGGGAGAGCTCGAAGCCGAGCGCTCCTCGCTCGCTCCGCGCGGCGATCGCCGCGTAGAGCTGCGCCTTCTCGCGCGGGCCCAGGCCGTGCATGGCGCGCGACTGTACGATCACCGGCACGCCGCCGCGCTTCTCGATGGCCCCGATTGGCCGCGCGTAGCCCTCGGGCGGCGACGGAGCAGGCTCCTCGTAGGCACCTGCGTAGAGGCGCGCTGCGGGGCCGAGCGCCGCTCGCGCGACGTCGAGCGCGGCTTCCCGCTCCTCCGGCGTCAAGAGGTCGCCGAAGCCGGTGTCCATGTTCACGGCGACGTCGAGCCCCGCCTCCGAGGTCCGCACCACGAGCCGCTCGAAGGCGGGCCAGTCGATCTCGCCCGAGGATCGGTACGGCAGCAGCGTCGCCGCGATGCCGTGCGGGCTGCGCCGCTGTAGCCGCCCCCAGGCCAGCTCGAGTGGCTCAGACACGCGCGCCCCCGCGGCGTGCAGACGAGCCGCGCTTGGCCGCCTCCAGCGCCTTGCGCTCCGGCCGGTCGCCGTAGAACGGGTCCAGCGGGTAGCAGCCCGACACGAGCCCGGCGCGCGGCGCGGTCGTGCAGTCGCTGAACGTCCGGCACAGGCGACGGCGCGACGGCTCCCGCCCCGCGAGCAGATCGGCCGGCAGATCGGGATACACGAGCGCCATGCGACCCAGACCGACTGCGTCGCACCAGCCCGCGCGCACGCAGGCCTGTGCGACGTGCGGGACGAACTCCTGCAAGTAGGTCCAGCCCGAGGAGATGATCACCGCGTCCGGCACGGCGCGCTTCAGATCGCGAGCCGCGCGGAGCATTCGCGCGACGCCGACGAGCGGATCCTCGGGCGGAGCGTAGCCGTCCGAGGGCGGGAACAGCGCGGGACGCTGGAGGTGCGGCGCGTAGTAGGGACTCGCAGCCGTCGCATTGATCCAGCGCACCCCGCGCTCGACCAGGTCGCGCACCAGGGCGATCGGCTCGGCCAGGTCCGCGCGCTCCGGCTCGTCCGGATCGACGCCGAAGGCTGCGCGGTAGGGCGCCTCGTGCGGCTCGGGCGCGCCGTCGCCCGGCTGCCGCGGCACGCCGTCGTAGAGGGAGAGCCGGACTCCGATGGTCAAGCCGGGCGCGGCCGCGCGCACCGCGTCGATCAGCTCGAATGCGAGCCGCGTGCGATCGGCGAGCGCGGCTCCTCCGTAGCGGCCGCGGCGCGCGTGGGCCGACAGGAACTCGTGGAGCAGATAGCCGTGGCAGTGCTTCAGATCGATGAACTCGAAGCCCTCCGCCTGCGCCAGCCGAGCCGCACTCGCGAAGCGTTCGATGAGCGTTCGCACCTCCGCATCATCGAGGACCGGCTCGTCGTCGACGATCCCGACGCGGCGGTCGAGGAGCGGGTGGCGGTACGCGATCCGGGGGCGGCGGCCCGAAGAGTCCGGCACGGACCAGCGCCCGCTGTGTGTGAGCTGCAGACCGATCAAGGGCGACTCGCGGCCCGCCTCGCGCGCCGCGTCGAGCAGCGCCTCGCGCAGGCGGCCGAGCGCCGCCGCGCTCGCGTCGCCGATCACCAGCTGGCGGGGATTCGCGCGCCCGGCCGGGGTCACGGCGACAGCCTCGCCGCCCCAGATCCACCCGGCACCCGACGCGCCGAAGCGGCGCCAGCGACGCTCGGTGAGATCGCTGGGCCGGCCGTCTTCGGTTCCGTCCCAGCCCTCCATCGGCTGGATCACGAAGCGGTTGGGAACGACATGTCCGCCGAGGTCGAGCGACTCGGCGAGTGGCGAGGAGCCGGGGGGCGCAACGGCGTCATCGCAGGGAAGCTCGACGCCGAGCTGCTCGAGGCGGGTGCGCAACGCCCCGGCGTCCCTCAGCGAGGCGACGCGCGGCCAGCGTTCAGGCATCGACTCCGAGGTCCTTCAGGACACCCCGCAGCCAAGCGACGTCCGCGGCGAGCTTCTCCTCGGTGCTGAGGCCCGGCTCGAAGGAGAGGAACTCGATCGCGAGCGGCCCGGCGTAGCCGGCCCCGAACGCCTCGGCGAGGATCGCGCGATAGTCGAGCACGCCCCCTTCGAGCGAGCCTCCCGGCTGCACGGGCCCACCCGGCTCGCGCGGGAAGCGGTAGTTCTTCAGGTGGAAGTAGCGCGCGCGCGGAATGAGGCGCCGCGCGTCCGCCGGCTGCGCCTCAAGCTCGGTCTCGGGGAGGTTGTCGAGCACCTGGTAGTTGAGTGCGAAGTTTGGCCTCCCCACTGCGTCGAGCAGGCGCTCCGCGCGCTCCGGCGAGTCGGCGAACGAGCCGACGTGGCGCTCCACGACCACTTCGATCCCCTCGGCGGCGGCCGCATCACAGGTCGTCTGGAGCAGCTTCACGCTGCTGGCGAAGTCATCGTCGACTGCCGTCTCCTCGGGCTCGGCCCAGACGCGGATGCGCGAGGCACGCAGTGCCGCCGCCACGGCCACCTCGCGCAACGCCGTCTCGGGCGTGCGCGAGCCGAAGCGGCCGAGGTAGGAGCCGTAGGTGAGCGCCCTGGCTCCCACGGACTCGATCTCGCGACCGGCAGCGCGCACGGCCTCGAGCGGCGTCCCCGGCTCCAGGTGCGGCGGGTGCGCGCTGACCTCGATGCCGTCGAGCTCCTGGGCCACGGCGAGCTGTGCGGCCGCTACGAGCGGACGGTCGAGCGCCGAGATGCTGCAGAAGCCGAGCTCCATCGCCGTCTCCGTCTCCTCAGGCGATGTGCGCCAGATCCTCGAGCCGGACCTCGTGGGCGAACGGCTCTCCACGCGCGTACCGCTCGATCTCCTCGACGGCCAGCTGGCCGAGGCGCCGCGTCTCGCTCCCGAGCGACCCGGCGACGTGCGGCGTCAGGAAGACGTTCTCGAGATCGTACAGCGGGGAGTCGGTGGGGAGCACCTCGGGCTCCGTCACGTCGAGCACCGCGTCGATGCGGCCCGAGACCAGCTCTGCCGTGAGCGCCTCCTGGTCGACGAGCCCGCCTCGCGCGGTGTTCACGAGCACCGCTCCGTCGCGGAGCTTCGCCAGTCGCTCCGCACCGAGCAGGCCGCGCGTCCCCGGCAGAAGCGGCGCGTGCAGGCTGACGACGTCGGAGCGCTCGAGCAGCGCATCCAGCTCGACGAGCTCGGCGCCGAGCTCGGCCGCGGCCTCGCGCGACAGGTCCGGGTCGCAGACCAAGATCTCGAGGTCGAACGGCGCGAGCAGCGCGAGCACGCGGCAGCCGATCCGCGAGGCGCCGACGATGCCCACCACCTTGCCGTAGTTGCTCGGGTCGGGCACCTCGCGCGCCCACAGCCGGAAGGCGCGCACCTCGCGATAGCGGCGCTGCATCCGGAAGACGCGCTTGCCGCCGAGCAGAATGGCGGCGAGCGCATACTCGGCAACCGGCACGGCGTTCGCCGCGGCGGCGGAGCTCACCTGCAGGCCGCGCCAGAAGCACGCCTCGGTGACGTGGTTCTTGACCGTCCCCGCAGCGTGCACGACCGCGCGCAGCGCGGGTGCCCGCACCAGCACCGCCTCGTCGAGCGGCGCGCAGCCCCAGCCGGTGAGCAGGATCTCGGCGCGCGCCAGCAGGTCGGCCGCGCGCGGCTCCCCGAAGCCCGAGAGCGGTGCGGGGTCCGGCAGGTGCGCCGCCGCGCGCAGGCGCGCGAACGCGTCCTCGTCGAACAGCTCCGATGTCAGGACCGGTGCCATCGCGAGCACCACCACCGGCGCGTCGCTCATGCGCTCGAGCCCTCCCCGATACCTACCGGACAGGGTACACCCGCGCGGAGCCTTCGGCTGCCTCCCCGGAGCCGACACGGCACTCGGAGGCGAGATATCGCGCTGGCTAGGGCGCGGGCGGTGGGACGATCAGGGTGCCCTTCTGGCCCATGATCTTGTACTTGAGCGCGTAGCTCTCGAGGGCGTCGCCCGGACCGCTCGAGGAGCCGTTCACGACCGCTTGCTTCAGCGCGAATGCGGCGCCCTTCACGTCACTCTTGAACTTGATCTTGGACGAGTCCGTGACAGGGTCGTACTTGCCCACGCCCGTGAAGTCGATCGTGGCGCCGCCGGGCAGCTGCGAGTTCAGGGACGCCGTCGCGGTGCCCAGGAGCCGGCTCCCGGACGGGTCGTTGGGGTCGGGCGAGACCGTCAGGTCGAGGTCCCAGTCGAGGGCAGGCGGGAACAGGGGGGGAACGCCGGGGAGTTCCTGCATGTCCGACATGCTAAAGGGGATACCCGCGATCTCGATTCTGAGCAGGCGCTTCTCGACGGTCACGTTCTGAACGGGATCGACGATGTAGGCGAGCTTGAGCTTCGCCTCCGCCGGGAGCGGGAAGGGAACGTTGCCGTCGTCGATGGTGCCCTCGCAGGTCACCTTGACGATGAACTTGGTGATCAGGTCTTTGCCTTTGACCCGACCCAGGAGCTCGCAGTCCAGGGTCACGGTCAGCGGACTTGCGGCGTCCTGGTTCACGGTCGCGGAGCCCATCATCCGTCCCTTGACGTCCTGGTTGAGGACCGTCGCCGACATCTCGATGTCGACGGGACCCAGGTCCGGGTCGTCGAACGAGAAGGGGATCGGGTTCCGGCTCTGGAGCAGCCAGGACAGGTCGAGGATGGGGTGGGTCGCACCGCTCATCGCGAACGCCGCATCGCCGTCGGGCGCGTCGGCGGGTGCGATCGCGGGCAGCAGCAGCAGCAGTGCCACAAACCCTGCAATGCGTGCGGACTTCATCGGTGTCGTATTCATCGCTCGTCCTCCGACCCGCTCGTCGTTCACCCGTCCGGACCGGAACTCGGGTGTAACACCGTCTATCGGAATCCTTCGAGCGATACTTGAAGGTGGCGGGAACCGGCTTCGAGCCGGAGGAATGGCCTCGAAACTGCGTGCTGGCTACCGCAGGATTCACGTTCACTTCGCGCGGGAGATCCGTGAAAGTCATAGAGAATGGAGCGGAGAGGTCCGGAGTCCGGCGCCGCTACGGGGCCCGCTCCGGCGGCTTCAGGCTCCTGGCGAGCTCCGCCTGGGCGCCGGCGCAAAGTAGGCGAGGATCGACATCAGCACCGTCAGCA
>CAZLBF010000159.1:0-4306 GCA_964557495.1 uncultured Myxococcales bacterium | reverse complement strand
TCCAGGAAGACGTGGTCGACCGCGAGGGACTGGACGTGTCGAAGCAGCTTCTGCTTCTGGCTGTGCCTGAGGTTCCCGATGTTCAGCATGCTGCGGGCACCGCTGACGAGCCAGAGGTTGGGGATGTTCGTCGGGGACATGACGTCGGCGAGGTCCGCAACCTCGCCATTCAGGAAGTGCGAGAGCGTCTCTCTGGGACTGGGAACTCCGAGGATGGTGTGGAGATTCGCGCCCCCGAAATCGGCGTCCACCAGTACGCAGCGCTGGCCACGCTCCGCCAGGGTCACGGCCAGGCTGGATGTGACGACCGACTTCCCGACGCCGCCCTTTCCGCCGCCGACGGCCCAGATGCAGGCCTGCGCGGGGGAGGTCGCTCGCGTTGGCTTCGTGACTCCGGCGGCTGCGTGAACGTCTCGCACGATCCCGATGACTCCGTTCCCCCATGCGTCTCGAGGGGACACCCGCCGATTTGCAGGGACCGTACCACGTCGCTAAGTCCTCGAAATCGCTCGATGTGCTCACGAATCGCGCGATCGAGGAAGAAGCGGGCCTCCACATTTCGGTGTTCCGAGGCTCGACGCAATGAAACGTCGGACGGTCTCGCAGCTTCCGCGCACAGCTGCGGCGAAGCTGCTCAGCTGTCGCCTCCGAGCTGCCGGAGCGAGATTGGAGGGTCGCTCAGTGGCCGGGCGCGAAGCCGCAGAACTGCTTAACGCGCGTGTACGCGGCGCTCCAGCGACTCGAGATCCTGGGCTTCGCCGCCGGCAGGGCCGTCCCATGGGGCCGCCTCGGGCGCTCGTGGACCGCGGGGCCGTGTGTCCCGTGATCGCGCACGCCGTGGTTGTGCTTGCCGTCGTGCACGTCCGGGTGGTGCGGCTTTCTGGAGGGATGCTTCCTGACGGCGTGCTTCCTCGGGTTGGGCTTCCTGCGGTAGTGCTTCTTTGCGCACGACCTCGCGTGGTGACTCCTCGCGTGGTGGCCCTTCCCGTGATGCCTTCCGGGATTTGCCCGAGCGCGAGGCCTTCCCCGATTTGGGCCGCCGCTCGAGCTCGATGCGCCGCCGTTCCCGCTCTGGCCCGTCGCTCCGCTGTTCTGGCTCTGGTCGCCGTTCTTCTTCTTGCCGTTTCCGCTGGAGCTGTCGTCGTTGTGGCGTTCGATGGCGCGGATCGCCATCACGTCGATCGTCGTCGCGGCGCGGTCGAAGTTCAGCTGGGTGTCCGTTCGCGTGTAGTCGATGGGTGCGAAGGCGCGGTCGTGGTTCCAGGCTGCGAACGGATTCACGGCATCGAGCGAGCGCTCGCCCCCGGGGAAGTTCTTCGCCAGAGCCTGCGCGACGGTGCCGATGAAGTCCCCACTCTGATCGGCGGCCCGCGTCGATGCCACGCCGACGGTCAGCTGCAGGGTCGGATTGACGACCGCGCTGTCCACCGCGCCGACGACGCTGGCTGCCGCCAGGACCGCGCTGTTCGCGCCTTCGGCCAGCTCGCCGAGCGCATCGAGCGGGCGCAGGGTGGCCAGGCTCACCAGCGTTCGGGGCACCGCGACGACCGGAGACGGTCGGTAGTGCTGCTGTCCGGTGTGGATGTTCGTGGGTCTCGTGCCGGTGAGGGTGTGGCGCAGCGCATCCGTGAGATTGGCCCCCGCGTCGCGGAAGCCGGCCCGGACGTTTCCGAACACGGACCCGGTGCTGCGGCTCGATGGGCTCCGCGGGTTGATCTCCCGCATGTAGAGGCGGGCGTTGTCACGAATCGAGGTCGACGCCTCGGTCTCCTCGACCACCTCCTCCGCGAGCATCGCCATCAGATCGA
This sequence comes from uncultured Myxococcales bacterium, assembly GCA_964557495.1. GTDB lineage: Bacteria > Myxococcota_A > UBA9160 > SZUA-336 > SZUA-336 > CAZLBF01. The sequence continues at coordinate 2,498 of CAZLBF010000159.1, read as the reverse complement.
TCTGATAGCCGGGGGGTGCGTCGAAGAGCGCGACCGAGTCGTCCGGACAGTAGAGCAAGCGATGCGGGACCGCGACGGAGCTGCCGTCCTCGTTCGCGAGCTCCGTCCGGAGCGAGCTGTAGCACCCATCGGTGTCGGCACCGACGTATAGCTCGTCCTCCAGGAACGCGACGAGCGGCATGTCAGCCCACAGCACGTCGAGCGAGGGTCCGCCCTCGGTCCGCACGAGAAGCAGATCCTCACCATCCAGGTGCGTGACGAGGCGTCCCTCGTTGCCGTCGACCGTCCAGTCGTCCTCGTCCTCTTCGCGGGTGAGCGGGACAAAGTCCTCGGAGTAGAGAGCCGGGTTCTCGACGAACTTGGCGAAGTCGAAGGGAGCCCCCTCGCGGTGCTTGAGAATCACCAGTCCGGCTACGGCGCTGGGGGCGCCGACCGGTGCGAGCTCGTCGAGGCGCCGGTAGGCGACCTGCGCATGGTCGGAGTCGACGGAGGCGAGATAGCGCCCGTCGAACTCCGCGTCGCCATCTGGACCGGCCGCGAATCGAATTCCCAGCTGCCACTCCCCGTAGCGAATGCTGAACTCCTGGAGGCGCGGCGAGTCGAAGAGGGCTCCCGATCCTTCCATGCGTCCGCGCACCGTGCGGTCGATCTTCTCGTCGTCGTCCGAGTCGAACAGGATGACGGGGACGAGTGAGCCCCCGTGCTCCTCTGCAAAGGCGAGCAGGCTCGGCCCGACCTCCACCGAGATCAGCGGACGACCTGCGCGGTCCACGGAGATGTCTCCCAGGGCGTCGACGATCTCCCGCTCTTGCTTGTAGAAGAGCTCGCCCGCAGCGTCCTTGTAGTGGCGTGCGGGATCGTATGTATCCTCGCGCGGGTGGACCCAGAGGTCTCGGGTATAGGCCTCCAGCTCCTCGATCGCGATGGCCGCCGCGAGCGCAACCCCCAAGCCGATCCCCAGCATCCGCAGCAGCTTCAAGTCCAGCATGGAACCTCTCCTGTTTCCACAGTGGCTGACGCGTCCGGGTCGTGTCGCCGATTCCGATGGCGCGCACACCCGCTGCGCATCGCTGATGCGTTGGGTACAGCCGAGCCTGCGACCGGCAGAAGAACGGGTCGCGGCCTCGCTCTGTCAGCGGGGCGCAGCCCGGGGAGTCGCTCGTCGATCGGCCGGGCGAATCGAGGCCCGGGCGCCCGGGGACCTGCCGGTCGATTTTGCTTGGGTCGAGGCGGTTTCGGGAATAGGATCGAAGGACATCGGCCCGGGCGCGCGGCTCGAGTCGCGCACCGTTCGGGTCAGAGGAGAATGACATGCCGGATAGCGTCTACAAAGTGATCGAGCTGATCGGGACCAGCAGCGATTCCTGGGAGAAGGCGGCCCAGGCCGCGATCGGCAGGGCGGCTCAGAGTCTGCGAGACCTGCGAGTCGCCGAGGTGGTCGAGCTCGACATGTCGATCGAGGACGGAAAGATCGCGCACTATCGTGCCAAGGTCCGGGTCTCGTTCAAGTACGAAGGCGGAGCCTGAGCGACGGGCGGCGGAGCGTTCGTGCTCGGAACTCACAGGCGCGACGTCGCGGTCGTGTGATCGGGCTCCGAGGGCGGACGCTTGCCGACTGCCGAAGACTGGATCGAGCGTCTCGGTCTCGAAAGGCACCCCGAGGGCGGCTTCTACCGCGAGAGCTACCGCAGTGCGGCCGAGATCGGGCCGTGCTGTCTGGGGGCCGCCTTCGGGGAGGGCCGGTCGGTCTCGACCGCGATCTACTTTCTGCTGACCGGCGCTGAGCGGTCGGTGCTCCACCGGATCCGCTCGGACGAGGTCTGGCACCACTACGCGGGCTGCCCGCTGACCCTGCACGTGCTCGACGAGTCGGGGCGCTACGAGCGGCTCGCCCTGGGTCTCGATCCGAACGTCGGGCAGGCACCCCAGGTGGTCGTGCCCGCCGGCGCCTGGTTCGGCGCGACCGTGGACGACCCGTCCTCCTACACGCTGGTCGGCTGCACCGTTGCACCCGGCTTCGACTTCGCGGATTTCGAGCTGGGCCAGCGCTCGGCGCTGGCTCGACGCTTCCCGCGCCACCGGGAGATCATCGAAGCGCTCACCCGGTGAGCGCTCGGGCGAAGCGCGCTAGCCTCTCCGTGGGGGTGAAGCATGGGGGTTCGTGCGGCCTTCGGGCTGCTGGTGGCGCTGCTGCTGGTGACGGTTGCCGCACTCGCGGCGACCCTCTTCGTCTCGACGCAGGGCTATCGGGCGCTCACTCGCGAGGAGGTGGCGGCGGTCGTCCGGACCGAGCCGGCCGGCGGACAGCGCTTCGTCGCGAGCCTGGAGCTTCCCGACGGCCGGGCCCAGACGTTTCGGCTCGCCGGCGACCAGGTCTACATCGACGCCCGCATCCTCAAGTGGAAGCCGCTCGCGAACCTGATCGGCCTCCACACCGCCTACGAGCTGGACCGCATCGCGGGACGCTACCGCGAGCTGGAGGACGAGCGGACGAAGGA
>CAZLBF010000158.1:0-5022 GCA_964557495.1 uncultured Myxococcales bacterium | reverse complement strand
GCCACAGCGGGGCGAACCACAAGCGGGAGACGATCGCATTCTCGAAGCGCATCCAGGCCGTGATCTACAGGCACGCGGTGTTCCAGGTGTGGAGGAACCTGGTGAAGGTGGCCTCGGAGCGCGAGCGGGGGAAGACGCCGGGGCAGCGACTCGGGGTGACCGACAAGCGGTGGACGATCCCGGAGCTGTTGGCGATCAGACGCTTCGCGACACGAAGGCGACTTCGGAAGCGGGTGGCCGACTACTACTGGGGCCGAGCGCCGAGTCGATTTCTACGTGGGGAGCACGCTCACGAGCTCGCATTCGCAAGTTGAGTCGGGCGATTCGATTTGGTGCCTTGGGGACGGGACTCGCCGTCCGGCGTGGGTGCGGTCCGCGGAGTGGTACTCGCCCTCCTGCGTTTCCGCAGGTCCAGTTCTCGGACCACGTGACGGCCCATGCGCGGCTGCGCCGGTCGGCGACCGAGCTCGCGACCTGCACGCCGGGCAGATGATCGCCCGCCCGAAGCGGCTGAAGCACACTGGCCCGAGCCGGTCAGGCTCCTAGCGCCCGTCCCGGGCGACCCGCCGGAGCACCTCGAGGGTGCTGCGGGCCGTATCGGACCAGCGGAAGGTTGCGGCGCGCGCGCGGGCCCTCTCGGCGAGGTCGGCGCGCAGCGCGTCGTCCCAGAGCATCCGCTCGAGCTCGACGCGGTAGGTGTCGGCCGAGGTCGGATCCGCATAGACCGCGGCGTCGAGGCAGGTCTCCGGCATCGAGCAGGCCCGGTTCGTGAGGATCGGGGAGCCCGCCGACATCGCCTCGAGCAGCGTGATCGGCAGGTTCTCCGCCTCCGAGGTGAAGGCGAACACTCGGCACGCATCCATCAGCTCGGCGATCTCAGCCGCGCCGAGCGCGCCCGTGAAGACGACGGGCGCGGCGCAGGCCTCGGCGTGTCGGCGCAGGCGCGCGCCGTAGGGCGCATCGTAGGGCTCGCCGACGATGAGCAGGGGCCACTCGCGCACGCGCTCGCCGAGCGCCGCATACGCGTCGATCAGGTACTCGATTCTCTTGTATCGGTAGAAGTGCGACACGGTGAGCACGAAGCCGTCGCGCTCGACGCCGTACTTCTCGAGCGCGCCCACGTCGCGGATCTCGCGGCCGTGCTCGCAGCCGAAGGGGATCACCGGGAAACGGTCGGGTCCAGAGTCGCGCCCGCGGACCAGCTCCTTGCCCCATTGCGAGATGAAGATCGTCTCGGCCGTCCGTTTGATGGCGTCCCGCGTCACGAGCCGGAGCAGGATCAGCCGCAGCTTCTGGTAGGCGCTCTCGCCGACGAATACCGCGGGGAGGTAGGGCGCGAGGTTGTGGATCAGGACGACCTGCGGAACGCGCGCGCGATGGACGCGGAAGTTCGACGGGTGGAAGAAGACGTCGGCGCCAATGTCGTCCAGGATCCCGGGCAGCTCGCGGCTCTCCCAGAGCAGGCGCCTGCGCAGACCCTCGCCGATGTTCGGCGCGTCGATCCACTCGAGCTCGGGCGGCGCTTCGATCCTCTCCCGGGTGGCGGCGTTGCCGATCGCGACGAGCTCGTCGTCACCCAGGAGCTGCAGCATCTCGGGCAGGAGATGGCGCAGGTGCGTGACGGATCCCCCGGCGACGGCGGGGCTGGTGTTTACGGCGATCTTCATGGCGGGAGGGCGTCTGGCACGGCGAGGGACAGAGCGCTCAGCGCGAGTCGGGCGCGAGAACGCCGCTCTGCTCGATGTTCATGCGCTCGGCCTCGAGCTCGAGGACGAGGTCGCTCGAGACGCGGATCGAGGCCGGCGAGTCGCCGGGCTGGTCGTTGGCGATCTGCGCGGCGATCGATCGGTACATGAGCTTGTAGGGCAGCGTCTTGCTCACGCGGGTCCTGTGCAGGACTCGCACATGGTCCTCGGAGAAGTAGTGGGAGTTGTTCGTGATCTTCACCGTGACCGGGCCGGCGCGCAGCTCGACGTAGTCCTGCAGGCCGATGCGCTGGCTCCCGACGTCGGTGAGCACCATCGTGAAGTGGGCGCCGTTGGCGAGCGTGACGGCCGTGTGGATCGTGCCGTCGGGCGCGACGCCGATCTGCTTGTTGGATACCTCGCTGTAGTCGTTCAGGTAGAGGAAGTGGTCGATCCAGTGGCACCCGTTCGAGATGAGCCGGCTCCCTGAGTTCGGCCAGCGGTACCAGTGCATCTCCGGAAGCGGTACCTCGTAGACGATGCAGTTGTAGTTGATCGCCTCGCCGGGCGCGCGCTGGAGATCCTTTCGCGCGAGCTCGTTCAGCGGCGAGTAGCGCTTGTGGAAGCAGGCGAACATGCCGCCAGATGCATTCTCCAGGGCTCCCATGAGCCGCTCGAGCTGCGGCTTCTCGACCGCGACCGGCTTCTCGGTCACCGCGTAGGCCCCCTTCTCGAGGGCCGTGGTGGCGAGTGGCGCGTGGGTGTGGTGGTAGCCGGCGAGGAAGTAGACGTCGAAGTCCTCGGTCGCGCGGACCGTCGGGCTCGAGTCCCAGCAAGGGACGTTGCCCCAGTCCTTCGGGACCTGCGTGGGATCGATCTCGTGGACGGCTTCGACGTCCATGAAGGCGCGGACGTTCGGGAGGATGTTCGTCTTCGCATAGTGGCCGTAGCCGAAGAGGATCGCGCGCTTGCGCTTGCTGCGGGGCGCCACGAAGGTGCCGAGCGTCGAGTGGACCTCGCGCACCGGCGTCGGAGGCGCGGCCTCGAGGCGCTGCGCTCCGCTCCAGTCGACCTCCTTGGCGAAGTCGTGGAGCCCCTGCGCGATCGCCGGGCCGTCATCGGGATCGAACGTGTGTCCGGAGTACTCGTTCCAGGCGCGGACGCGATCCCACCACGCGCCCTGTGGCTCCGCGATGCCAGGCTCGGGCAGATGGAGGATCTGGCCCGGCTCGAGCGCCGCGAGCTCCTCTTCCCGGGCTCTGTCGATCAGGATCTCGGGGAGCACGATCCGCTCGACGCAGGCCGGCGTGCCGGATGCGAAGAACACGACGCGCTCGTCGGGCTGGAAGCGGCCGCTGGTGCCGGCCTCCACGATGCGGCCGATGCCGAAGGACTGGAACTTCTGGTTGCGATTCCGCTCCTGGAGTCGGGAAGCGACCTTGCGCCAGGTCTCGACCGCGCCGACCTCGCGGATGTAGTTCCAGATGAGCTTCGCGCTGCGGGGGGGCACGAAGTACATGCCCTCGAGGATCTGTAGGTTCGCGAAGGCCTCGACCTGGATGCGGCAGCCGGAGACGGGCCGATGGAAATCCAGGGACGAATCGTCCCACTCCCCCCCCAGCAAACATCTCATCCTGGCCGATCTCCCGCGGATGCCCCCACACCACGGATCGCTCTGAGAGGAGCCGTGGATCTCTCGTTATGAGTGGCGACTGCCGATGATACTCCCGAATCGGCCGGTCTGAGTCGAGACAGAAGCGCCTTCGAGGCACCGGAACGTTCGGAGGACTCGTGGCCCCCGAGGGATCCGGTCCATGTCGGCACATCGGGAATGCTAAGTTCGTCTCCCCATGTTCGTCACGAAGCCCGAAGGCGCGGGTGCGAGATTCGACTCGAACCGGCCGTACTCACGGCAATCTCCCTTAAGGTCATTCCCTTGTTCGTCGAGAACGGCAGAGTCACGTAGATGAGCAGGCTCTACGACATGCTGCCCATTTTCGGGCAGAACGCGGCGTGTACGGTGGCTGGGCTCTACCGCGCTTACACGCGCTATCCGAAGGCCTTCCATCTTCGCCTCGCGGAGCTCGAACGTTCCGTGCACGCGCCGCTCGATGAGCTCCACGCGCTCCAGTGGAGCCGACTGCGGGAGCTGGTCGAGCGCGCGCGCCTGCAAGTTCCCTACTTCGCGGATCTGCCGCCGCCGTCGGAGGCCTCGGACCCGCTCGCGGCGATCGAGGAGACGCTCGAGCGCATCCCCTTCCTCACGAAGGCGGACTACCGCGAAGGGCCGGAGCGCTTCATCGCCCGGGACGTGAAGCGGCGGGACATCCTGCGCGGCAAGACGAGCGGGACGACGGGCACGGCGCTGCCGCTCTACTCGTCGGTGCGTACCCTGGCCGAGGAGTATGCGACCGTGTGGCGCCTTCGCCGCGCGCACGGCGTCGGGATTCGCGACGCACACCTGACCTTCAACGGGCAGCTGATCGTGCCGGTGCATCAGGTCAAGCCGCCGTACTGGCGCACCAACATGTACCAGCGCCAGATCCTCTTCTCGATCTACCACATGACGAGGTGGAACAGCGCCGACTACGTGAAGGCGATCCATGACATGGACGCGGTATACGTCGACGGGTACCCGTCCGCCCTCTACCAGGTCGCGCAGGCGATGCTCGAGCTCGGCCGGCCCTTCGAAAAAGGGCGCCTGAAGGCGGTCTTCACCTCATCGGAGTCGCTGCTCGCCTATCAGCGCGAGGTGATCGAGGAGGCGTTCGGCGCGGCGGTGTGGGACCGCTACGGCACCGCGGAATTCGCCGTCTCGATGACGGCGTGCTCCGAGAAGCATCTCCACGTCGACATGGAGTACTGCATCGTCGAGGTCGACGTGCGCGAGGAGACAGACGAGTACGAGCGGGGGCCGGTCGTCGTCACCGGCCTCGCGAACGACGTGACGCCCTTCCTCCGCTATCGCATTGGCGACAGCGGGACGCGCCTCAAGCGCCCATGCGCTTGTGGACGCGCGGGCGACGTGTTCCTCGACGTCGACGGGCGCAACGACGACTTCGTCGTGACGCCCGAGGGCCGCCGCATCGGTCGCCTCGACCACATCTTCAAGGATCAGCGCGGCGTCGTCGAGGCGCAGATCCGTCAGGACGAGGTCGATTCCATCGACGTGCTCTACGTGCCCGGGGGCAGCTTCGGGCCTCACGGCGAGCGCGATCTGCTCCGCGAGATCCGCGCGCGGCTCGGCGACGCGATCGAGATCCGGCTGCTGCCGGTCGACGCGATCCCGCGCGAGGCCAACGGCAAGTTCCGCGCTGTGAAGTCGTCGGTCAGCTAG